>NZ_JBHSBO010000037.1:0-3671 GCF_042650685.1 Micromonospora sp. GCM10011542
GCCACCGTCACCATCGCCGCGCTACTCCAATGGTTATGAACCTTTGAAGACACGGCCTAGTGGCACCCGCTTGTGGCCCGTGGATGGCCCGGCAGCTTCGACCGCGGTTGTGCCTCAGCGACGGTTACGGGATCGGCGGACCGCCCAGACCCCGCCAACGATCGCCACAGCAGTCGGCAAAAGGCAGCAAAGCGTAAGGACGGACAGATGCCACGGCTTGATTGCTCCCATGGCCGAGAGGATAGGCACCGCTCCCCGACACCGCTGTCCCTGCAAGCGTGAGTTTGGAAGGACGAAGATCAGGGACGACCAAGACCTGATGGGCCAGGTCAGCCGTGGGCGGCGCGGACCATTCGGTGCCCGCTGGTGACCGGTGGAGGTACGGCCTACTGGCACGTGGATGGCATGGGCCACCTTGTACGGCTGGACGGCAGCCCAGCCCTCGATGTAGTCAACCTTGTCGGACCCTGGACCTACCCTGACCGCCATGGCTGGACAACGCGGCAGCGTGAGAGAGCGGATCAAGCGTGCCCTGTTCGGAATGAGTCGGGGTCATTGCTACGCCCCTGGTTGCACTGTCCGGGTGCTCGTCGTTGAGCAAGGCCAGCCGATCTTCGTTGGCGAGATCGCCCACATTGTGGCCGCTGAACCCAACGGCCCTCGCGGCGAGGAACCATGCGCCAACACCGAGGCCTTCTCGAACCTTCTGGTCTTGTGCGGTGAGCACCACAAGATTATCGACAATCGGGCGACTTGGATGCACTATCCGTCCAGCGTGCTGCGTGAATGGAAGAAGGAGCGCGAGAAGGACTTTGATGCTGAGGCCCTAGGTATCCTCGAACGGACAGGCCCCATCAGTGACAAACTGCCCGGATTGCTGCTCGAATCTTACAAGCAGACCATGCAAGAACTCAGTCAGACAGTGGACAGGCTCGAGAGTGCTGGCCAGATTGCACATGGTGCCGCAGAGCTGCTCCGTGAGGCCGTCGAACGTCTGCCTGCGCCGGACGGTGAATTCCATCATTCGGCACAGCTTCTGGCCTACTTCGCTGAGACAGTGCCGGATTTGTCGCACTCGGCTCAGCAGTTCGGGCTTTTTGCGGAAACCGTAACCGGCGGCACCCTCCTAACAGCCGCCGAGGCCTTCGAGCATTTCACCAACTTCGACGTCATCGACCGACTGCAGGCAGCGGTTGACGTTACCAGTCGACTTGAGGCAGCGATTAGTGATCTAAGGAATGTCGCAGCTGAAATTCCGAACATTGAGGCGCTGCGTGAAGTAGCACAAGTGTTCCCGCAGGCAGAGGACTACCGTCTCGCCCTCGCCGAACGTCCCGCACCACCTCAACGCTCGCCTCAACCAACCCGCCCCCTTAGCCCTCTACCAGCAAGACCGGCGGTTAGGCCGAGTATCCAGCGTGGACTTCGATTCAAAACGATAGGCGGCACACTCGCTGCCGGAATCTTGATTGGCGGTATAGGCGCGGCTTGGGCCATGGCTGACAGCAGAAAGAGTGCGGAAGAAGACCGGCAAGCCTGCACAGGCCGCTCGGCGCCCGCAAACTTCACTGTCAACCGCACAGTTGAGGTTGACGCGACACCTTCAGTTTCCCCTTCACCCTTCGTCTGTGAAACCTGGTATCCGCAACCGATAACCCGACCTACGAAGCGTTAGGGGGGCCACCGAGCCAGTCGGTGTACGTGACACCGGGGGGTAGTTGGTACCTGAACGACCAGCCCCGGCCGTCCTTTCGGACGTTCATCACGAAGGGCGGGTCCTGGTAGGTGAAGTCCTCTTCACTGCCGGTCGGAGCGACCCGAATGTCCTCGATCCCTCCCAATGGCCCAGGCTTATATCGCGCCTTCACCGGGGGCACGCGCTCGAATCGCAATTCAGCTCTCACATAGTGAGTTATTGTTCTAGATATTCTCAGGAGCGCGTCCCGCGTTATATCTTCCCGCTGCGAAAAGTTGTCGAATTTTTCTTGGTCGCCCATGATGTGGGTTAGACAAGCGCTGCGCAAAAAAGTCCATGTACCGAGGGTGGTCAGCCATATCGAATAGAGCGCCCAAACGTCTTTCGACGCATACGCGCGGAGCCTTGCCTCGAAGTTTTTCCAGTCTTTCGAGTTCGGGTCCTGCTGAAGGAAGGAGACTGCTCTCCCGGACAGGGCTTTATCTCGCATGGCGACGGCGGCAGGGCGGTTTGATGGATCCTGCCGCTCAAGCCTCAAAAGCAGTTCGATGTAAATCTCATTGCGCTTTTCCCATAGGCTCAGCTTCAGGTCCTTTTGCACGGCATCGCTTGATGATTTTCGGCTGGCCACCACCGCTGCTACTGCGACGACTGCGGTAAGCAACGAGGACACCAGCGGAACAAGGGCCGCCAATAAGCTCTGCTGAGACGGGCTAAGGGGATTCATCCTCGCTACCCCATTCATTCATCAGAGGGAGCCCTGCATCTTAGCCTCGACTCACAAACTTCTTCATCAGCTGCTCGTCGGCACGACCGGCGCTTGAGCGCCGAACCCCGCTGCCATCCCGTCTGCCGCCGACCCACACACCGTGGAGCGGGCCAGGGCCAGGGTGCCAAGGTGGAGCGCCCTACCGGACGAACGACCTTGGCGCCCTGGCCCTGGTCTGCTCGGCTTGCCTGGGTCGGTGGCTGGCGGGATGGCATCCCACCACCCACGAACCGGAATCGTTCGGCAACTCCATCTCGGAGTCGTCTGGCCCCCGCCGGAGGCATGCCCTTCATGGCCGGCGCGCCGGCCGATGCCGGCGCTTGCGCCGCCAGCAGGCCGAGCGCGGCCGGCGCGGCCCGCTTGCGGGCCGCCTTGATCTGATAGAGCGGAATTCGGCAATGCGCGCGGTCTGCGCCGTGTCCTCCGTCGACTGATGCGCGACACTCGTCCGCCAACTGATCTGCGAGCACAGTCGGCGCGCGGAACGCGGCAATTGAGGATGCATCAAGGCTCCTTCCCTGCCAAGATGACCATCGTGGTTGCAGTTCAACTCGGGGCACGCGGGGAATGGCTTCGGCTAACGCCCGATAACACGTCGCATCGTCCCCCGCAGTACGTGACGGCAGAGCTTCGCTGCGATGGACTCGCTGCGTCCAGGCAGGTCGTTCACAACTACGCGTCAGGCTTCGAAGACCTTGCTGATTTCTTTGGCCAGCTCGCTGACGATTGGCGCGGCTGGAGCGGAGAGCGGGTCTGGGAGTCAGTCGAGGGTGATCTCCGAATCGAGGCTCGACACGAGTACCGGCATATCCAGCTCCGGATCGTCATTCGCAGCCCCGGGCCTGGATGGGGCAACGAGGGCTGGAAAGCAGCTGCAGATTTGACGATCGACCCGGGCGAGGAGCTGACACGGGCCGTATCGGACTTGCGGGTTCTCGCACTCGGCACCGCCTCCGACGACGACCCGGTGTAGTCATCGCCCGCGTGGACGCACATGTCCGCAACTCGGCATGACAGGACGTTTGTCGGCGGCTCCTGCCGCCCCCAGGACCTCTGGGACCTGTCGCGCATCACCTGGCAGAGGTGCGTCGCACCTCAGCTGTTGGGCTCACTCTGGTGTAGAGCCCTGGCCAGCTCGGCCATGCCGTCCGTGCCTTCGGTGATGGCGTCCGCTCCTGCCCTCAGTAGGCGATCGCGCTTGCCGGG
>NZ_JBHSBO010000038.1:0-23232 GCF_042650685.1 Micromonospora sp. GCM10011542
CGTAGCGACGACCCACGCGCTACATCATCCGACACCAAGATCCTTTGAAGACACCGCCTAGGAGCCATAGGTCAACCAAGAGGACGAGGTGCGAGGATCGGACCGAGGTGAAAGCCCGAAAGGATCTACGTGTCCCCGATCCCGCTCATCGCCGCCGATATTGCGGAATGAATCAAGACTGGCGAGTACGAAGCCCGGCGCCAAGTTGCCGTCGTACTCGCAGCTCGCCGACCTCCGTCTCCTTCTCGACGGCGGCTCGGGCGCTCGCCCTGTTGCGCGACCGGGGCATTGTCGTCGGCGCACCCGGCCGCGGCGTCTTCGTCGCCGATCAAGCCAGCAGATTATCCGAAAGTTGCGCGACAGCGCCTCCGAGCTCTTGGCTGCCCGGTTCAGCTACCTCGAACGGCGGCCGCGCGGCCCACGTCCCCTCGGGAGACTTCACGCAGTATGCAGGCACCGCAGTCAGGAACTCCCGCGCCACACCATTGCCGCCCGACCAGCCAGGCGGGGCAATCGAGATCGCCCGGTCGCTCGGGGTGCAGGCGTCGGCCCACATCCATGATGTATCCAGATCGTCGTTCTCGGCTACAACACGTACCAGGTGCTGCCGCGGATCCAGCGTATCGACGCCGCTTTTTCGAACAGCGGAGATTGGTAGATCATCCCGGCGAGGCTCGACGTGCTCGCCTTTAATCTTGGCGCTGCGCCCAGGACGATGGGAACGTCGCCGCTGGGGCGACGCCACGGGCGCCGGCAACGGCGGAGTCGGCGCAAGACCATCCGACCGGTCGCCGATGGCTGGGTGACGAGCCAGTAGTGGCCCGGCCACACGGACTTGGCGGACCGCCCGTCGCGTTGACCGTCATGCCCTGGATGACCGGGATAAGTGACTGTGGAAGCCGACTCGGGTCACAACGGATCACCACATCAAGCTGGTACCTCCTCGCGGCGCCGCGGCAAGGGCGGCGGAGAGCCTGCGGACCTGTCCGTTGGTTGTGTTTTTCGGCCTCTTTGTCTTATCGGATACTCTCGCTGAGCGGCCGGCGACCTAACAATCCATCCAACCCACCCATACTCCCGCCCTCCTGGGTCCGCCAACGGTCAGTTGGCGGCCCCGAGCCGCAGCACTCCCTCAAGGAGGTCACCGTCCACAAACGTTGGATCGACGTCCCGAAGATTTGAGGCAGAGGGCAAGTAAACCAGTGGACGCTCCAGGTCAATATCCTTCTGAACAAATAGCTCGACGCGAGACCCGAATGCATCGGCAAGAACGAGACGCCGTCGCCCGTAATGGTCCCGAATCTCCTCAAGTGGCTGAAGCGTTATTGGAAGACGTGCGTCCCTTACAAGCTCTATTAAGAGTTGAATAGCGCTTTGGCAGACCGAGGACGTTTCCCGAATGTATGTCGCAATAGGCTGTGTCGACAGGTCGATATCGTCATGCCCAATCTGGTTACGCAAGCGAACCAGCCTTCCGAGCTTTTGGTCCGCCTTCTTCTTACTTAACGCGGAAGCAACGGGCCCAAATAGCTCACCACGGATACCGTGCTCTCGCAGGGTGGCGGGAATGCGACAAAAGCAGTTTTTCCAGTCACCGATTGTCATGCTAGCCGGACCTTCAAAATTCTTACCCGACGTCTTACGCACGACATCGTCGATAACCTCGGCCCATCGATCCTCAGCGGCAGCCATAGCCCAGGCAACGTCAGCGAAACGGAGCACACGCTCGACCAAGGTAATCACAGTCAAGAGGGTGCCACGTGCATCCTCATGGCTCATAGATAATGGAAGACGATGAGCGGCGAGGCTTGCCTCCTGAATGTTGGCGCCTATTGAGAATCCCGGGGGCTCCGGCACAGTGAAACCGAGGGCCCGAAGGACATCACGTGACATCGCTCGGGCGTCGTTGCGGGACATGCCGGTGAGCGAAAGTTCGTCAAGCACACCCCTAAGTGCCGGACGACCTAGTTCGAGCAGTAGGTCCTCTGGTGCAGGGTAGATAGCAATGCCGGCGGCAACCCGCTGACGCTCAGAGCCTTTCGAATCGGGCGAGACGAAGCCTAGGAAGTCGTCCTCATTCCAATACTTTAGAAGGATATCAGCAAGGCCATTGTAGAGCGAAGGCGCTCCACGGTCGGTAAGGTCGAAGACGCGTCCAGCGTTCACATGGGACTTCGTGCTCCTCGCCGCCTTGCCAACCAAATCGAACAACAAGACGTAGGTCGCTACACTACCCGGCGAGGTATCCGGCGTCGCCAGCCGCACGGCCTGGAATAGTTCGAATCCGGTGGGCGCGACTATGTCGAGGAAGGCTTGCAGACCGGACGGATCCCGCACTGGCCAAAAGACGCCAAGGCGGCCACCCGGACGCAACAGCAATCGAGCTTGTGCTGCTTGATCCCGAAGTGCAGTCTCATACTGGGCTCGATCAAATTTCGGTCGGCCATGCACCTCAACGCCGTCCCCACCCGTTACCGCATTGGAAACCTGAGGCAGTGTCTCAGATGCTGGCACCTGTCCCTGCTCAGGCTCGACTGTCCGCAGCTTTCCCAATATCAGTTCGTGCGGTTGTGCCAGTACCGCATAATCAACGTTGTCGTAGATCGGGGGATCCCAGATAACGGCATCTGCACTCTCGGGCTGTAGGCCCCCACGTCCTGCATCACCCCGGATCACTCGTATGGGTGAAGTCAGAACGTTCGAGCTATCCTCCAGCTGGCTTACTAATCGTCTCGCGCGGTCTCGCCACCAAGATCGAAGCGTTGTCGGCCCTGCCTCAGCAAACAGACCTGGCACCGTCCAGACGAGTCGAGAGTTAGCAGGTACGACAATGCAGCGCCGCGACTCCCAACGGGTGAGGGTGCAGACACCGGGCAGCTGGGCACTTAGCAGCAAATGACAAGCCTTCGATATAGCGTCGGCAGCGCCAGCAGGCACTCCCGTACGACCCCTGATTGTGGCCACAACTTCATCTATCGCCTCAATTGCTGCCTTCAAATATGCGGCTTGCGAAGGCAACAATGCCTTAGACAGGGGAAATTCATTGCCCATTACGTAAGCCCATACCGTATCCGGATCCCCGAGTTGGCTCCGCTGGGAATTGCCATCTTGCCTTAAAGCCCAAGTCGGGGCATCGACGATATGGGGCATACCTGCCACCGTCGTTTCGCCTGTTGACCGGTCCCACTCCAACAGTCTTATCATTGTGGACGTGTCCGATAGGCGGACCGGAGACTGCGTACCGCATCTCGGGCAGCTAGCGGTGCCACGGACGAACGTCCGACTGGTATCGCCGTCCACGCTTGAGACGTGAACACGGACATCATCGTCCTCATTGGAGATTTGCAGACTGAAGGCAACACCCTCAGTAATCTTTGAGCCCTCAAACAAGGGAATCCTGAGATTGCACCACGGACAGCGAATGGATCGCGCCCAGAGCGCAACCAGATCCCTGCCACCACTCTCCTCCGACGGCCAGGAAAGAACGGATGCAATCGACTTAAGAATTGTCTCGACAGCATGCTCGATTTCGGACCGCCATCCGGCCCACGACACTCCCCGATGCCTCCCATCAGCTACCAACGTCGCATCGGCACCGTAATAATGGAGCAACTCATTTATGAGTGACGGAATGAGGTGAATGTCAACGGCGGTTACACCGCAACCGAGCTCCGAGGCCGCTACACCCAAAGTGCCGACGCCAGAGCAAAGATCAACTATTTGAGGACGCGATTTGTGCATCCCGACGTCTTTAGCGAGAGCCATTCGGATCCCGAGGTAGTTCGATTGCGATACAGCAGCTCGAAGATCCTCGGCGCTCGCGCCTTGTCGGGAGAGCGTGAATGCGACTGCTGCCAGGGCTACGCTCTTCGGCCGCACAGCGTACCAAGGATGGAAGCTCCGTTCGGCGTGTGCCGACCGGCTGATCTCGACATCAAGCTGGCTGCGGTTCTCAAGTATCCGGCGTTCCGGGCTGCCGTGGTGCTCACCGAACTCCATCTGCCGATTATCCGCGATACTGCTCACAAGCGGGAGACCGAGCGGCGCCACATTCCGAGCACCTGTCTGGCCGGTCGGACCCATCGGCTGAACGGCGCTGAGGCGGTGCAGGCGGGCGACGTCGACGCAGCGCCCGGAGTGGACGCAGACATCACGTCGGCAGAGGCACCTCATGCAGGGCATCCCGTAGGTGGCGTAGGTGACGTCGGTTCTACGCTTAGCGATGGCGCGGTCAAAAGTAACGAGCATCGCATTGCCAGGCTGAGCTGGAATCGTGAGTTCGCTGGGGGTGTGGGGCTGGCATCGCCGGAGAACGACGTTGCGGCCAGGGGCCTCGGAGGTGCGTACAGGTAGACGCCTGCCTACTCAGGGTCGGGGCTGAACCGCGGTTAGTGGGTTGGCGAGGAGCCTCTCTCGCAAGTCCACACCCTGTCCGTGGTCTTGGACATCATCGGCGACTTCACCGTCCTCATCGTCAGGGACATCGCGGAGGATCCGCGCAGCGGAGCGCACGAGGACTTCCGCGAGCAGCTCACCGAGGTCGCTCAGGACACCGTCGACTTCGACCGAAAAACATCCGCCGCGGATCGCTTACCTGGTATTACAGGGGCGGGCTGCCGATTTGACGCTTGCCTGGGTCGGCCGCCGGCGGGTGAGCGCGCCGCCACCGGCCTACCGGTCGGTGGCAGAGTACAAACCGACAGGGCACAATGGATCTGCAATACTGCAAGTCGTCTAAAACCCCGATGAAAGGACAACCCGTGGCGGAGCTTATCGAGGGCGACTCCTGCCCGGAGTGCGGCACCCCGATCAAGGGTCTTGTCCCCTACGAAGGCAACGACATCACGCACCCGTGGCGAGCGCGCGCATCGCAGGAACGCAGGGCCTTGGAGCCGTGCGGGCACTACGTGACGGTGGACGTCCCGGATAGCGGACCCACCATCTTCTAATCCGACTGCCTGCCGAGACAGTGGGCCCGGCGACCCCGGCGACCGCCGAGATCGCCCTCAGGCAGGTCGTCCGGCTTTGCGCCTTGGGGGCCTTGAGTGCAGGCGAGCGGGTCCTGGAGGGGTGCGTCGAGCCAGATCCCGTGGGCTACCCGTGCCATCACGCGGGAGCCATCCTGTACCAAGCCGGGCAATCGCCGCCCTACTGCAGCGTCATAGCACTTCAAGAACACGCCTTGACGCCATCTTCTGTCTGGCACTCAGGTAATAAATACGAAGCGGGTCGGCTGATGAAGGATGGCGGCGGCAGCCTCGAGATCGGCAGAGCGAGCCGCGAGGGTGGCCATGGCCAGCCGCTTCGGCAGGGCCGCAGAGAATTTGAGACCGTTGAGGGCTTTTTCGTCAATCTCGGGTAGGCAGAGCCGCTCATCCGCCTCCGCGACGGCCATCGCCCACGCATCTGGCGTCAAGTTCTCCCGTAAGCGAATGCTGCAATCATCGAAGCGCTCCACCGGGTCGATCGCCTGGCCAAGCGTCGCGGTCAAGGTTGCGTTGGCCCGGAAGCCTGCCCACGTCCACCAACGCAGGTCGCCATCCTTCTCGCGGACGATGACGTTGCCGCCGGGGTGCACGAGGTGGAGCTTCTCATCGCGCTCCTGAGCGAGCCGATTCACGGCTCGTTGGGTCAACTTCACGGGAGGGTCGGCGCCAAGCAAGACCTCTCGGACGGCGCGGGCTAGCTCGAAGCTAAGACCTGCCCAGCCGGTGCCGAGCCAGCGGGCCCGCCCCCCGCCGTCAGCCGGCTCAACGAAACACCGTCGGCGGCGCCAATCGATATAGGTCACCCGCCAGCTCCTGCCGCCCAGCAGGAGCCGACGCTCGCCCCGGACCTCCTCGGTGAGGAGGCTCGGATCGACCCGGCCCAGTTCGTTTCGCCCGAGCAGGACCGTGAACTCTGGAGGCCCAGTGAATACTGCCGTCATCTCCATAAAATGACGACGACCGAAGCGCACTTCAGCAGCCGGACCGATGAACAGCATCCCGCCATCCCGGTCGAGGTAACCGTGCTCGATCAGATGACGGACGATCGGCTGGGCGCTCTCCTCAAAGGGATGCAACCCGTTCCACGCCTGCGTCCACAGCTGGTCGCCGACCCGATGCTCCTGGAGGCATAGCGCGAGCACCTGCTGGGCGACGATATGCCGCGGTTCGGGTGGCGCGTTGACGGGTTCCACCCAATTACGGGCCCAGAGCATCAGAAGCGCGGCCGCCTCGGTCAGCACCTCGCCGTCGAGAGTCAGGAAGAGACAGTTGCGACTACTCCCCGGCCGTCGGCCGGTGCGGCCGAGCCGCTGCAGAAAGGAGGCGACCGTCGACGGGCTGTCGATTTGGATTACCCGATCCAGGTCGCCGACGTCAATGCCCAGTTCGAGCGTGCTGGTGGAGACGATCACGCAGTCCCGCGCCTCGCTGAAGGCCTGCTCGGCCCGGCGGCGCTCGTCAGCGGACAGGGAGGCGTGAGAGAGGAAGCTGGTCACCCCCTTCTCCCGTAGCAGTTGACCGAGTTCTTCGACGGTCTGTCGGGACTCGCAGAAGACGAGGCGCTTCTCGCCGCCGTGCAGCCCGGCGATCACAGTGGCGGCATTGGCCAACGAGCCCACGTAGTCCAGCTCGATGTCACCCGGTGGAGGCCGATCGACCACCTCGGCCATGTCCGGGGCCACCACCTGCGCCGGCCGGCTGCCCGCGCCCGACCCCTGTAGCCAGGTGAGAAGCTCCCCGGGGTTGCCGACGGTGGCGGACAGTCCGATCCGCTGCAAGGGTCGGTCCGCCACCCGGCTCAACCGTTCCAGCACGGCCAGCAGATGCCATCCTCGGTCGTCACCGGCGAAGGCGTGCACCTCGTCGACAACGACAGCGTGCAGGTCCGCGAAGAAGAGCCGGTGGTCAACCTTCGTGCTGACCAGCATGGATTCCAGCGACTCGGGAGTCGTGAGCAAAATGTCGGGCCGTTCGAAGAGCACCGTGCGGCGGCGGGAGGTACTGACGTCGCCGTGCCAGATGGCGGCGCGTCGTCCGAGCCAGCCGGCGTACCGCTCGATCCGGGGCTGGAGATTGTTGAGCAACGCCTTCAGCGGGGCGAGGTAGAGCACCGAAGTGCCCGTCCACCGCTGTTCCGTCATCCGGCTGAGCAGCGGAAAGAGCGCCGCCTCCGTCTTGCCGCCGGCGGTCGGGGCGAGGAGCAGGGCGTCCCGGCCGCTGCGTACCGGCGCGACGGCGGCTCGCTGCATCGGGCGCAGATCGCGCCAGCCGAGGGTATTGACCAGGTGATGCAGCACGACCGGGTCGAGGTCGGGGAGCATGTCAGATCGGCAGTTCGATGTCGTCGGCCGACGCGGCGGCGTTGCGTTCGACGTCGGTCAGTTCGTCTGCCCGCATGGTTAGCTCGTAGTGCTGCCGTGGATCCCAGTCCGGGAACTGGTCGACCCGGTCGAAGACGTCCGCGACCAGCTTCTTGAGGTAGACGCGGGGTGCCACCCCGACCTGACCGCCCAGCGCGCCGGTGACGGCACGGGCCAGTGTGGCCAGGTACTGGTCGTCCACCCGGGCGTTGACCTGGGCGCTGGCGTAGATGTCGCGGACCCTGCTGCCGAGTTGCACCAGGGCGTCGACGGTGAACCCCGGTAGTCGCAGTTGGGTGGCGCGGGGGTTGTCCCAGCGCGGGTCGGGGCCGAGGTCGGTGGCGAGCCGTTGCGCGAGTGGCGCGAGGCGCTGGACGCCCTGTGGGCCGTCGAAGAACGCGGGCGTTCCGGTGATCACCAGCAGCAGGCCTGGGAAGCGGTCGGCGTGCACCTCGTCGATGAGCTGTCGGAGGGCGTTCAGTGCCTTGTCCCGTGCGTCAGAGCGCACCCGTTGCAGGGTCTCGACCTCGTCGAGCACCAACAGCAGCCCCTGGTGGCCGCTGTCGTGCAGGACGGTAAGCAGTCCTTGCAGGAAGCTCAGCGCGCCGTAGTGGTCAAGGTCGCCCTTGACCCCGGCGGCTCGGCGCGCAGACGCGGCGACGTGCGGCTGCCCACCCAGCCAGGCGGCGAGGCCGTCAGCGGTGAGGTGGTCACCGGCGCTGGTGGTGGCTCGGTAGCCGCGCAACGCCGCGGCGAAGCCCGGGGTTCTCCGCGAGATGTCGCCCAGCCGGCGCTCCAGCAGCTCGCCGACGGCTCGGTCCAGGGCCTCGGCATCGTCCTCGGCGACCACGCCGCCGGCCAGGACGTCCTCTTCGAGCGCGAAGATCCAGCCATCGAGTACGGGTCGGAAGGCGCTCGGGGCGAACTGCTCGGTGCTGAGGTGTTCGACCAGCCTGCGGTAGACGGTCTCCATCCGGTGCAGGGGTGTCTCCAGCTCGGAGATCTGCACCTCGGCGGCGGCGAAGCCCCGCCGCTTGGCGCGTTCGGCCAGCCACCGGGTGAAGAACGTCTTGCCAGCCCCGTATTCGCCGCGCACGGCCTTGAAGACGCTCCCGCCGCTGGCGACCCGTTCCAGGTCGTCGTCGAGGGCGGCGGTGAAACGGTCCAGCCCCACCGCGAGCGCGTCTAGTCCGTTGCTCGGGACGACCCCGCGCCGCAGCGCGTCGACGATGTCTCGGCGGCGGCGGGCCGACAATTCCACGGTCACCGCGGCTCCAGCTCGAACTGCTCGATCAGCAGCGCTCGGTTGAGGTGGACCGTGCGACCGTCCGGGTTGAGTGTGATCACGGGATAGCCCTCGACCTGAAGGAGCCGACGCAACACCGTGATTGTGCTGTTGATCCGGTGCGCCGGTACGCCGGACCGGGCGGCGAGGGTGTCGAGGGTTGCCCGGTCACCGCCGGCGATCAGCGTGCCCAGCAGCGCGGCGACCCGTTCGTCGGCCAGTGGCAGGCGAGGGTCGCGCCGTTGGGCGTAGCGCTCACTGGCAAGCAGGGCCGCCACCAGGTCGGGCTCGGCGGGGACGGGCTGCGGTACGGCGGCCGGCGCGGCGACGGCCGGCGCCAGGTCGAAGAGACCGTCGGTCTGCTGCTCGACGGATTTGCGCGGACGACGCCGGGTTGCCGGCGCGGAATCGGCCGGCGGGGGCGTGCTCTCCGTCAACGGTTCCCGCCACCAGTCCGGGCTGGCCACCGGCGCACCGGCCCAGCCGGGCACGGCGAGGTCGTCACCGGCGCTCAGCACGAGCAGCGGGATGACGGCTTCCGCCGGCGCCGCACCGCCGTGGTAGCCCGCCTTGCGCGGCCCGTACCGCACCTCTTCCCGCCAGGGCAGAACAACCGATCCGCCGCCGAGCGCCACCCGGCTGCCGGCGACGGCTACTTCGGCGTCGCCGGGCGGGTCGGTCGGCGGTCGCCACCGGTTCTCACTGCTGGCGCTGGGCAGGGTGACCGAGTCGGGGCCACGGTCGACGACGTGGCCGTGGTCGGAAACCAGGACGACCACCCGGTCCGGGGCGGCTGCGGAGGCCAGCAGGTCGCCGACGGCGGTGATGGTGTCGTCGCCCCAGACGGTGGTGCCCGGGTCGCTGCGGTCCAGCGCGTCGTCGATCGTGTTGACGACGGCGGCGACCAGGGGGATCGACTTGTCGTCGAGGGCGGCGAGCACGTCCGGGTCCAGCGCTGCTCCGGCTCCGGCCCGCAACGCCGACTTGTGCAGCAGCCGCCCGGTCGCGAACCGTTGCTGGAACGCCTTCCGCTCGGCCGGCTGGCCGCCGGCAGCGATACGCCCGCTCAGCAGGCTGCACCGGCTGGCCTCGGTGACGGTGGGCAGGGCCGCCAGCACACCCGTGCGCGGGCCACCGTCGGGGGTGAGTTCCACCCAGGAGCCGGTGCGGGTGACGGACTCGGCCAGCTCGGTCGCGGCGGCGACACCCATGCCGTCCATGACGAGCAGCAGCACCCGGCGACCGGTGTCGAGGACCGGCTGGACCACCCGGTCGAGCACGTCTTCGACGCGCAGTAGCGCACCGGGCTGCGTCTCGGCGCTGGTAGCGGTGGCGAGCAGCGTGGCGAACTGCTGGTCGTGCCGGGAGCGGCGGGCGTCGACAGCCCGGTGCAGCAGACGGTACGCCTCGGCCACCTGTGGGTCGGGGTCCCCGGCGAAGACGTCGAGCCGGGCCCGGTCGACCCAGCCGTCCTGCCGGACCTGCCGGTGCAGCGCGTCGAGCAGGGTGGCCGGTGGTGGGCCGTCGGCGGTGTGCAGCCAGCGCAGCAGGCGGACGGCCATCCGGGCGGTCTCGACCCGGCGCGGCTCGGCGGCCCGGTGTTCTTCCACCGTGGCGAGGGCCGACTGTGCCCGTGCCACCGCGGCGGGGAGCGCCGACCCACCGGCCGGCACGGCGAGCCGTACGGCGTCGGCGAAGGCCCGCAGTCGCTGAACGAATCCGCTGGGCAGGACGGTCGAGGCGCCGAGCAGTGCGGTGATGCCGACCTCGGCGGCGATCGCCTCGGCCCGCCGCAGTATCCGCATCGCCTCGTCCCGGCCCTTGTCACCCGACTCGACGGTCCGGTAGACCCACGCCTCGGCCGCCTGGTGCAGCAAATCGGCCTGCTGCGGGCTGAGCCTGAGCCCACCGAACCGGGGCTCCAGTCGGGTACGACCGACGGCTGCCTCCACCTGGACGGCGCCACCGGTGCTGGCGGGCCAGAGCAGCCCGGCAAGCAGCCCCAGCGGGATGACGTCGACGCCGTGTCCAGCGCGTACGGCGGCCATCATCGGGACGGCAGCATGGCCGGCGGTCCCGGTCAGGTACGCGGTGATCCCGTCGGCGACGGCGTCCGGCAGGTTAGTGAAGCGCAGTTGCCGCCGGGCGTCGGTGCTCCACTGCACCAGGCCGCTGTCGTCGAGTTCGGCGGGTGGCAGATCGAGGAGTTCCGAGGTGAGGCTGCGTAGCGCGTGGTCGCGGGTGAGGATCGCGCCGGGTGGGGCGGGCCAGCCGTCGGCCGGGGCGTGGTCGGTGAGTGCGTTGGCGACCCAGCGTCCGACCCGGACCAGGGTGGGGTCGAGGGCGGCCACCCCGCCGAACATCTGCCGGACCAGGTCCCAGGGATCGATCTTGCGCACGGTCTGCTTGCTGAGGTGGGCGAGGACTCCGTCGCCCAGCTCGCTGTCGGTCAGCTCGGTCAAGAGCACCAGCCGTTCGCCGTCGGCCCGGTCGTGCAGGGCGGCGCGGGCGGCCAGCGGAGTGGGGCACGGGACGACCCGGATCCGGCAGCCGTTGATGCTGAGGACCGTTTCGGCCGGCCCGTCGGGGCGGGCCGTCAGCGCGATGGCGTCCGCCGGATCGTCCTCGGCCAGCCATGCCTCTACCTTGCGGCGGATCGCGTCGGGCTGGGCCACGCCGACCGGCACGCTCACGATCCCGCCTCAGGACGACCGGGGGCGCATCCCGCCTCGCCGGCTCGCCGGTCTGCGAGGCGGCCGACGGCCGAGCTAGTCACCGGATCTCCCAAGTGACCGTGACTCGTCGCCCGGCGGTGACCTCGGCCGCGATCTCGGCCGCGACCTTCTCCCAGGTAGCCGCGTCAGCGACCTCGCGCCGCTGCTGGGCGACCGCGATCAGCCCGGCGCCACCGGGCAGCGCGACCGCCCCCGCCCCATCGGGCTCCTCGATCTGGGTCGCGCCACCCGGTCCGTCACCTCCCGGCTGGACGCCACCACCCACGGGCACCTCGGCGGAACCGGACTCGCGGGACGGCTGCTGCCCCGGCACCCTAATGGCGGGAAGCGTCCCCCCGCCGGTCGGCGTCGCGCCGGGGTTGGTAACGGTGTGGTCTTGCGGCGGGTTGGTGGCGAGCAGAGCCGCCGACGCGTCGACTGCCGTCTGGAGGGCGTTCACCAGGTCCTGCCCGTGCTGCTGGTGCCGGGCTACCTCTCGGAGCTGCCCGATGATCGCCTGCGCCCGCTCGTCTTGGGCGGCCCGGGCCGAGATCGCCTGGAGCAGGGACCACTGGTGGCCTCGGGCCATGGCGGTGAGGATGGTTCCCGCCTGGCTGAGTAGCTCCCCGACGGCCTGGTCGTCGACGTCGCCCAGGTCGGCACGGGCAACCGTCTCGACCAGCACCACGTCGTCGCGCTCGGCGGCCAGCTCGGTCACGAGTCGGGCCGCGCGGCGTGCGGTGGCGAGCCGGCCCGTCGGGGCCGAGGTGTCCAGGCCCAGAACGTCGGCGTGGGCTTCCAGCGCCTGGACGAGGTCGTCCGCCGGTTTCGCGCGCGTGCTCGCCGCCGTGCGCAGCGTTCCGGCGAGTTCACCGAGGTTGGCCGGCGTCCGCCAGACGGGCAGCACACCCCCGAAGATCGCCGAACCCCGGCGGACCGCGTCCGCCCAGGCCTGCTCGTCGGGCATCGGTGGGTGGCGCAGCTCCAACTCGTCGCGCACGAGGGTGAGGTTGTTCACGTCGACCTTGCCACCGTGCTGGTACCAGGCGAGCTGCTGCTCCAGCCCGAAGACGACGATGATCAGGTTTTGCAGCTCCCGGTCGAAGCCGAACGCGGCGGGCTCGTCGATGAGACGGCGCAGCACGTGCACCGGGAAGTGGTCGGTGTAGCCCTCGTTGGCGGCGGCCTGGAGCAGGTGTTGACTCCACCGGCAGGTGCTCGTGTTGAGCACGTAGCGGCCTTCGATCAGCTCGCCGAGCCGCAGGTTGTTGCAGACGCGACGGAGGATGCGCTGGTCGACCGGGTTGGGCACGCTGACGCCGCGGGCGGGGTCGGCGGCGGCCAGCCGGGCGTACTCCAGGATCTTGGTCATCTCGCTGCGGGTGACGGGCTTCTCGTCGTCCGGCATGGCGGGCCGGCCCGGGTAGGACCAGGTCAGGAGTTCCCCGGTCAGGTTGGCGAACGCCTCGGCGAGGGTGCCGCCTCGGGGGTCGCCGACGTGCAGGCCCTCGGCGAGGGTGTGGAACACGCCGATGGTGTCGTCCTGCACGTCGGAGCCGCGCGACGTGGCCGCTCCGTACGCCTGCATTATGGCGCTGATCAGCGTGCCGCGCAGTTGGGTCTGGCGCTGCTGGAGGTAGACCCTGCCCTGCTGCCGGTCTGCAAGGGGCCAGTCGGCGGCCAGCGAATTGAGACGGTCGCCGGTGCCGTTGCCGAGCAGATAGTTGATCTTCAGGAGCTGACCGACCTTACCCAGCAGCTCGTCGGTGAGGTAGAAGGGGAGCCAGAAGACGGTCCGGGAGCCCCGTTCCAGGCTCTCGATCCGGGCGCGGTCGGCGCTGCGCTCGTAGCCTTCGGGGTCGAATGGGTAGTCGATGATGACGCGCCACGCCTCGCCGGTGGCGATCAGGGCGGAGGCCGGCATGGTGTCGGGGTCGCGGACGTTGCCGAACTTCACCTGGATGGTGTGGGATCGGCCGCGCCAGGCCCGGGCGTGCAGCATCTCACCAAGTTGCCCCTCGCTGCCGGCGATGCCCATCTCGGCGGTGACCATCTCCCGGATGAGCTGCTGCCGGACGCCGGTGGTGGTGGCCTCGCGCTCGGGCACCAGTTCGAGCAGCTTGTCGTAGTCAACCGTGTGCAGCTTGAGGCTGACCACCGGGTCGGGGGTCTTGGTGAGGTGCAGCTCGCCGGCGCCGTCGGCGACCCGGTTGAGCCGGTTGAGCACGATTTGCCGCTCGTAGCCGGGGATCGGCGAGGTGATCGAGCCGAAATTCAGCGCGTGCAGCTTGGCGGCGGTGAGGTTGTGCAGGGCCGGCACCTCGGGGACCAGGGCGCCGAGCAGCACCGTCTTGACCAGCTTGTCGTCGAGCTGGAACTGCTGGTGGCCGGCCGCCTGCTCCTCGGTGATGCTGTTGACCTTGAGCAGGATGGGGCGCAGCTTCTGGGTGTAGAGGGTGCGGGCGGCCTGGAAGAGCTGCTTGAGTTTGGGCCGGTCGGGCAGCTCGCCGTGCAGGACGAGGGGGTCGAAGAGGGCGGCCACCCCGATCAGGTCGTTGACCCGCAGGGTGTCCCGGCGGTCGACGAGCAGCTCGGTCATCACCTTCAGCGCGGTGCGTTCGCGCTGCAACGCCTGGGAGAGGGCGACCAGGGTGGCAACCAGGGCGGGCGAGAAGGGGTAGAGCTTGCGGAAGGCGGCGGCGTCGGAGCCGATGCCGGCGTCGCCGTACTGGGCGCCGAGCAGCAGGGCGTCCCAGACCTCCCGGTTGCCCTTCACGGCGGCGAAGGCGTTATCGATGATCGCCCGGCCCTCGTCGGTGAGTGGCTTGAGCAGCCGCTTCTCGGTGATCTCGGGCAGGTTGGTGTCGGCGAGGGCGATCTCGCCGAACCGGCCCTGGACGCTGCGCATGACGTGAGCGAGGGCCTCGCGCTCGGTGCCACCGACCTGGGGGCCGAGGAAGTCCTCCAGGTTGCGCTGCCGGGCCACGAACGAGATCAGCGGCAGCGGCCGGGTGGCGTCGGCCGACTCGACGAGCTTGTTGAGCTTGGCGCCCTCGGTGTTGACAAAGGTGTGGTCGCTGATCTTGGTGGAAAGCCACAGGATCAGCTCGTCGAGGAAGAGCACCAGCGCGTCGTACCCGAGGGCCTTGGCGTGCCGGGTGATCACGGCGAGGCCGGTGTCCAGGTCGAGGTATTCCCCGCTGCGGACCGCGCCGGTGAAGAACGTGCTGGTCAGCGCGCTGACCAGCCGGTCCCGCTGCTCGGTGCCGGGCGCCGCCGCCGCAGCGGCGGCGTAGCTCTGCGGGGTCCAGCCGTCGGCTTGGGCGCGCAGCGCGGCGAGCCCGAGGCCGCCACCGGCCGCAGGTGCGCCGCCACCGTCGCGCAGCGCGGCGAAGAAGGCGTCGTCGCCCATCCGCCCGCGCAGCCGGGCGGCGTCGTCGAGCATCGCGTCCGACCGGTGTACGGCGGGGACGGGCGCCTCCGGGTGCAGCCTGGTGATCTGGTTGAGATAGCCCTCCAGGACGGCCTGCTCGACGGAGCGCGCGTCGAGCATGTGGAAGGTGAGGGTGAGCAGCTTCCGGTCGCGCAGCCAGGGGTCGGCGGCGAGGACCGGCTCGGCCAGGCCGCGCACCTCGCGGGCCTCCGGGTTGTGCTGGAGGATCTCCCGCAGCACCGCCATGAAGTGCGACTTGCCGGAGCCGAACGAGCCGTGCAGGAACATCGCCTGGGAGCGGCCGGTGGTGACGGCGTGCCCGATCCGGCGCAGCGCCTCGGCGAAGTTGTCCCGGAGCTGGTCGGTCACCACGTAGCGGCGCAGGTCGGCACCCTCGGCGGCGCGCACGACGAAGTCACCGTCACCGACCGAGGTCGGAATCTCGATCACGTCCCGTAGCAGGGTCATCACCGCTCCTCGCACTTGCGCCCCGTGAGGCCGGCGTCACCGGCAACCCGCCGATCTTAAGGTGTCATCGCCGCAGGTCCCAGCCCGCCGGTCCCGCGACCGCACGCATCATGGGATCGCCACCGCCACGCTCACCGCTGGCGGAACCGCCGGGAACACTCGCCGTCGTGGTCGGGCCGGAGCAGGCAGCGCCGGCCGCCGGGCAGCATCCGGTCGCAGAAGACCCAGTGGCGTGCGTGCTGCTCGTCCTCGGCCGACACGGTGGTGCCGCCCGGGTCGGTCTGGGGCAGGACGTGCGTCCAGTGCGCCACCACCCGGGCGAGCCGCTGGGCGGAGAGCAGGTCGCTGGCGACCACGGGCAGGTGGATGACCCAGCGCTCGGTCACCGGTCGTACCCCCGCTCGTTGCGGGCCCGGCCCTGCTCGGACTGCCAGCGGCGCAGCGCGTCCTTGACCCGGTCGGTCTCCCGGCGGCTCTGCGCCAGCGCGTCGTAGACGACGGCCAGGTCACCGGCGACCCGGTCGAGGAACTCCCGCACCTCCTGCGGATCCAGCCCGCGGCGGCCGAGCGGAGTCGGCCGGAAGCTCCGCTCGCGCACCTGCCACGGTCGCAGCGGACGGTAGGCCGCCGAGCGGTAGCAGGTCGGCCCGCTGACCGACCGCTGGCGACGCCGGGCATGCCGGAAGAAGACGCGCATGGCAGGACCTGCCCTTCACTGTCGGGATTGACCTGTGGATGGGGTGGGCCCACCGGCCCGCACCGCACCGGCGGACCCACCCCGGCACCTGCCACCGCAGCCTCCGATCAGCAGTACGGCAGCAGGGCCCGTTGAGCAGCCAGGAAGGTGACCTTTCGTAACTCACGCGATCCGCAGCCTCACTCATCGTGCAGCGCTTCGGGCAGTTTATGCAACTCCCGATTCGGGAGTGTGTCGTTGCGAAGCCTGTCCGATTACGTCAGACTGACGACCATGACTGGAAGTCCGACTGTCCGACGTCGACGCCTGGCTGGCGCGCTTCGTCGCCTCCGCGAGCAGACCGGCATGACCGCCGACCAGGCCGCCAAGGAGGTGGGCATCTCAAAGTCGGCGATCAGCCGCATCGAGAACGCCCAGGTCTCCGTCATGCCACCGGTCGCCCGCGGGCTCCTTGAGCTGTACGGGGTGGAGGGCGAGGAGGTGGACGCGCTTGTCCAGGTGGCCCGCGACGCCCGCAAGCGCGGCTGGTGGCAGGCGTACGACGACGTGCTGCCGGACTGGTTCGAGGTCTACGTCGGACTGGAGGCCGAGGCGTCGGAGATCCGCGCCTTCGAGCCGCAGCTGATCCCCGGACTACTGCAAACGGCCGACTACGCCCGCGCGGTCATCCGTGCCGAGCATCCGGACGCCTCCGGCGACGAGGTGGATCGGAGAGTCGAGCTGCGAATGCGCCGGCAGAACACGGACACTCCCCCGAAGCTCTGGGTGGTGCTGGACGAGGCAGCCCTGCGGCGGCCGGTCGGCGGTGCCGCGGCGTTCCGGACGCAGTTGCGGCGGCTGGTCGAGGAGGCGGACAGACCCGGCCGCACCATCCAGATCCTGACCTTCGGGGCAGGCGAGTACGGGTCGATGGGCAGCGCCTTCAGCGTGCTGACCTTTCCCGAACCGGCCGATCCGGGGGTCGTCTACGTCGAAACCCGCGCGGGTAGCCTCTACCTTGAAGGCCATCAGGTCAGGGAGTACAGCCGCGTCTTCGAGCACCTGGTCGCCACGGCGGCCAGTGCTCGGGAGTCGCGCGACCTGATCCAGGGGGCGATCGACGAGCTCTGAGGGGGCAGCGCGGGTGGAAGAGGTCAATCAGGCTTTGGTGACCTGGCGCAAGAGCACCCGCAGCAACGGCTCCGGCAACTGCGTCGAGGTCGCCGACAGCCTGGCCGGCAAGGTCGGACTGCGCGACAGCAAGGACCCTGCGGGCCCGGTGCTCACCTTCGGGCCAAAGGCGTGGTCGCTCTTCGTCGGGAGCGTCAAGCGGGAAAGGCTCGGTCAGTAGCGTCGCGGGCCAACCGGCGTTACCCCGTCCGCCGAGTCCCCGCCCAGATCGACGCTTGGGGCTCCTCGTCACGGTAGGAATGTCTAATCATTGACTTAACCTGGCCTGTGCATTGACGTTTTCGGGTGACAGCATTCCTGGGTGGCGTCCTCATCCTTTATCGGCGGTCAGCCGCCAGCACTGTCAACCCCCGGCACATATGAGGTCGAGTCAACCTGGAAGCTGGCCGGCCTGGTCAGGGATGCGGTCTTCGACAAGACAGGGCGCATGGTTGACATCCGTCCGGTCCCCGAGTTGGAGGATGAACCAACTACCCGCAGCGTCCGTCCCATGGAGCTGCTACTCGGTCTGGGCAAGACGACGAGCGCACTGCCGGGCCTTCATCTGGCAGGTGCAGCCGGGCTGCCCGGGCTTACGGCGCTCCGCACCGCCAGTCGCTGGGCCATCATCCGTTACCTGTGGGCCTTTGCCGAGGCCCGCCCCGATCTCCGACTTTCGGCACTGACGAATCAGGTCCGGAGCCACCAGCGCTCGCTCTTCTCCGAACAGTTCGGGATCGCCGTCGCCACGGACCTGGTGGAGCAACTGATACTCACCGAGCCCGCCCGAGTGGTCGACGCGGACGCAGTGAGCTACGACGCCGTCCTTGGCCCCGCAATGGGCGGTTTGGGCTCTCACAAGCCGGACTACTTCTGGTACAACATGCGCGGCAGGAACTTAACCGATGTTGTGGTGCTGGAAGCCAAAGGCAACAGTTCAGGACGGCGGATGACCATCCTGCAACTGGCCCGTGGCGTTCAGCAGGTTCTCGTACCGAAGCCC
This sequence comes from Micromonospora sp. GCM10011542, assembly GCF_042650685.1. Taxonomy (NCBI): domain Bacteria; kingdom Bacillati; phylum Actinomycetota; class Actinomycetes; order Micromonosporales; family Micromonosporaceae; genus Micromonospora; species Micromonospora sp. GCM10011542. Next base: position 18,098 of record NZ_JBHSBO010000038.1, read on the forward strand.
GTCCCGGGTGCCAGCATGCGCCGGATCGTAATCGGCGCCTGCCTGGCTGGCCGGAGGATCAAGGGCTTTGCGTTGGAAGTCGACGAGCCCGACAACGAGACTCGCGGAAACATAGCGGCAGCCTTGGCCATGGAGGAGGCGGGGGTCAGGCCCCGCTACAACGATCGTGAGGGTTCGGGCTGGATTTCGGAGGATGCCCTCACCACCCAAGTCAACCGCGACGAGGTGGTACGTGAAGTTCAAGACCTTGATCGAGCGCGACTCTTCGCCTTTGCCGGCTTGCCTCCCGCACCAGCAGGACCGCTGCTCGAAGCAGACCGTGAAGCCGTCGACGCCATGGACGTCGTTGATGTCGATGACAGCTCATTCCGGTGCGAGACTTCCCTCATCAACATCGGCGGTCGTTACCTGAGTGTGCGAACAGGCGTAGCCGAAAATTTCCTTTCCGTACCCGGCGACACCGTTGCCGATTTCGAACAACGCCGCTCTTCTTTCATTCAGGGCCGCCCCGGGAGAAATTCCTATGCATTCAGGGCGGGCCGGTCGCGCAGTCGGCCCCAGGAGGAGCTAAACCTCGTGACCTCGGCGGACGGATGCATGCTCTCCTTGTCTGTGCTGGACTGACCCAAGGCAGAGTTCGCGTGCCACCGTCGACGGCACGAGCGAGCTGAGGTATACCTCTCGGTTGGCGCCGGCGGCAGGTCCGTAACTCAGCACCCGACAACTACTGCCCCTGCCTGCCGGTGGCGGCCCCAATGACCTCGCGTCGCTTCCTGGACTGCCCGGCGCAACTCGCTGGCGTCGAGAAAGCGCTGGTAGTCCGCGCAGAGTGATGGGACGCCACCGCCACCAGCCCTGCCGCCCGAACATCGCAGCCGACCCGGAACGGTGCGATCAATGGGCACACACGCCGTTGCCGTGGTGCCCAGGTGGCGGCATTCGATGCGGACCTTGACGAGAGAGTGGTTTTCCATACTGCCCAACCTCCGACCGGAGTGCTTGACGCGGACGCGAAGGATGCTACGGAGCAGATGTGACAGTTCTTCGCCTCTTAGCTGCATCCTTCAGGGCGAGAGGCTGAGCCGCTGATCAGCAGTCGTGCGACCTCCGGGTGCAGAAGACCGCACCTGGCTGAACTTAGGGCTATCGGCGCCCCCCAAGCCGGCGAGAGAATCACCTCATGGAGGACACCAAGTGGCCTAGCGCCAAGCGCAAAAGGCAGTTAAGCATGGACGCCCAGGCCGTGCCGGTTCAGCTCCACAATCCGTGGCCACCGGATGAGACCGTCGGCGTCGTTACCACAGGGGGACGGACCTTCCATCGGGACACCGGCTGTCCCGGCTACCGTCAGGGCGTGCGACAGGCGGAAGAGAAGGGTCGGACCGTCAACGAGGTCGAGGTCATCAGCGCCGGGGACGCTCGCGCCCGCGGCAAGGGAGCCTGCCGACGCTGCTGGCCACCCACCTGACGCCGGTCGAGATCGACTTGGCTTCAGCAGCAGACGGCCGAAGCACAGATGTCACTTCCGCCGGTCGGAATACATCGATAGGTTCGCAGGCATGAGCAGTTCCCACGAGTTCACGCTTAGCCAGGTGGAGGCCGCGATCAAGTTCGTGGTGCAGAACGGCGCCGAAGATCGCGGTCAAACCATCTCCTATTCACGGGTCTTTGAGGCCGCCGGACTGCCAGCACCTCAGTACCTCGACATGGGAAACGAGCCGCACCTCGTCACAGAGTTCATGGCAGCGTTTCATCAATTGTGTGTTGACAAGGGGGTTGCCACCACTGGACGCCCTGGTGGTGCACGGCGCCGGCCCACGCAAAGACTTCCCTGGTGCTGGCTACTTCCGGGTGAACCAGATCCCCGACCCTCTCGTCGAAAGAACGAGGGCAGTAGACATGGTCACCAGCAGCAAGTTCTGGGAGAAGCAATGCGAGGAGTGCAGGTCGTGGGGTCTTCGAAGCAGACGGGGGCAGGTGTAGAAGCTCGGCCTACGGCAACGCCGGCACCCCTCCGCAGCAGGGCCAGGGAAGAGCGGTCGGAGCTGAGCTGGAACAGCTCGGCGTTGATGAAGTCGGTGAAGAACTCGGCGGGTGACCCGGGGAACCGGGTTCCTCGCCCGAGTGCCACTGGTGCAGCCACGGCTCGATTTCCATTAGGCCAGCGAGCAGCGGCAGCAGCCGATGCGCCGGCCACGCCTCCTGCGTCTTCCGATCAAGGTAGACGGTGGCGAGCGCCTGCGCCTGCGCCTGCGCGAGGTGGTCCCACCCAGCCCAACCGAGCAGTTCGCTGCCGTCGCTGTCCCGCCCCGCCTGTGGGTACGAGATAAACCTCTCCTTCGGCACGTCGAGCTTGCCGCGCGCACGCCAGTACGACGGCCGGACGAAGTCCGCCGAGGCGTACTTCGGCGGCACCTCAATGTCGACCTTCTCCCCCGCGTCCTCCCGGCGCTGCAACGCCCAGGTTCGCTCCCACTGCGCCCGCTTGCGCCGCCCCGACGGCTTGTACCGCCGCGCCGGCAGGTACGGCACATGCTCGTCGCCGATCAGCAGGCCCAAGGCCTTGGTCAGAAGCACCCAAGCGGCCCCGGGCTGACCTTCACCCCGGCGGCCTGGGCCACCTCGCCCAAGGCGTCAGGGCGTGAACCCTCCGCCACTGACTGTTATCGGCGCAGCCTTCGAATCTTTCGGAGGCTGGGCGCCCTCTCCGGATCGCCTGGGCACTGCTTGGCACCTCGTGGCGCTCATCAATAAGGGGTTCACGAGCATGCGCTCCGGGTCGTCCGCGAAGGCGTGGAGTCCCCACTTGACTCGTCTCGGCGACGAGGTAAGTTCCAGCGCCGGCGCGATCGGGGAGTCGCGTGTCCGGGGATGCGATGGCAGGGGTTGGATGGCACCGAAGCCCAAGATCCAGAACGCGGATGAAGCGATCCGATGGATCACGGAGGGCCGCACCTATACGTGGATGACCGCCGAGCATGAGCGGAAGTACAACATCCGCGTCAGCCCCTCCGGCTGGAGCTACTTCCGGCGCACGCACGGCTTGGATCCCAGGCAGGTCCGCGACGAGGAGCTGATCCCGTGGGGAGTCGAGCCTCGACACAAGTATCACTACCTGCTGGTCCTGCTCCGCGCAGAGGCGCGACGTCGCGCCGGCAAGACGCTGAACCAGGCCGATATCTGTCGAGTCGACGCCCTCCTGCGCGATCTAAAGGAGCGGCACGCCGTGGTGCACTACGACCCGGACACGGAGGAAGGCTTCCACCTGGTACCGCGGGAGCAGGGGGATGTGGACATCATCCGTCAACCCACCAAGGTAACGAGGAAGCGCCGGTCTCGGGACTCAACACCTGCCTGAGACGGCATCGACCGCGGTTGCAGCGGAGTGCAAGGATGCGACCATGATCCGGCTGATCGCGGACGACACCTGGAACGGCCTGGAGAACTACCTGCGGCAGGCGACCCGCAAACGCGCCGCCATCGCCTACATCGGATCGGCCGCCGCTGACCTGCTCAATCTCGCGACGGGTGATTTGATCATTATCGACGGTTCCGACGCCGCTCTCGGAGGCGGTCTCGTAGACCCCACCGTCATCGGCGCCTGGGTCACCGCCGGTGTCGAAGTGCGCTCCCTGGGGAGTCTGCATGCCAAGGTGATGCATCTGGAGGGCAGACGGACGCGGGTCGTGGTTGGTTCTGCCAACGCTTCCGCTCACTCTCGCGATCGACTGCGGGAGGCCGCCGTCGTCACGGACGACGAGGGGCTGTGCGCGCAGGTCGTCGAGCAGTTGGACGTGTGGCAGGCCGACAGCGATCGGGTTGACGCGGCGTGGCTAACGCACGCAAAGCAGGTCTATCGCCCTCCTGTTATCGCATCCCCGCCGCACGCCGGCCGGCGGCCATCCCGCCTGTGGGTGGGCATGGCCGTCAACGAGCCGACGGGACTCTCAGGAAAGGCTGCGGCGGTGGCAGAGAGGCTGGAGCAGCGCCACGGCCATAGCGCCGTCCTGCCGTGGCGCATGTACCGGGGCGACGAGCGCATGGTCCGTCAGGGAGACGAGGTCGTTCTGGTCGATGTCGGCCCGATCAGGCAGGAACCACGGAAAAATTCCCGAGCCTGGCCGCCGGCCCGGGTCGCACGGGTGGTGACCGAGGAGCGACGCCGGCCCGTGGCCTTCCTGGTATGGCGGCACAATGCCGGTGGTCTTGGCACATGCCCGTTCGAGAAGGTGAATGAGACTGTCCAAGCAGCTGGCGGTGAGATCGACTGGGACAAGCCCTTCGAGGCGCAGTCCCCCGAGGCAGAGGCTCTCCGCAGACTCTGGCCGATGCCGGGCGGGCCGCAGTAGCACCAAGCGACAGGACCATTGGGAGGACAAGATGCCAAGTCATCAGCAGACCCACCAGGCCGGCCGTCATCTGGTCGTCGGCCAGGCCCTGCTACGTGGCCACCGCGCAAGCCTCTCCGGTGCGCAGACCTTCGTCGACGTCGATGGTCGCCGCGCCGCCGTGATGGTCGCCGGCAAGGGCGCCTGGATGATCGCGGATATCGACACGTTCACCGACAGCACTGTTGGGACGTACGTGCTGGTCGACGTCTCGGGGACACACCCACGGTTCTTCATCGCACCCGGCGACGAGCTGCGTCATGACGTGCGGCAGCGTCACCAGCAGTTCATGGACCGGGTGGGCGTCAGGCCACGCAACAGCGAGAGCCGACACACCAAGATCGAGCCGCAGGACGTCGCACAGTGGGAGGACGACTGGTCCGCCTTCGACCGGTAGAACGGAGCTGTCCATGCGCGACTTCGATGCGATCTGGGCCGCGGTCACCGAGCACGCCGGTCAGACCTTCCGGACGGTCAGCCGGCTGCCGTTCCACTACACCGTCGACGGAAACCGACTGCTGACCGACCGCACCCACCACCGGATCCACCGCAGTCAGCTGAAGGCCGCGCTGCTCCTGTGGCCGGTGGCTGGCCCCGGCGCACTGAACAACGTCGTACGCGGGCCCAGCTACCTCTACGCCCTACTTGCGGACCGGCGGATCATGCCGGATGCCTGACGCTCACAGCAGCTCGGGTACGCCGCGGAGCAGGGTGAGCGCGGAGCGGTCGGAGCTGAGCTGTGCCAGC
>NZ_JBHSBO010000039.1:0-23174 GCF_042650685.1 Micromonospora sp. GCM10011542
CGTAGCGACGACCCACGCGCTACATCATCCGACACCAAGATCCTTTGAAGACACCGCCTAGGGGCCAAGCCAGGCCGCCCAGGACCGGACCGACCAGCGGCTACCCAGCACGACGACCCGATCTTGTCCAATTCCCAAGCTGACAGTCTGGGACCATGTGTCGGAGCCACCGGGGCGAAACGCAGCCGGACAAGACCGAACCACAAGTTGCGGAGGCCGTGACGACCAGGGCGACGCGGACGGTCGCGGACGGTCTGGAAGTGGTCTTGGGAATCTCCAGGATGGAATTCCGGGTCCGTGGGTGGTGGGGTGGGATGCCATCCCGCCAGCCACCGATCGAGGCAAGCCGAGCAGACCAGGGCTAGGGCGACAGGGTCGTACGTCCCGTAGGCCCGCTCCACGATGCGTCGGTCGGCGGCAAATGGGATGCCAAAGCACGGAACAAGGGCGGGGCACCTACCGCTGCTTGAAGGCGGCCGTCAGCGGTTACGCATCGATCTCAGCGACCCTCGAGCTCAAGTACTGCTCTTTGTCCAGGTATTCACACCACTGTTCTACAAAGTGGATTGCGAAGCTGGATACATCATCAATGTATCCCTCTATCTCGCTGGTCGTGCGACCTGCCTGTGAAAAGATATCAGTAAAAGGCATGTTGCCGTGCGCCACGTCGTTTCTAATTAGCGCCATCTTCTGAAGTGCGGAAGACCATGAGGCGCTAGGAAAGGCGACGTCGGGAAGGCCGTATACGAGCCAAAGGCGATTGAAATGCTCAGGCTTGAGAGTCTTGCCATCCAAGGGAGGTTGCGGACCTTTGGAAGGGATCGGCAGCGCAAGGAGATCAGCGCAGCCCTCTAAGGTCGTGGTGAATGACCTCGTACTCCACAACTTCGAGTGGTCCTGTACAGCTCGTAGACTCTCAAAGGCGTCGTGAGCGGCCAACTGGCGCATGCATTTACGCAGCTCCTTGTGTGTCAAGGTGCTGGCATTTATGGCACGATGAGTCTCCTGTATTGCGAACTTCGTCAGAGCCTCCAGCTCTGCCATCACTCCTACAACCGCGGCACCCCTGGCTTCCCTTGTCAGAAACTGCCAGCGGTGAAGGTCCTCTTTTGCGAGTTTCTCGGCCGCGACCATGAGTCGCTTCAGGTCGTCAACGCGTCGCAATAAGCGATTGCAGTGATCCCTAATCTTCTCCGTCAACACACTATGAGCGCGCACCGAGCAGCACCTTTGCTCGATCGATTCGCCGACGAAGCATCGCTCTAGTGTTCGTTGCGCCGGTGCTTGAGGCTTTCAGCTCCTCATCACGCAGCCAGTCTGACGTCGGTACTGCTATCTCTGCCCCCTCCTCCTGCAGTTCGGCGACTGCAACGAGGCATGCTTCGAATTGAACTAGGGGAGTCAAACTAATCCCCGGACGTACGAATGGGCGACCCTTGCAGATCGCACTGAGTGTCTGGACTGCATCAAGGAAACGCTGGCGCTCGCGCTTGTAATCGAAGTTGCTCTGGGCGTGCTGCATGTATCGATTGCAGAAGCCGCTAACTTTGCCGTCGAATTCATCACGGTAATTCTTGTAGGCAAAGAACTTTAGGACCTGTTCCGCCTTCGTTCCGTCATGCTGGCGCGCCCGTTGAAGCTTGAGGAGACTGAGAAATGTCTCATCCGCGGCAAGTTCCTCCAAGAAGTTATTGAAGGGACCTCGATATACGCAAGCCCTGACCTCCTGTGCCGTGAGGGTCACGGTTCCCCGGTTCAGTCTTTCAAAAAGATCGAACCGCACCTGCAAGTCGCTCTTATCGGTCAGAGATATAACCTGCAAGGGCTGCCGACCGAAGTATACTTGCAGGCTCTTCGGCAGTTCCGCAAACGTCCTACCGTTCAACTGGTTAAGCTTCTCAAGGCCCTCTAGGATCAGCGGCTCTCGCCGGTTGGCGAATTTGAGATCTTCTGTGCTTTCGCCCATGAAGTGAAGCAAGCTGGAAAGGCGCTGCAGGCCATCGACGACTTCCCATTGAAAGCCTACATTCGTCGCGACGAAGATTGGTGGGATTGGAAGGCCCAGGAAGACGGATTCAATGAAGAGTGACTCCCCGTCTTCGGTCCATCGAAACTTGCGCTGATACTCAGGAGCTACATTTAGCTCCTCGTCCGTCATCATTCTTACAAGTTCGCGGACCGAGAAGTTGTGATTGGCTACATCAACCTTGCGCCGCTCCGTAGTTAGCTGCGCCTCTAGGGTGTCAAGGTCATCTTGCGAACTCATGTGGCTACCCTAGTGGGCCGGTCCTGGTCATGGATGCCCCGATCGGTAGAGGAGTCTCCGTCCTGCAGGTCGGACAGATCGAGGCAGCCGGCTGGCTAGGTAGACCTAACGGCCCGGGTGCAGGTTCTGCAGACGGCGAGGAACTGCGCAACGCCCGCGGGGTTGTGCACAAGCTGAAGTAGAGCCTGACTTCTACCGAGGGCGCGCCCGACCCCAGTGCCGCCGCTGACCGACGCCCATGTTTGCCCCACAGGCTGCCGCCCCCTGCTGTTGTCAAGACAGCACGAACGATCCCTGCCCGCTCGGACGGATGGGCGTCGTGGAGGTCACCACACCTGTCGGCGGCGTCGTCGTTGCCGAACGGTCCATGGTCCCAAGCGCCCATCTGCTCCTCCGACCTTCTGCGGTAAGCGCCGCGTCGTCACTCTCTCGTCCCGGTGCCGTTGCCCGGTCCGCACAGCCATCCGTACAGCCAAGCCGGTCGACGGCGTACGGCGATGATTGGCCCTAGCCGATGCGGCCTGCAGGTCGTTGTTGCGTCAGTCATCGTCGGCCTGTTGCTGGTACCCGCATCGTCCAGGCGGTGGTTTCACGACCTGCCGGTGGAGGAGTAGCGCGCCGCCGTCAGTTGGGCGTGCGGTCCGCATCTAGTCCGCAAGAGGTCGAGGACGGCGGGGGAGCAGTGTGAGATGCCGAGAGCCATTCCCGCTGGTAGACCCCTTTGCGCCCAGGTCGTTCGGGTGGGCAATTTGATCTCGTAATGCGTAGGTCTTGGCCACCGCCAGGCGGGCCGGGCAGGACCGCGAGGCCCCTGTTGCGGCTCGTCTGCCGCCTGGCCCATGCTGTTGGACATGGCCACACCTAGGGGGAAGCGGCTAGAGCGGCGCCACCCGCGCCGCCTACCTCCGGCTGCTTCCGCGCCCCGCCGCGTCCGCCTTCGCCCCATCGCCGACATGGCGATCCTGCTGGGCAATGTCCGGATACCGCCAGCCGAACAGGCCGACCGCCTCACGCTCATTGATCGCTGGTGCAACTTCGTCCTGGATCAACCAGTTCTCGTGTATCCCGGCGAGAGGATCTGGCAAGAAGACGGCCACCTCCTGGTACAGCGGCTCGATGGCCGAGTGGACGCCTACGCCGGCGGCATGAACCGCTGATCCTCACGGCTCGCTGCGATGGCTGACAGCAACCATTGACAGCAACACCCTCGGACCATGAGACACGGATGGCGACACCCACAGAAGCAGGGCCAGCCACGGACGCCGGGGACGGACCGTTCCGGACAGCCTCGCCGAGGCTACGGATCAGAAGGTTAGGGGTTCGAGTCCCTTCGGGCGCACAGAGCAAGGGGAAGCCCCCGACCAGCCGAAACGGCAAGGTCGGGGGCTCTTTCGTGTCCGCCAAGATCAGGCTTCGGGCGGCCGTGTATCCAGGCTGGGAGCCGCCGGGTACCTCACTGCCCAACGTGCGACCGTTCGGTATGACCCTGGCACTCGGGCCCGACAGACCCGAGCGGCTTCGCGGCGCTGGGCGTGAACGAGACGCTGGTGCACGGTCACGACATCGCCGAAGGGCTCGGCATCCGCTGGCATCCACCCGAATCCCTCTGCAGCGCCGTGCTCGCCCGGTTCTTTCCCCACGCTCCGGCCGGGAATCCAGTCCAGGTGCTTCTCTGGCCCACAGGGCGTACTGACCTTCCCGGCCGGGTGGGTCGCGACTTCCGCCACCTGTTCCCGTATCTGCCCCAGCAGTCCGGCAACAACAAGCGGCTACGGGCCGCGTCCGGACTGATCACTGGCTCGACGCCCGTGGGCTGCGGCTGCTCGAGGGAGACGGCCAAACGCTCGGACCTGGCCGGCTGGGCCTCATACGGTTACCGTGCGTCGCCATCGTTGGATACACTTGCTTGTGCAAGCAACTATGGATGGGTTCGACGAGAGGTTTAGCCGTCCCACGTCCATCGACATCGGCGCAACAACCGGAGGTACTGACATGAATCGTCTCGAGGGGCGCGCTGCACTGGTCACAGGCTCGACGAGCGGAATTGGACGCGGTGTGGCGGAGGCGATGGCCCGCGAGGGCGCCATCGTCGTCGTGACCGGACTTGGCTCGGAGCTCGGAGCTCAGGTCGTCGACGGAATCGTTGCGGAGGGCGGCACCGCCCACTTCGTCGAGGTAGACCTCTCTGCGGGTGGCTCCGAGGTCCGCCGCCTTGCACAGGAGGCGACGGCCCTGGCGGGTCGGCCGATCGACATCCTGGTCAACAACGCGGCCTTTCTCGTGCCGCCTCACCCCATGACAGAGTCGACCGAGGAACAAATCGACCAGGTGCTGGAGGTCAATATCAAGGCCCCGTTCCTTTTGACGGCGGCCCTGGTGCCCGGCATGGTGGAGCACGGCGGCGGCTCGGTGATCAACATAGGCTCGATCGGCGGCGTAGAGGGAATCAAGTTCACCTCGCTGTATGGCGCCAGCAAAGCAGCCCTGCACTCGCTGACGAGGTCGTGGGCCGCGGAGCTGGCCGCTGACGGTGTGCGGGTGAACACCGTCGCCCCCGGACCCACCATCACGGAGGCGAACGAAGACCTCCGCCCCCTCCTGGAGAAGATCGCCGAGAGCAACCCGGACAGGCATACGGGCAGCGTGCAGGATACGGCCGCAGCTGTGATCTTCCTCGCCAGTGAAGAGGCGTCACACATCCACGGTGTACTCCTCCCAGTGGACGGCGGGGCCCTCGCGGTCTGAGAGGGCGGCTACGGAAACGCCCCGCTTGGGGATGAGAGCCTGACCCGCGGAAACGCGGGTCAGGCTCTCATGCTTTCCCGTCCCTGGGGTCCGCTCGAACTCCGGCGCTACGCGAACGGTCGGCGTGTTCGCGTGACCCGCGCGCGGGGTCGGGGCCCGGCAACGAAGGCCAGCCCAGGTTGTCTCGTCCTCGGTGCCGTCATGCCGATCTTCGGCACCCCGAACGACCACTCCCGTTCGGGAACCACCGCCGACTCGACAGGCCCTAGCATCACCGGCATGGCAACGCGGCTCGTGCAAATCAACATGAAGGCTCGGGACGACTCCGCGCTGGGCGCTTTCTGGGCGAAGGTGCTCGGCTGGGGAGTCTCCAGCGAGGGACCCGGCGTGACCAACCTCGAACCCGAGGGCTTCGTCTACCCCGACCCCGTCGCCGTCTGCCTCGACCTCGTCGTCTCCGCGGAACCCAAGACGGTGAAGAACCGCGTGCACGTCGACCTCGCCACCACCTCAGCGGCCCATCAGGCGGAGGTCATCACGCGCCTGAAGGATCTCGGCGCGACACCCGCCGACGTGGGCCAGGGCGACGTCCCATGGACGGTCATGGCCGACCCGGAGGGCAACGAGTTCTGCGTGCTGGACCCCCGACCGCTCTACCGAGACACCGGACCGATCGCCGCGGTAGTGGTCGACTGCGCGGATCCGCGAGCCATGGCCCGCTTCTACGGCAAGGCCATGGACTGGACACTGCACGAGGTGACCGACCACAGGGCGGTGATGCGCTCCGCCAAGGGTGTCGGCCCATATCTGCAGTTCCTCCGCACACCCGACGTGAAGACCGTGTGGAACCGCGTCCATCTCGACCTGCGCCCATACCAGGGTGACGACCTGGAGGCCGAGGCGGCCAGACTGCGGACGCTCGGCGCCACCGCCGTCGACCTCGGCCAGAACGATGTGCCGTGGACCGTCCTCGCGGACCCGGAAGGCAACGAGTTCTGCCTCCTCACCCCCAGCTGACCCGAACCGTGGCGCCGGGCGACGGTCAGGAGATCGCAGCCCGTACCAACTCGACGACCTTCTTCTCCACCGCCGGGCTCCACTTCCGCAGCGCGTACGACACCGGCCACAGGTCCCCGTCGTCGAGGTTGGCCGTGTCCTGGAAGCCCAGCGTCGAGTAGCGGTAGTTGAACTTGCCCGAGTCCTGGAAGAAGACGACGATCTTACCGTCCTCGTTCGCGTACGCGGGCATGCCGTACCAGGTCTTCGGCGACAGTTCCGGGGCGGTGGCGGTCACCGTCGCGTGCACGTGCTCCGCGAGCGCACGGTCCTCCGGCGCCATCTGTGCGATCCGGTCGAGGACCGCCTGGAGCCCGTCGGCCTTCTTGGCGCCCTTCTTGCCCTCGGCGCGCAGCTCGGCGACGCGCTCCTGCATCGCGGCACGCTCCGCGCTGCTGAAGCCGGTGGACCCGTTCGTGGCACTCTTCGCGGACATTCGCAGCCTGCCTTTCGTCGCTGGGAGGCTCGGCGCGATGCCGGCCAACTGCAGAAAGGCTAGGCCCGCCGGAAGTCCGGGCGCTTCTCGATTCCTGACCAGACGGGACCGGATGGTGAGGGGCCAGGGTCGGGGTCGACCGGGCCCGACCGGTGGTGTGGGGCCAAAAACTTTTGGTGGTTTCCTACAAATGACGGCCGGGTGGTTCGGCGATAGCGCCATGGCGGTACCGCCCGGTAGGCGGAAAGGTAACCACTGCCGGGAGCCGTCGTCTCGCGGCGCGCACGTCACAGGTCTACCAAAAGGGGTCAATCGGGTGTTCAACCGTGTTGCCATCGTCAACCGTGGTGAGGCCGCCATGCGTCTCATCCACGCGGTCCGAGAGTTGGCTGCGGAGAGCGACGTCCCGATCGAGACCGTCGCGCTCTACACCGACGTCGACCGCACCGCCACCTTCGTGCGTGCGGCGGACATCGCCTACGACCTCGGTCCTGCGTCCGCTCGCCCGTACCTCAACCTGGCGACGCTGGAGCAGGCCTTGATCGAGACCGGGGCCGACGCCGCGTGGGTCGGCTGGGGTTTCGTCGCCGAGGATCCGGCGTTCGCGGAGCTGTGCGAGAAGATCGGTGTCACCTTCGTCGGGCCGAGCGCGGAGGCCATGCGCCAGCTCGGCGACAAGATCGGCGCGAAGCTGATCGCCGAGGAGGTCGGCGTGCCGGTCGCGCCGTGGAGCCGAGGTGCCGTCGAGACCCTGGCCGCGGCCCGGGCGGCGGCGGCCCGGATCGGCTACCCGCTGATGCTCAAGGCGACCGCAGGCGGTGGTGGACGCGGCATCCGCGTGATCACGAACGAGGCGGAACTCGACGACGCGTACGAACGCACCAGCCAGGAGGCGGCGCGGGCGTTCGGCAGCGGGATCGTCTTCCTGGAGCGTCTGGTGACCGGTGCCCGGCACGTCGAGGTCCAGGTGATCGCCGACGGGCAGGGCACCGCGTGGGCGCTCGGTGTCCGCGACTGCTCGGTGCAGCGACGCAACCAGAAGGTCATCGAGGAGTCGGCGTCGCCGGTGCTCAGCCCGGAGCAGGCGGCCGAGCTCAAGGCGTCGGCCGAACGGCTGGCCGTGGCGGTCGGTTACCGCGGCGCGGCGACCGTCGAGTTCCTCTATCACCCCGGCGACCGGCAGTTCGCGTTCCTCGAGGTCAACACGCGCCTGCAGGTCGAGCACCCGATCACCGAGCTGACCACCGGGTTCGACCTGGTCAAGGCGCAGTTGCACGTCGCCTCCGGTGGGCGGCTCGACGGCACGCCGCCGGTGGAGCGCGGGCATGCCATCGAGGCCCGGCTGAACGCCGAGGACCCCGACCGCGACTTCGCGCCGTCGCCGGGTCGCATCGCGCGGCTGGACCTGCCCACCGGCCCGGGTATCCGGGTGGACACCGGCGTCAGCGAGGGCGACACCATCCCGGCCGACTTCGACTCGATGATCGCCAAGATCATCGCGTACGGTCGCGACCGCCACGAGGCGCTCGGCAAGCTGCGCCGCGCGATGGCGAACACCACCGTGATCATCGAGGGTGGGGCGACGAACAAGAGCTTCGTCCTCGACCTCCTCGACCAGCCCGAGGTGATCGACGCCAGTGCGGACACCGGCTGGATCGACCGCGTCCGCGGTGAGGGCAGGCTCGTCGCGCACCGGCACTCCGCCGTCGCGCTGGCGGTGGCCGCCATCGAGGCGTACGAGGAGGAGGAGCGCGTCGAGCGGCAGCGGCTGCTGTCGACGGCGTCCGGTGGGCGTCCGCAGGTGCAGCACCGCAGCGGCCGACCGCTCGACCTGAAACTGCGCGGCGTCACTTACCGCATGCGCGTGGCGCGGGTCGGCGCACACCGGTTCCGCGTCGGGATCGAAGCGGGCTCCGCCGTGCGTACCGCCGACGTCGAGCTCGACCGTTTCGACCGCCACACCGGCCAGGTCGTGGTCAACGGCTCCCGGTACCGCCTGCTGGCCAGCACCCACGGGCCCACCCACCTGGTCGAGGTGGACGGTGTGACGCACCGGGTCAGCCGTGACGAGGGCGGCGTGCTCCGTTCCCCCATGCCGGCGCTGGTCGTCGCCACGCCACTGGAGGCCGGCGACGAGGTGGAGGCGGGAGCGCCGGTGCTGGTGCTGGAAGCCATGAAGATGGAGACGGTGCTGCGGGCGCCGTTCCGGGCGCGGCTGAGGGAGTGCTCCGTCTCCGTCGGCAGTCAGGTGGAGGCCGGTGCGCCGCTGCTGCGGCTGGAGCCGCTGGCCGACGAGGGCGCCGAGACCGCGAGCGGCCCGGCCGCCGTCACCGTCGAGTTGGACCTGCCCGCCGCGTCCGAGGACGTTCCGGCGTACCTGCGCAGCAGGCGCGGTCAGGAGGACCTGCGCGGCCTGCTGCTCGGCTTCGACGTCGACCCGCACGACGACAGTCGGGTGCTCGACGACTACCTCACCGCACGACGGGCGGCCGTCGAGGACGGCCACCGGCCGCTGGCCGAGGAGCTCGACCTGGTCACCGTGTTCGCCGACCTCACCGAGCTGAGCCGCAACCGGCCGACGGGCGAGGACGGCGACGGCCACGTCTACAGCGCGCGCGAGTACTTCCACGCGTACCTGCAGAGCCTCGACATCGAGCGGGCCGGCCTGCCCGCTTCGTTCCAGGCCAGGCTCGCCAAGGCGCTCGGGCACTACGGGGTCACCGACCTGGAGCGCTCTCCCGCGCTCGAAGCCGCCGTCTTCCGGATCTTCCTCGCCCTGCAACGGGCGTCCGCCGATGCCACGGTCGTCGCGACGCTGCTGCGCGCGTGGCTGCGGGAGTCGCCGCCGGACGAGACGCTGCGCGAGCGCGCCGGCCTGGCGTTGGAGCGGCTGGTGGCCGCCACGCAGGTCCGCTTCCCGGTGGTCGCCGACCTCGCCCGGGGCGTGGTGTTCGCCTGGTTCGCCCAACCGCTGCTGCGCCGCAACCGCGCCCGCGTCTACGCCCAGGTCCGGGGCCACCTCCGGCACCTGGACGCGCACCCGGACGCGCCGGACCGCGCCGAGCGCATCGCGGAGATGGTACGCAGCACCGAGCCGCTGGTCCGGCTGCTCGGCCAGCGGCTCGTGCGCGACCACCTCGACAACACGGTCATGCTGGAGGTGCTGACCCGCCGGTACTACGGCAACAAGGCGCTGATCAGCGTGCGGGCCCGCGAGGTCGCCGGCTGCCGGTTCGTGGTCGCCGAGCGGGCGGACTCCAGTGTGGTCTCCACCGCGGTGCGCTTCGACGCGCTGGGCAGCGCGCTGCGTGGGCTCGCCGAGCTGGCCCGTGACGAGGACGCCGTCGACGCCGACATCTACCTCGGCTGGGAGGACCAGCCGGAGGACTTCGACGCGATGGCCGCCGCGCTGCTGGAGGTCATCGCCGCGCACCCGCTGCCAGGGGTCCGCCGGCTCACCGCCACGGTCGCGGGTCGCGGCGGCGCGGTGATGCACCACCACTTCACCTTCCGCCCGTCGGGTACGGGGATCACCGAGGACCGGCTGATCCGCGGTCTGCACCCGTACATCGCGCAGCGGATGCAGTTGGAGCGGTTGCACAAGTTCGACCTGACCCGGCTGCCCTCGTCGGACGAGGAGGTCTACCTCTTCCAGTGCGTGGCCCGGGAGAACCCGTCCGACGAGCGCCTCGTCGCGTTCGCCCAGGTGCGGGACCTGACCGAGCTGCGCGATCAGGACGGCCGGCTGGTCGCGTTGCCGACCACCGAGGACGCCATCGCGGCCTGCCTCGACTCGATCCGCCGGGCCCAGTCGCGGCGACCGTCGAAGACGCGCTTCACCACCAACCGGATCGTGGTCTACGTCTGGCCGCCGAGCGAGCTCACCCGTGCCGAGATGGAGATGATCGCCGGGCGGGTGCGCCCCACGACGGGGGGCGCCGGGCTGGAGGAGATCCTGTTCATCGCGCGGCAGCGCGACCACCGGACCGGCGAGTTGACCAAGATCGGCGTCCGGATCTCCTTCGACGTCACCGGCAGTGCAAAGCTGACCATCGGCGAGCCGCCCGTCGAGCCGGTCGAGCCCATCGACGACTACCGGCTGAAGGTGCTGCGCGCGAGCAGCCGCAACACGGTGTACCCGTACGAGCTGACCGGCCTGCTCGGGGACTTCGTCGAGCACGACCTCGACGAGCACCACGCGCTGGTGCCGGTGGACCGGCCCAGGGGGCGCAACAGCGCCGCCATCGTCGCCGGAGTGGTCAGCACGCCGACCGAGCGGCATGCGCAGGGTGTCAGCCGGGTCGTGCTGCTCGGCGATCCGACGAAGTCGCTGGGTGCCCTGTCGGAGGCGGAGTGCCGCCGCGTGATCGCCGCGCTGGACCTCGCGGAGCGGATGCGGCTGCCGCTGGAGTGGTGGGCGCTGTCCGCCGGTGCCCGGATCTCGATGACCTCGGGCACCGAGAACATGGACTGGGTGGCCGCGGCGCTCAAGCGGATCGTCGAGTTCACCCAGGCCGGCGGTGAGATCAACATCGTGGTCGCGGGCATCAACGTCGGGGCGCAGCCGTACTGGAACGCCGAGGCGACGATGCTCATGCACACCAAGGGCGTCCTCGTGATGACGCCGGACTCGGCCATGGTGCTCACCGGCAAGCAGTCACTCGACTTCTCCGGTGGGGTGTCCGCCGAGGACAACTTCGGCATCGGCGGCTACGACCGGGTGATGGGACCGAACGGGCAGGCGCAGTACTGGGCGCCGAACCTGACCGCCGCGCGGGACGTGCTGATGTCGCACTACGACCACACGTACGTCGCGCCCGGCGAGGAGGCGCCGCGGCGGGCGAGCACCACCGACCCGGTGGACCGCGACATCTCCACCTTCCCGCACGACGTGCCGGGCAGCGCCTTCGCCACGGTCGGCGAGATCTTCTCGGCCGAGGCCAACCCGGAACGCAAGAAGCCGTTCGACATCCGGACCGTGATGCGGGCGCTCGCCGACCAGGACCACCCAGTGCTGGAGCGCTGGGCGGGCATGGCCGACGCGGAGACCGCGGTGGTGCAGGACGTGCACCTCGGCGGCATCCCCGTGTGTCTGCTCGGCATCGAGTCGCGATCAGTGCCGCGACGCGGCTTCCCGCCCACCGACGGCCCGGACACCTACACGGCCGGCACGCTGTTCCCCCGGTCGTCGAAGAAGGCCGCGCGGGCGATCAACGCGGCCAGCGGCAACCGGCCGCTGGTGGTGCTGGCGAACCTGTCGGGCTTCGACGGCTCGCCCGAGTCGATGCGCAAGCTGCAGTTGGAGTACGGCGCCGAGATCGGCCGGGCGATCGTCAACTTCCGCGGGCCCATCGTCTTCTGCGTGATCTCGCGGTACCACGGCGGCGCGTTCGTGGTGTTCTCGAAGGCGCTGAACCCGAACATGACGGTCCTCGCGCTGGAGGGCTCGTACGCCTCGGTCCTCGGCGGCGCCCCCGCCGCCGCGGTGGTCTTCACCGCCGACGTCAACGCCCGCACGGCGGCCGACCCGCGCGTGCGGGACCTGGAGGCCCGCGCCGCGGCGGCGACGGGTACCGCACGCGCCGCGCTGACCGCGGAACTCGACGAACTGCGCTCCGCGGTACGCGCGGAGAAGCTCGGCGAGGTCGCCACGGAGTTCGACCGCGTGCACAACATCCAGCGTGCCGTCGAGGTCGGCTCGGTGGACGCCGTCATCCGCGCCGCCGAACTGCGCCCGCGCGTGATTGAGGCGATCGAGTCGCGCCTGGGCTGATGCCCGGCCCGGCCGGGGACTTCCACCAGGGAGTCCCCGGCCGCCCCGCCGGGGCTCCCGAAGCGTCTGCTCGCCAGCCTCCTAGAGGCGAGCGCCCTCGCGGCGTCTGGCCTGACGGCGCCGGGAAGCCAGACCCGCAACGACGATGAGCCCACCAAGGACGACGAGGACGAGCAGCAGCAGCGTCCAGGGAACGGTCCAGGCGTGCGTCGTGGTCTCGACGCTGGCGAGTGGGGCGATCGAACCCGACGCGTCGGTGAGCAGTGGTACGAGGGTGACCGTCCCCGTCAGCCTCAGCGCGGGGGCCACTCCGTGTATCGGCACCGAAACCTTCCAGGTCTCGCCCGGGAGCAGTTGGGGCGGGTCGTCAATCTGCCCGGCGCGGACGCCCAAGCGCCCGAAGGGGCCGGATACGGACACCACCTGCCGCGCGGTGAGGACGCTGTTGCCCGTGTTGTGGATCGTGTACGTGACGGTGGCGTCACCCTTCCCGAAGGGATTGGCCGTGCCCGAGTAGCGCACCTGCGGGTCCTCCACCGACATGCTCGGCTTGAGCTCGCCACCCACGCGTAGACGGATTCGGATGCCGAGACGCCGGTCCACCTTGCTCCCGTCCGTTTCGCTGGCCTGCGCCAGCGAGGTGACGACGCCGCCCAGGTAGTCGCCGGGCGCGGCGTCGTTCGGAAGAGTGACCGTGAACGGCACCTCAACCGACCCGCCGGGCCGGACGGTCACGTGGTCCCGATCCACGTGGGCCCACGCACCCACCCCTGTCGACCTCGCAGTCTTGGTGACCAGGTCGAGCTGACCCTTGTCGGTGGTGAACCCGTCGGCGGCGTACACGGCCAGGTCGAGTGGAGTGGTGCCGTGGTTGACGACCACGAGACCGTCCTTGAGCTGCCCGCCCGGGTTGAGGGTGTAGGTGTAGTTCGGGCGGCCGGAGCCGAAGTCGTTGGAGGCCGTCGTGACCGCCCAGGGGACACCGCCGTCCGCCGCGGCGGCCCCGGCCCCCACTCCGACGAGGCCGAGCGTGGCGAGCAGCACGACGGCAGTGGCCCGGGTGAGGGCTTCGACTGCGGTGGTCGTACGCGGTCTGGATGGGTGCATCTGGTGATCCTCGGGCAGTTCTCGACGGATGAAGGAAAGGCGATGGGGTGGGCACCCGAGGGTGCCCACCCCACCAGGTGGATCGGGCCGGGTCAGCTCAGCGCGGTGAGCGTGAGGGTCCCGGTAGCACCCTCGGTCGTCTGCTGAAGCCAGCCAGCCTCAGCCGCGGCCGGCGTGGGCACGCTGGCCGAGATGCTGTGGCCATTGCCGCGGTACGGGTTGATCACGACCTTGTCGACCGTGGAACCGACCGGCTGGGCGGCGGTGGCGCCGCTGTTCGGGCCGCACCACGACTCCTGACCCAGCTCGACCGCAGCGTTGGGGGCGGCGCAGGTGCCGCTGCGGATGTTCTCGACGACGAGCTTGTTCTTGCGCACCTCGACCTTCACGTAGGTACGGACGTGCTCCTGGTTCTCGACCGAGTTGGCCCAGTGGCTGTTGGGGTTCAGCGGGTCGGGACCGTAGTTCGGGTCCTTGGTCGTGTTCGGAGCGGTGAGGTCGTAGTACTTCGAACCCGACGCGGAGTTCGCCGTCACGTAGATGACGCCGCCCGGACCCTCGGCCACCTCGTTGGCGCCGGGCTGCTCGTCCGGGTGCGCCTTCTGCCCGTTCTTGATCGCGTAGCTGCGGGAGTAGCTGTGGTCGTGCCCCTGCAGGACCAGGTCGACGCCGAGACGCGAGAAGGCGGTCGGGAAGTCCTGACGGCGCTTCTGGTTGTCGGCGTCGTTCGCGTGGCTGGCCGGCGAGTAGATCGAGTGGTGGTAGACGAGCACCGTGTACTTGGCGTCGGCACCGTGCGCCTTGACGACGTCGGTGACGTAGCCGATGTGGGCCTCGTCGGAACCGTTGGCGTAGGCGTTGCTGTTGAGGTCGATGAACAGGACGTCCTTGTACATGTACCAGTAGTCACCGCCCGACCGGGTCGTCGTGCTGCCGTTGTAGAACGGCGCGGACCGATCGGTGTTCGGAGTCCAGAAGTGCTGTTCGTACGCCTTGCCGCCGACGTCGTGGTTACCGATGGTGGCGGCCCACGGGTACTGGCGCAGCTTGTCGGACGCGAGGAACGCGTCCCACTGCGTCTCGGTGTTGGCGGTCTCGGTCTGGTCACCGCCGGAGACCAGCAGTTCGGCGTTCGGGTTCGCGGCGAGGGAGACGTTCAGGGTGTCCGCCCACCCGGCGCCGTCCTTCGCCACATTGCCGGACGAGCCGATCTGCGGGTCGCCGTAGAACAGGAAGTCGAAGTCGCCCTCGAAGTCCTGGGTCTTGAAGGAGTACGTCGTGGACCAGCCGCCCTCGGTGCCGACCCGGTAGGAGTAGGCAATGTCCTCCTTCAGGCCGTCGATCGTGGCGTGACCGTTGTAGCCACCGTTGACGCTGTTCGCCGCGATGGTGGCCGGGAAGGTGACGGCGTCCGCGGGGAACTCGCCGTTGACGAGCCGGGACGTCGGCGCGACCTCGACCACCTGCGCGGTGCCGGCCGAGGAGTACCAGGACACGGCGCGCTGCGACTCGGTGGCGCCCACGCCCAGGACGATGCCGGTGGGCGTCACGGTGTCGGCAGCGCTGGCCGCGTTCATCAAGCCGCTGGCGAGCACTGCGGTGACGCCCAGGGCCGCCGCGCCGGCGCCTGCGGCCATCCTGCGTCGAACAAGGCCGGGGGCCTGTGTCCGGTTGTCGAACTTCATCTGTTTCCGTCCGTTCGGGTGCGAGGTATGAAGCACCCCATCAACGTTTCCGAGGCGGGTGTCCTCGAGATGAACGTGGGACCCGCGGACGGGTTGCACGTGCCGAAAGTTTGTGGCCTGACCTCGGCGAACTCGCTGCACGAACCACAGCGGGCGATCGCGGACACACTCGCTGCGACCACCATCGGCGTCCCGCGGATCATTCGGGCTGGAGCTAGTCGAGCCAGATGACGATCCCGGTGAGGTCGTGGAGTACGGCCGCGACGCCCGCCCTGATGGCGGCCGCACAGCGCTCGGCGGTGAACGAGCCGGGGTCGTACGTCGAGGACATGCCGAGCCCTTCGCCACGGAACGACGCGCCGGACCAGTCGACCGCCGTGACGTTGTAGGTGGGCTCGGCCAGTTCCGCGCCGACCACCAGGAAGTGCTGCGACAGGTGGTTCGCGGTGACCAGCGCGAGGGGGTCGATGAGGTCGTTGCCCGCGCTGACGACGAGGTCCGGACTCAGCTCGAGGGCCTTGGTGATGCCGGCGACGGGGTCGTGGACGTCGGCGACCACCGTCCTGAGGTCGACGTGCTCGTCGTCAGCCCACTCCTCGACCGCCGTGACGAGGGCCTTGGTCGGGTGGTCGTCACCGGCGGTCAGCAGCACCACGCGGTAGTCCTTCGACGGGTGGACACCGTTCCAGGAGCCGGGCCGTGGCGTGACGGTCGATTCCGGAGCTGGCCGGGCGGAGGGGTCGACGAACCCCGGGCCGAGACTGCCGATGGCGCTGGGCCGGGGGTGTGGCCGGGACCAGTCGTCGCCGGAGCTGCATCCGGTGATCAGCGCGGCGGCCGTGGCCAGGATGGCGACGGCCCGAAGTGGGGGGCGCAAGGTGGTCGTCCTCCGAGGGGTGGCGGGGAAGCGCGATTGCTTCTTTTCGTTCCTATCCCAGTTCCGGCCGCATTCGATCCACTGGCAGCCGTTCCGAGGCTTTGTTCCACAGCGGTTCGCCGGTGGTCGGGCTGGTGTTCACCCGTGGCGTGCAACGTGCACTGACCTGGTGAAAGGAGCGGCATGCCGCAGGGCGTCCGTCGTACCGTCATCGTCACCGTCGTCGGAATTGCCGCAGCGGTGATCGCCCTTTTGAACGCCGGGCCGGCGTTCGCCCACGGCTTCTCGTCGACCGTGTACGTCGGCGTCACCGCGGGCGACGAGGGTCACATCCGGACGGCGCTGAAGCTCGAATACGACCTCCTGGTGGTGTCGGCCGCCGACTACGGGCACGACGATTCCCTCTTCCAGGCGGGGACCGCCGCATTCGAGGCCGGTGACCCCGACGGGCAGGGCGGGGCGCTCAACGCGCACGCCGCGCCGGCCGTCCGGTACGTCACCGAGCACCTCTCGGTCACTTCGGCGGGCAGGGCCTGCGCGCCGACCCCGGTCGGCGACTTCACGATCGGCGCCCAGGAGGGCGTGCCGTACGCCGATCTGCTGCTCGACTGGGCGTGTGGTGGGCGGGGCGACGAACACGCGGTACGCAGCGGGCTGTTTGGCGACGCCGAGGGCTACGTCAAGGGCACCAAGACGATCGTCACGTACGACATCGACGGCCACTCGGGCAGTGCCGCGCTCGACGCCGATCGTCCGTCCTTCTCGACGGCCCAGTCGTGGTACGAGCGGTTCTGGGAGTTCTTCCGCCTGGGCGCCGAGCACCTGCTGACCGGGCTCGACCACATTCTGTTCCTGCTGGCGCTCATCGCCGGGTCGCGGCGCCTGCGGGAGGTCGTGCTCGCGGCCACGAGTTTCACCCTCGCGCATTCGGTGACGTTCCTGCTGGCCGCCCTCGGTCTGGTCGACGTGCCCGCGCGGGTCGTCGAGCCGGTCATCGCGCTGTCGATCGCGGTGGTCGCCGGCTGGTACCTGTGGCGCGTCTGGCGTCGCCGCGACCACGCCGCCGACCTCGAGCCGGCGGGGCGTGGCCACTTCAGCCTGGACCGGCCCGGCTGGATCCGTCTCGGGGTCGTGTTCTGCTTCGGCCTCGTGCACGGGCTGGGCTTCGCGGGCGCGCTGGGGATCGACGAGGCGTGGTCGTGGACACTGCTGTGGTCCCTGCTGGTGTTCAACGTCGGCATCGAGGTTGCACAGTTGGCGATCATCGCCGCTGTGTTCCCGCTGCTGATCGTGTTGCGGAACCGTACGCCGAGAGCGGGTCTCTGGACGACCGGCGCACTGTCCGCCTTCGTGTCCATCCTGGGCCTGCTCTGGTTCGTGCAACGCGTGTCGGCATCCTGAGCAAGGCCCACTTCCGCGACCCGCTCCCGGGAGCCGTCGGGTACGGACGCCCCTGTTTTTGTACCGGCCGGTTGACCAGGAGTAATCTGGGTCCCTGAGGAGGTGTCGGAATGCCGCAGCAGGGTAGACCGCGCTCGTTCGACGCAGAGGCCGCGCTGGAGCAGGCGATGGACGTCTTCTGGCGGCACGGCTATGAGGGTGCCTCGCTGACCGAGTTGACCGCGGCCATGGGCATCAACAAGCCGAGCCTGTACGCGGCGTACGGCAACAAGGAGAACCTGTTCCGCGCGGCGGTGAACCGCTACGCGGAGACCGAGATGGCGTACGCGCGCGACGCGCTGGCCCAACCCACCGCGTACGAGGTGGCGGCGACGATGCTGCGCGCCAACGTGGTGGCGCTCACCCAACCCGGCCGACCGGCCGGCTGCCTCTCGATCCAGGGTGGCACCGCGTGCGGTGCCGACAATCCGGGGGTGGCCGAGTTCCTGGCCGCCAGCCGGTTGACCGGTGAGCAGGCCCTGGCGTCGCGTTTCGCCGCGGCCGTCGCCGAGGGCGACCTGCCCGAGGGCGCCGACCCCGCAGCGCTGGCCCGGTTCGTGATGGTCGTGGCGGAGGGGCAGGCCGTGCATGCCGCCGCCGGGGTGTCCCGCGCCGACCTGGAGAAGTCCGCCGAGATCGCGCTGCGCGCCTTCGCCGCGACGGCGTACCCGGAAGGGCTTCCCGCGCGCACCTGACCCCGGCTCAAGGTACGGAAACGAGGATGGGCCGGCTTCGCGGGTGATGCCCACGAAGCCGGCCCTTTCTTGGGTCAGATCTGCTCGCTGCCGCCGTCGACGAAGATCTCGCCGCCGGTCATGAAGCTGCTCTGGTCGGAGGCGAGGAAGAGGACGGCGTTGGCGATCTCCTCGGGCTGGCCCATCCGGCCCAGCGGGACGGTGGAGGCGAGCATCTGGAGCAGGCCGGCGGCCTCCTCCGGGCTGTTGGCCAGACCGGTGATGCCCGGGGTCTCGGTGGGTCCCGGGATGATCGTGTTGACCCGGATCTTCCGGCCGGTGAGCTCCGCGGCCCAGGTGCGGCCGAAGGAGCGGATGGCGGCCTTGGAGGCGGCGTAGACGCTGAACGCCGGCGTGCCGTTGCTCGCGGCGGTGGACCCGGCCAGGATGACCGAGGCGCCGTCGTTGAGGACGGGCAGGGCCTTCTGCACGGTGAACACGGTGCCGCGCACGTTGCGGTCGAACGTGTCGGTGAAGTGCTCCAGGGTGATGCTGCCGAGCGGGGCGAACTCGCCGCCGCCGGCGTTGGCGAACAGCACGTCCAGGCCGGCGCCGCGGGCGGCGATGGCCTCCACGACGGTGTCCAGGTCGTCCAGATTGCCCACGTCACTACGGATCCCGGTGACATTGCCACCGATTCCGGCCACGGCCTCGTCGAGTTGCGCCTGCCGACGCCCAGTGATGAACACGTGCGCGCCCTCGGCGGCGAAGCGCTGGGCTGCGGCCAGGCCGATGCCGGTCGTGCCGCCGGTTACCAGGGCGGTCTTGCCATTGAGCTGACCCATGGGGCTCGTCTCCTTGCGAGATCGGAAGCAGTTCGGTACCGCTCGGTACATAAATGAACCTAGCAGGCACGTCGTCGATTCCCCAATTCTGTACCGACCGGTTGGGTGGGCTGGATCACCGTCGGCGACCCAGCCTTGCGAGCCCGGCCTCCGGTCCCCTCGCGCATGGCACCGCGGCGGCCCGGTCGAGCGCCATGACCGGCGACGGCGTCAGGCCCAGCAGCAGGTCGTGGAGCGCCACCACCTGGGGTCAGTCGGTGCTGGCCACGTCGGGCCCGGTGGCGGGCTTACGGGCGGACCGGGGGGTTCGGCTCGATCCGGGGGTCGCGTCGGTCGATCCGCCACTCGTAGCAGGTCAGGCCGACCAGGAAGACGGTCAGTAGGCTGAGCGAGGCCAGGGCGGGCAGGGATCGGCCGACCGGCAACAGGGCGAGCGGCAGCAGCGCGCCGATGAGCTGTGCCGGCCGCACAGCGCGCACGGTGAGCCGGCGGAAGACCAGCCGGCCGAGGAGGTAGAGGGCGGCACCGCCGTAGAGGGCGGTGGTGGCGGTCCAGTCCAGTCGGCTGGGGGCGTCCGGCTCGGCCGTCAGCCGCCCGAGCACCTGCTCGATGCCGAGCGCGACGTAGATGGCGCCGGTGATCAGAGGGGCGTGCCCCAGGCCGTACGCGTCGCCGGCCACGTCGGCCCGCCGCTCGACCGGCAGCCCGGCGACGGCCCGCCGGGCGGTGGGGGCCAGCCGGTCGAAGTACAGCCACCACAGGCAGACCGTGGTGATCAGGCCGAGCAGCGCCGCCACCAGGCCGGGGCCGCTTGTCACCGCCGACTTCGTCTCGGCTCCCGCGGCGATCAGCGACTCGCCGAGCGCGATGATCAGCACCAGCCCGTACCGCTCGGTGAAGTGCTCCAGGCTGCGCAGCTGCCACGGGCGGTGGGCGGACGCGATCCGGGCACCGCCGACGTCCACCAGGAGCGCCACCGTCCAGAGTGCCGTCTGGGCGGTGCCGCCGAGCACCGCGCCCAGGACGAGCGGCAACCAGGCCGCCACCACCGGCACGGTGAAGAACCGGAGGGTCGCCCGCAGCGGCGGTTCTCCCCGGCGGCCCAGAGCAGCAGCACGAGCTGCACCGCCCGCCCGACCAGGTAGGCCAGCGCGAGGATGAGCGGTGCGTCGAGCGGTCCCGGGCCCTGCTGCCAGGCGTCCGGCAGCACCAGCGCGGCGACGAAGACCGCGGCCATCGCGACCAGGGTGGCCGCGCGGACCGGGCCGACGTCCGCGCGGACCAGGTTGCCCAACCAGGTGTACGGGCTCCAGGAGTAGAGCAGGAGCAGCAGGAGGAGCAGCCCCTGGGCCAGGGTGAGCGGCGTCGGCGACTGCGCCATGAAGGTGATGACCCGGGTCAGCGCGAACACGAAGACCAGGTCGAAGAAGATCTCGAACATCGTGGTCCGGTGTGTCTCCGCAGTCGGCACCGGACGAACGAAGATCCCCCTCATCCTGGCATTCTGCGCTCCCATCAGGGTGTGCCGCCGAGGAGTCCAGCACCGCACCGGGACGGCCGCTCCGGTTCAGGCCGGGGCGTCGGATCGCCGGCGGCTCCGCTCGGCCCGCCGTCGCACCTGCTGGTACGCCCCGGTCAGCCCCATCGCCCGGCGTACCTCGACCAGGGTCCGCCGAACCTCCTCGCGGGTCCGCTCGGTGCCCTCGACGATCAGCCGGTCGACCAGGCCGCGGTCGTCCTCGATCGCGGCCCGGCGCTCCCGGACCGGCGCCAGGAACTCCTCCAACGCCACGATGAGCCGCTCCTTGACCTCCACGTCACCCACCTGGCCGGCCCGGTAGCGCCGCGCCAGCTCGGCGACCTCGGCGCGGTCCGGGTTGAACACCTCGTGGTACGCGAAGACCGCGTTCCCCTCCACCGTGCCCGGCACGTCCGCCCGCACCCGGTTCGGATCGGTGTACATGCCGAGCACCTTGCGGCGTACCGTCGCCGGGTCGTCGGAGAGCGCGATGGTGTTGCCCCGACTCTTGCTCATCTTGGCCGCGCCGTCGGTGCCCACCAGGCTCGGTGTGTCGGCCGGGATCAGCTCCGGCACGGGGAAGACCGGGCCGTACAGGTGGTTGAACCGGCGGGCGATCTCCCGGGTCACCTCGACGTGTGCCGCGTTGTCCCGCCCCACCGGCACGACCTCGCCCTTCACGCAGAGGATGTCCGCCGCCTGGAGCACCGGGTAACCCAGTAGCCCGTACGGCATCTCCTCCTTGCCGGCGTCCCGGGCCATGTCCTTCAACGACGGCACCCGTTCCAGCCGGGGCACGGTCACCAGGTTCTGCAGGAGAGTGTTCAGGTCGCCGACCTCCGGGATGGCCGACTGGAGATAGAAGGTGGCGCGGGCCGGGTCGACGCCGGCGGCGAGGATGTCGGTCACCATGTCCCGGGCGTTGCCGGAGACCCGGTCGATGTCCTCGCGGCGGTTGCGGGTGGTGAGCATGTGCAGGTCGGCGATGATGAAGAAGCTCTCGTACCGTTGGTGCAGCCGCACCCGGTTGGCGATGCTGCCGACGTAGTGGCCGAGGTGCAGGCGGCCGGTGGGCCGGTCGCCGGTGAGCATCCGTGCAACGGACATGGTGGTACGCCTCTCAGTGCGGGGATCGATGGGTCACGCGCGCGCGTCGAGCGGGGCGGATCGCCCCGTCGGTCAGCGGATCAGGCTTTCAGCGAGCCGTCCGCCATCGCGCGCCGGCGCGGAACCGCAGTCCACCGGCACGGAGTACGTCGACGATTTGCTCCCGGCCATCGCCGGAGTTGCTCGGGCAGGCTGGCACCACGCCGAGCGGGAGGCCGTCGACCTGGTCGACCGCCTCCGGCGCGTAGCTGCTCTGCCGGACCATGGACCCACGCTACCCGTGGCCCCCGAGCCGCGCCGCCCGCTCCGCGGGGGTAGCACCTTTTCGGACGGCTTCCTGGCCGACTCGACACGATCCACCACCCGGACCCCGGGCGAACGCGACTATCGACGGCGGCGGGAGCTGCTTCTGACCGACCCGTCGACGCAGGCCCTCACGACTGAGGCCGCGCGCGCTGATCCGCCCTCCGGCGAAGCGGTGCCGGCCCGGACAGGCCTCGGCCGGCTTCGACAGGCTCGTCGCTCGACCCGGGTTCCGGCCCGTGACCAGGGCCGCTGGCATACTCGGCTGCCATGGTGCTGTCGCGGCGATGGGCTGTCTTCCTGGTCGGGGTCGGCGTGTGGACCTGGGTGATCTGGCCGAGGTTCGCCGTCGCCATCTGGCAGGACCCGCGCTCCTGGGCCTCCGGCACGGTGGGCGAGGGCGCCGCCACCAGCTTCCTGTGGGTGCACGCCCTGCTGATTGCCGCCTCCCTGGCCATCGGCACCACTGTCGGCGTCCTCGGCGTCCGCGCATGGTTCGCTGCCCGTCGGCGGACGGGCGCCCCCACCTCCTGACCGGCCACGACCGCACGACTGCTGTCCCCCGGTCACCTGCCTCTGAGGGGCAGACCAAGCCCACGAGAAGGTCACCCGGTCCCATGGACCCGTCGAGGTACGGCGGACCGCCGCGTTCGCACCCGGTAGCCCGCGTCGCAGTCTCCGTGGAATACGGACGCCGCCCACGGCGCTGACTCTGCCGTACCCCCGAGCCCTGCGACTCCTGCCGGGCCGGGCCATCCGGCGGGATCGAACCCGCGCTGAGCTGCGACGGTGTCTCGTACCGACCGGATGTGACGCGGGACGCTACCCGCGGATTTGACGATCAAACCCGCGGACGCGTAACTTTCTCTCTGCCAGCGCGGAACGGACGAAACGGGGCGAAGCCCCGGAGGCCGGAGCGCAGGACAACCTCCGGATCCAACGGGTTACACCTGACGGACTCGGAACGGGCGGTGCCCATCTGATCGGCCAGCGGGTCGATTTGGTGCGGCGGAGCCGACCGGGTAAGGTTTACGACCGGCAGGGCACCGGGCGAGCTCGCGGGAAACCGCGACGGCCGGCCTGCCAAATCCGATGAACAGGCGCAGCGGTTCGCTGCTGCGCTCGGACGCCGGAACCAACCCGCACGAAGCGTGACACACCGGGACACACGGTTTGACACGACAGAGACGGTGAGGTAACGTAGTAAAAGTGCCCGGCGCCAGTGAGCGCCGAGGACGCGAACGAATTGCCCCGGATGGGGCCCTCCTGGTGGGGGTTCCTGATCGGTGTGTGGTTGTTCTTTGAGAACTCAACAGGGTGCTTGATAAGCCAGTGCCAATT
>NZ_JBHSBO010000040.1:0-441509 GCF_042650685.1 Micromonospora sp. GCM10011542
CGTGATCATCGCTGACAGAGTCAGCGATGATCACGCCGAGGTATCACAACACTCTCTCAGGCGCGCCCCGCCTACTGGCAGACGTCGGAGACATCAGCCGGTTCGCCGACCGCGACCGGTTCGCCTCATGGAACGGCACCGCACCCCTGGACGCCTCCTCGGGCGACCAGGAGCGTCACCGGATCTCCCGCGCCGGCAACCGGCGGATCAACCTCACACTGCACATTATGGCCGTGGTCCAGCTGCGCAACCGCACCGAAGGCCGCGCCTACTTCGACGCGAAGAAGGCCGCCGGGAAGACCTCCATGGAAGCCATACGCGCGCTGAAACGACGGCTGTTCAACGTCGTCTACGCCCGCATGGTCGCCGACCAGAAACGCCGGCAGGCGGCGGATCCGGGAGGGCACTCGGGGACGACTCTGCAATCCAGCGTGACCGACCTGATCCCGGACATCGGCCCTTCGGACAAGCCACTTCCCGGACCCGCCACCAACCACCCTAAACCCCTGGTATCAGCGGCGCCTTGACATACATAAGGGGCGCCATGACCGCGCAGCGCAGTGGGCTGGGCGCAGCCAACGCGCGGACAGCGGCTACCTGTTAGCTGGTGGTACGACCGCAGCTCGGCCAGGTTGGTCGAGGTGACCGGTGGGGGTCGCTCTCATCGCGGCTGCCCACCGCAAGGTTGGTGTGGCTCTCATTTGGCGTGCGCCCCGCCGGTCACCGCGGCGGAGAGAGGCTCAAGAGGGGACTGCGCGGCTCAAGGTAGCGCTGCTCTCGCGCCGACGAACACCGTCGGATCCAGGGAGGACACGATGGCCCAGGTCATCATCGGCGTGGACCCGCACAAGCGTTCCGCCACCATCGGAATCATCAACGCCCGAGAGAAGGCGCTCGGGCAGGGCCGGGTTCGGCACCGACCGCGACGGCTACCAGGCCATGCTCGCCGCCGGTCGCAAGCACAAAGACCGCGTGTGGGCGGTCGAGGGCTGCAACGGCATCGGCCGCCACATCGCCCAACGTCTGGTCGCTGACGGCGAGACCGCCGTGGACGTTCCCGCGAAGCTGTCCGCCCGGGCCCGCGTGTTCGCCACCGGCCAGGGCCGCAAGACCGACCCCCGTCGACGCCCGCAGCGTCGCCGTGGTCGCCCTGCGCACCGAAGGCCTGCGGCAGGTCTTCACCGACGACACCACCGTCGCGTTACGGCTGCGCGTCGATCGCCGTGACCAGCTCGACCGCCCCCGCACCGACCCGGTCTCCCGGATGCACCACCCACTACTCGAACTGGTGCCCGGCGGCGCGAAAAAGGACCTGTCCGCCCAGCAGGCCCGCGCCCTGCTGGGCACCGTGCGCCCACGCGGCGTGGTCGGCAGAACCCGCCGCCTGGCCTCCGAGCTGATCGGCGAACTCGTCGTCATCGACAAGAAGATCAAAACCGCGAAACAGGAACTCACCGACCTGGTCAACAGCACCGGCAGCCGGCTGATGGACCTGACCGGCATCGGACCGTCCGGCGCCGCCCGCCTGATCGGAGACATCGCCCCGTTTCCCAGCCGCGTCCACTTCGCCTCGTGGAACGGCACCGATCGACGCCTCATCCGGCGACCAGAACCGGCACCGGCTCTCCAGAGCCGGAACCGGGGCATCAACCGCGCGCTGCACATCATGGCCATCGTCCAGCTACGCCGTGACACCGAAGGACGTCGCTACTACCGCGCAGATTGGCCGCGGGCAAGACCCCGATGGAGGCCCTACGGGCACCGAAACGGCGCCTGTCCGACATCGTCTACCGGCAGATGGTCGCCGACGCGAAGCTGATGAGAACGGGTCCGGGAGGACACTTGGGGGCGACTCTGCAATCCAGCGCGACCGACCTGAGCCCCGAGATTGACACTTCGGAAAGTCACTTCCCGGACCCGCCACACCCCAGCCTAGAACAACCCTCGCTGCGGCCTCTTGACCCAGAGGGGTGCCTGCCTGTGTCTAGATCGCAACGTGATGTGAAGAACCATTGGGTTCTGGCGGTTGTCTAGCGGTAACCAGAGGATGGGTGGCCTAACCAGCACCGTACCCGGGAGGGCATCAGTCGATCGCTTCAGCCGACTGAAGGTCGATGTCTCAGGCCTTGCCGTTCCCAGAGGTCGAACCAGATCGGTCAAGCTACTTTCCGTTCGGCGGTTGACGCGGATCGTGAACACCCGATAAGCAGGACACCTTAGCGACCGAGACAACCAGAGGGCCTCTTGCTCACGATCGTTGCCAGCGCCGCGGCGTCCGTGACTCTGCTTGCCGGACCCACCGCCCCAGCCCCCGCAGCTACCGCCAACGATGGCCGGAAGGCCTACTGCGCTTTCCTTGCCAACCGGCAGGCCTTGGCCGACGCTGCGACGGCGCTGGGACTGACGTCATCGGGGCCTACGCCACTGACGTCCCTGGGGCCAACGCCGAGTTTCCTCGTGCCGAGTGCAGGGCTGATGTCGTTCGAGGACTGGCGCCGGACCTACCCGCAGGACTTCGATCGCGCTTGCGACGCCCTAATCGTGGCGAACCGCATCGAGTCCGGCACCTCTCCCGTCAGGCCGCCGACCGGCACAAGCGCGAACCTGTGGACGATTCTAATTTCCGCAGTCGTCGGAGCGTTCCTCACCATGCTCGGCGGCGAGTGGAAATCGCGCCGCGACCGGCAGGTGCAGGCTGCGCAGGCGCTGCGGAGTGCGGCTGCGGCCTACGCCCGGGAAGGCAACGCGATGGTTCGAGCGTTGGCGGCGCCGATGGCAGAAGCGGATGACAGCACGTACTACGCCGCGAGGGATGGGCTCGCCAGCAAGCTGCACGAGGCGGCGGCCCTGCGTGGCTCCGTCCTAGGCACGACGCTGCTCGAGGAGATACTCAGCATCAAAGCCACTGCGGTTGTTGCCAGGTGGCCGGATGACGCCGCTGCTAGAAGGGCTAGACAGCAAGAGGCGGCGCGGTGGTTGACCGCTGTCGAGATCGACGCGATGCGCGTTGCGGCGGCCGTGCAGCGCCCTTGGCCGTGGTATGGCCCGCAGTCCACCGCGCGGGCCATGCAGCTCGGTGCCTAGGCAGATGAGCGAGATGAGGATTGGATCGTGACCGTGAACCCCTTCGTCGTACCACAGCGGAACTGGGACGACCGGCGGCCGCTGTGTCCGTGGAAGCACGCGGAACACAGCTCCTACTATGTGCCAGTCGACCACACCGAGGAGGCGTTCCGGGACTTCTGCAATAAGGTCGGCGATCCGGCGACGTCGGTCAATCGGCCGACGATGGTCGTAGCCGTGGGCGGCGAGGGCTGCGGCAAGACCGCCCTGCTGCATCGCTGTGCGCACTGGCTCGATGCGGAGTTGCGGAGCTGCAAAATCGACAGCCTAATCGTCGACCTGACCGATGAGACCGGCCTCGGTCTGGCGTCAGACGTAAGGCTGGTGCACTGGACCGAACGGCTCGTCGACCGGCTCGCGATCAAGAACGTGCTGAGGCCGGCGCTGCAGAAGCAGTTGTCCGATCGCAAGGGCGACCCGCGGAGCACGCTGCCGTTTCTTGGTGACCTGCTTGAGAGCATCCCAAAGGTCCTCCACGTCATCCTGCCGGGCATTGAATTCCTGAACGAGGCCACCGTCCTCGCGAGCTTGGCCCGGCCTTACCTCAACCTCTACACCGAATGCGCGAGCGACGACCTGCGGCGAGCGCTAAAGGTACCAGGAACGCCAGGCCTCGACTCAGTTGTCGAGCTGGAAGTCGGGGTGCTCAGCGTGGATGACGGGTGGATCTTCGTTGAGAGCCGGCTGGCAGCGGCGGCCCTAGCTGCGACGGCCCCCACGATCGACGAGGCAACGGTACGGCGCTACATGGCCGAACGGATAAACGGCCGGGGGACGACGACGATCCGGGAACTTAATCTCATCTGCGCCGCGGTCTTTGCCGATGCACAGACCAACTCTCGCCAGGCCATCGAATTCGGTGACTTCTCGGCCTACTACCTGAGGAACGGTGCACTATGAGTCATCCAAGCGCGACAAACCCGTTCCCATCGTCGGCAGTTGCCCGATTCTCATCGCTCGACGCCGAGCCCTTGCCCACGGTCTCGACGGACGCCGTCCGGCGTGCGACTTCGCTACTCGATCAATATCTCGTTGAGGGTGCGATTGAAGGGGAGACTGGCAAAGGCGGCGTCGTCGCCATCGTCGGCGAATACGGCACAGGGAAGACGCACCTCGCCTTGACGATGCTGCGACGGCTTGGTCTTGCAGGAGAGGTTAAGAGCCTGTATCTCGATGCTCCGGCCGACAGTTTCTTGGCGCTGTACCGGGAGCGGTTTATCCCCCGGCTTAGTCGCACCGAGGTGCGACGGACAATCGAGGATTACTACGCCGATATCGTAGCGGAGGACCTCGACGACTCGGACCTGACCCGGCCTATGGCCAACGAACTGCGCGCCCGGGCAGTGGAGCCGCTGGCGTTGGTGCGTCGGATCGGATTGATGGAGGCCAAGTACCAGGAGCTTCTTACCGAGCGGCTCCGAGAAATAACCGAAGATCCTTCGTTCGGGGTGGCGCTATCGCTGTTCCTCAGGCCAGAATTCGAGGCCGCGGTGTGGGAGTGGCTCTGTGGAAATGCCGCCGACTCCGCCCTGATCGAACGTGGCGTAGTGAGCACACTTGACACGGACGCCAGTGCGTTGCAAGCAATGGGTGTCATCGCTCTGCTTTACGGCGGCCAGCGGCGGCGTTTCGTCGTAGTCATCGACGAAATGGAAAAAATCCTGAGCGACAGCTCCCCTGCGGAGCAGGCCGAGGGAGTCCTCGCTGCATTCAAGCGCATGCTGGAAATCTTCTCCAAGACCGGGGCGCTGTTGATCCTCTGCGGACTACCCGATTTCCTGGAGGCTCTGCCGGATGACTCCCGTCAGCGAATCTCTGTGGTAATCAAGCCGGACCGGTTGAGGGAAGAGGATGCGGTCCGTTACATCGAGGATGCCAACGAACGGAGCACGGGTGAGCGTAGCCTGAAGCCGTTCTCTACGGACGTGGCTGCCTATCTGGCCGATCTTTCCGGCGGTAACGCCCGACGACTGGTCCGACTTTGCTTCTACGCATATGCGGACGCGGCAGGAAAGACGGTCACCCGCGCTATCGTACGGGAGGTTGCGCGCGAGCAGTTCGAGCTGGTCAGTCAAGACGATCTTCGCGGCGACATCGTCCGTGTCCTGAACCGAAATGGCTGGCGCTTCGAAACCAACAGCGCGTTGGCTTTTGGAAAGAGTAAGAAAAAGGTCGATTATTGGATTCCCGTGGGGCACGGAGGTTGTGCGATCTTCCTGGCTCAGTCTATCCTCCAAAAGGCTGATGTGGCGAGCCTCGTCCCAGTGTTGTCCAGGGCGGAAAAGGACCAGAGTCCCTTGCCGATTAAAACTTTGTTGATCGTCAATGGGTATCTCGGCGAGGAGTTTCGACCAGCTCTCGAAGGGCAATTCGACGCCATCGTCATCCACAATTTACGCACGTTTGGTGACGACCTTGATGCGGCACTTCAAGGCGCGGTAGCCCGGCTTGAGAAGGACGCCAGTGCGGCCTCCTTTGAGACGCTCTTTGCGAAGCTAGACCAGAGCGTCCGGCAGAACAGTCAGTTGCTCCGCACAGTTGATCATCTCGCCGAGCGGCTACTGGGGCAGAATGCGATGCAGTTGGCTGTCGAGCGTGGCCTAACCTCCGTATTCGCGACTCTTGCGGGCGGGCGCGCATCATCGTCTCACTTCCCTGAAGTGGACAGACTCTTCATAGATATACGACAGTATCTAGACGCGTTTCCACGCTTCCCGGATTTGCGCACGAGATATCGGTTCGGCGACCGTAAATTCCGGCTGACTCTTTTGCTTGAGGGCGTGCGAGCGGCGGTGGAATCCTTACGGGAAGCGACGATGAACTGGCTCCTCTCCCCAGATTCTGACCCAGAATATCTAGAGGAATTGTGCCGACAATTCGATGAGGTGGCGCGTCAGTTCTTCTCGATGGTAGGCTCCCGTGAGCTTCACGAGCTGCAGGTCGCTCTAGAGCGCACAGGCAGGAGCCTCGACGCAAAGAATATGGAAGATGTGCTCATGAGGCTCGGCCCCAGAGTCTGGGAAGTTGCCGGAGAAGCTAGGCGCGTGCGAGAGGGCTTGGAGTGATGGCACCGACCGTGTGAGCGTCCTGTCTAACGCTGAGCCGTCCCCGTCCATCATCCCACTGCTGGCTTTGCTCGGGATTCTTTGGTGGCTTATCCGTGGCCATCGGCGCAAGAACGGCTCGGTGAGCCGTGCGAGCCAAAGCTGAATCGTTCCAGTGAAGGTCAGCCTCCGACGTACTGACATCGGCAGGAGAGGTCACGGCCGAACCCTCTGTTTAACAGGCCACCACAGCTCGACCGCCCTGCCACCGTCGGGAACGGATGCGGTCGAGCCGACCTGCCTTTTGCTATGCCTTTCGGTCCTACCGGATTTCGGTCGCAGTCTCGGAAGGGAATTAGGGGTGGTGTAGCGCGTCCTCGAGGTGCGCGAGCGCGGCGATTGCGACGGTGTCGACCCCGGCTCCAGTGAGAGCAACCATGCGTCGCCCGACGCGGACTGCCTCGTCTGGACTTGCCGCCTCGTACAGCAGCGGTACCAAGGCGCGTACCGCGGCGCACCTACCGTCGATGTCCTCCAGCAGGCGGGGATGCCGCTCAACGAGCCGAGCGAGGCGCTGGTCGACCACCGCGTCGAGCATTGGCCGTGCCCGCCGCTGCAATGTGGTCCGCAACTGGGCCCTCCCGCTCGGCCGCCGCAGCAGGTCCGCCGGGTCAGCGCTTGCACTGAACTCGGCTACCAGTAACGGTCCAGGCGACCGAGGCTGCCTGAGTAGCTGCCAGGCCCTGTCCACTGCGTCTCGGCCGCCCGCATCCGCGTCGAATGCCGCCACGATGCCATTTGCGGCGCCGGGCAGCTCCCGGAGTATCACGGCCTGGTGGTCGGTCAGCATGGTGCCGCACGGCGCGAGGGCCACCGCTCCTGGCCGGCCCGACTGTGAGTAGGACAGCCACACCGCGAGAACATCCGCCGGCCCTTCAACCAGGACCGGCATCCACCGGGCATCGAGGCGGTCCTGCTGCTCCGCAACCCCGAACAGCAGCTGCCCCTTGTTGTAGATCCCAGTCTCAGGACTGTTGATGTACTTCGGTACACCGTGACCGGCGCCAGGTCCGGCGCAACCCAGAAACGCCACCGCATGCCCAACCGGATCGCGCACCGGAAACACGACCCGGTCCCGAAAAACGTCGATAAGCCGCCCCGCACGGGTGCGGGTTGACAGGCCCGCACCTACCAGTTCGTCGTCAGTGAAGCCCGCGGCGCCCAGGTGACGCGTCAGCGAACTCCAGCCGGGTGGGGCGTACCCGACCCGCCACGGCCACTTTCGCTCAACGAGAACACCGAGACCTCGACCCACCAGGTAGACGCGAGGGCCGTCGGCGTGGGGGAGCTGGCCGCGGTAGTACGTCACCGCGGCCTCGACGGCCGCGATCAGCCGTGCGGGGTCGAGCCCGAGACCGCGTGTCGAGGATGTTGGGGGAGTGAGTCGAGGTGCATCCATTGGCTACCTCCGATACTCAAGCTAGCTCCAGTCGGCCGGACCTCGCCAGGAGCGTTGCGCCATCCGAATCCGGCGTGCGGCACGGGTGCGCTGCGCGTGGCGGGTCATCGCAGCGGTGGAGGCGGCGACGGCGCTGGTCAGCCGCTCGGCGTTCGGTTCGTCGTACCAGGGCAGCAGGTTGAGCATGGCCACCTTGACGCCGGTGGCGAACAGCAGCGCTGACCCCTTCGGCAGCGCCCGGATCTGCGCCGGGTCGAGGATCCGCTGCCGACGCACTGACGTCTGGTACGACGTACGGCCCTGTCCGTCGCGCGTACGGGAGGCGACGGCGACGTCGTGTTCGCCAATGAGCCGGGACAGGTCTTCGGCGAACCGGGCGTCGTCGATGCCCGCCCCAACCAGCTTGATCGTGGCGGCCGACCAGAGCGCGTCCATGCCCTGCTCGCCCCAGACCCTGGTGCCTTGCCGGTAGGACTGCAGGATGGTCAGCGGGATGATGCCGCGGCTGCCGAAGTGGCTGTACAGCTCCGGCAGGTCCCTGATCTTGCAAATGTTTGCGGCTTCGTCGAGGCAGGCGACCAGCGGCGGGTCGAGCCGGCCACCGTGCGCTTCGGCGACCGTCACCGCAGCCCGGAGTACCTGGTCGGTCAGGCCGGCGACGAGCGGTGCGGCCGCGCCCGCGCCGTCCTTCGACAGCAGGTAGAGCGTGTCGGCGCTCTCGACGAACGCCTCGACCTCCAGTGCCGGCAGCGGCCGGTCCGGTGGGGTGACCCAGGCCATGATGGTCGGATTGGCCAGGCAGGCCGCAGCCGTACGGGCAGTCTCGTAGAGCCCCTCACGGGTTTCGGGAGCCCCGGCCTGCCGGCCGGACATGG
This sequence comes from Micromonospora sp. GCM10011542, assembly GCF_042650685.1. Lineage (NCBI taxonomy): Bacteria > Bacillati > Actinomycetota > Actinomycetes > Micromonosporales > Micromonosporaceae > Micromonospora > Micromonospora sp. GCM10011542. The sequence goes on from NZ_JBHSBO010000040.1 coordinate 8,502, forward strand.
CTCGGGCGGAGGCGCCGAAGCCGTGGCTCTTGAGGATCGTTGCCGGCTCGCGGGAGGTGGAGTCCGATAGCCACGCCTGGACCGAGGTCAGGCGTGCGGCCCTCGATCGCGGCGGCGAGGATCAGGGAGGTGAGCAGGTCCAGCGCGCCCTGGATCCAAAAGTCGTCGCTGCCGTGGGAGTTGCGGACCTGCTGGACGAAGTGGTTGGCCAGTCGGTGGGCGTCCTCGACGTCCTCGACGGCGGCCAGGGGGTTCCACCACCAGTCCTGCGGCACGTGGGCGATGGACTGCGGGTCGAACACCCACACGGTGCCGCGCTCCGTCCGAGCGGCCGCGGTGGTGGCCCACAGATCCGGCTTGTTGCTGGTGGCCAGTGCCGCTCCCGGCGCGTTTAGGATCGACTGCACGGCCAGCGCGGTCGTCTTTCCGGTGCGGGGTGCCATCACCGCGAGGATCACGTCCTCCCAGGAGGAGTAGAGCCGAGGTCCCGAGCTGCGCCGCCGCCAGTGCGCCCCGAAGACGACCCCTGCCGACTCGGCGGAGATGCCCTTCGCCGGCATGTCGGCCAGGCCGGGCCGCAGGCGGCGGGCCTTGGCGGCCACTGCGGGTAGTGTCATGGCCCGTACCTCGGCCGGTCCGGCCAGCGACGGCAGCGGATCCTCGGCGTCGGGCTTACGCTCCTGCCACCACACCGCCCCGAGGGTGCCCAGGCCCACCAGGACCAGGAGCAGCACCGCGTAGACGACACCCACGGCGGTGGGGGTGACTCCGGGCCACAGAGCGGCCCAGTCGGTACGCAGCAGGTGTTGTAGGTACGCGGACCCGAAGCCAGGACCAGTGGCGGGACTCCCGCTCGCGGCGGCGGCGATTCGTCCGGCCAGCCAGGACAGCCATATCAGGGCGACCACCGCCCACGCCAGCCCGAGTAGCAGGAACGGGGTGAGTGGTCCGCCGGCGGTGCCGCGCGGCTCGACGGGCCGGCTGTTCATGACTGCGTCTGCCGGATCGCCGCGTCGGTGTCGTAGAGCTCCCACTCCTCGCCGACCAGGGTCAGCGACACCGGCAGTCCGTTGCGCTCACCCGTCTTGATCAGGTACTTCCCTCTGCCGGGATGCACGGAGCCGGCGAACCAGGCCTCGGGTGCGGCCCAGGACGCCACCAGTTCGCGCTCGGGCCCGGACAGCTTGATGACGTCGTTGACGCGATTCAGCTCGCGCGGCGGCAGACCGGCGAGGATCTTGATGGCAGACCGCTCGATGAAGCCCTGCGCCTTGGCCCGGTCCTCGGGCGTGGGCAGGGCGTCGAGATCGGCGAGGGAGTGAGTGACCATCACGCTGGCCATGCCCCGCTGCCGGTTGAGCCTCGTAAGCGCGTCGGCGTGTTCGACCAGCCCGGTCGCGCCCCGCAGCGCCCGCCACAGCTCGTCCATGACGCCGAGGTACTGCCGGCGCGGCGCCAGGCCCTGGTCGGCGAGCACGGACGCGGCGTCGACCATGCCGAAGCCGTACGCCCAGGTGGACAGCATGGCGGCGGCCACGAGCTGGTCGCCGGCGGCGGCGACCTGGGAGATGTCGACGCTGACGGCCGGGGCATCCAGGTCCAGGGGCGTGGTGGTGGGGCCGTCGAACACTCCGCGCAGGCTGCCCTCGCACAACAGCGCCAGGGTGGGTACCAGCTGGTCGACGCGGCGGCGGTACTCGCCGTCGGTGCGCGCCCGGGCCGCGGTGAGCAGCTCGTCGGCGCCGGCTTCGACGAGGCTCAGCACGTCGGGCACCGTCGGGTCGCGGTCAAGACTTTCGGCGAGTACGTCGATCGCGCGGCCGAGGATGATTTCCTCGGTGTTGTTCAGCGCCTGTCCGCGTACCAGGGCGCACAGCGCCAGCAGCAGCGACATCCGCCGGCCCCGGATCTCCAGCCGCAGCTGCCGGGCGTCGGCGGCGCCCATTCGGGCGAGCGCGCTGCCGAGTGGGCCGGAGTCCAGCGGGTTGAGCCGGTCCAGGCCGCGTCCGACCCGGATGACCTGGCCGCCGAGGTGTTCGACGAGCCGGGTGTAGTCGGGCTTGGTGTCGCCGAGGATCAGCGTGCTGGTGCCGAACCCGGTCATCCCGGTGATGAGGCGTTTGACCACGGTGGACTTGCCGACGCCGGGCTGGCCGAGGACGAACACACCGGGGTTGGTGATCAGGCCCTCGCGCAGCCATTCGAGGGGGTCCAGGCAGACGACCTCGCCCCACAGCATGTGCCGTCCGATCGGTACCCCGATCGTGGGCGCCCCGGACCCGGCGACGAAGGGGAACAACCCATACAGCTGCACGGTGGTGCCCTGGTACTCCATGCCGGGGGAGACGTGGCTGGCCCGGCCGGCGCCGGGCGTTCGCACGCCCCAGGCAGGGGCAGTAACGGTGCTCTTCATTGAGTGCTCCTGGTGGTGAGGTCAGCGGGGCCAGTGGCGGGCCAGCTGCGGCGGGCACACACCGCAGGGCAGGGTGGTGGCGAAGCCGGCGGCCTGACTGGCGCGTAGCTGGCGTAGCCGGATCTTGGCTACGTCGGCGCGGGACTCCACGTCGGCGACGGCCCGGCCCAGGTCCTCGGTGGAGACCACGGTGGTGGTGACGAACAGCGACATCAGACCGACTCCGGAGCCGGTCGCCTCTTCCCGCGCGGTCTGCAGGGCTCGTTCCCGGTCGGCGTGGTCCCGGGCGGACTCGTCGCGCTTCTGCGCCCGGTTGTACGCCGCTCGGAACGCTGCGGCGTTGACCTCGCTCTCGACGATCCGCGCGGCTTCGCCGGCGGGGAAGGGCCGGTAGAGCAGCGACACCCGCTTCGGGTACGGCCCGGGGGCGAGTAGCCGCGCGAGGACATCGGCGTGCACGTGCTGGCGCGGTGCTTCGTGCCAAGCCCATGACACTGACGTGCCGGAGTCGTGCACGTACCGGTCGAGATGCTCCTCGGCCATCACGGGCCCGGCGCTGTCCCAGTCCACCCACCGGGCCAGGTCCAGGCCGGGGGTCGCCGCCAGGCGGGCGACGTTACCCCGGCTGGCCGGGTCGAACGCCGTACGGACGATCGCCGAGATGTTCTCCGCGCTGGCCCGGCCAAGGACGGTCAGGCCGCAGCTGCCCAGGGAGTCCTGCAGGCCCGGGAGGGTTCGGCTGATCTCTTCCAGGGCCTCGTCAAGATTCTTGGGCTTGCTGGGGGAGGAGCCCGGCTTGAAGGTCACCGACACCCGGGTCTCCACATCGGCGGCGGCCGCCGGAGACACCTCCACCAGCCATTGCAGCACCCGCCGAGCGGATGCCGGCCCGTGCGGCACGATCCGCCGGCTGACGTGATCGGCCAGCCGTGAGCCGGGGTCCGGCGCGGTGTCCACGGTGACGGCGACGTGGTCGACGATCGGCAGGTAGCCCAGGTTCGCCAGCCACCCGCCCCAGTTGGCCACCCACGCCGCGCTCGCGTCCGGATCGGCCAGCCACGTGGAGGTGGCCGCACAGCGCAGCGTCACCGTCATGGTGCCCAGCCGCTGGTTGTACACCACCCCGTACTCCCCGCCGCTCTCGTCGTCGATCGTCAGCAAAGTGGTGGGCGCCAGCACACCCGGCAGCTGCCAGGCGTGCTGGCCGGCGACCATCACCCCCGAGCGGTACGAGGTGTAGCCGCGGCTGGTGCCGATCAACCACCGCACCCGCTGCGCGATTCCGGCTGACACCGGCACCCCGTCCCACCGCAACACCAGCAGCGCCACAAGCAGCGCGCACGGTCCGGCGGAGACGGCCAGCGCCCGTAGGCCCATCGATCCGGAGATGATCAGCACGGTGATCGCCGCGAGGACGACGAAGGTCTGCGTCGGTCCAAGGCCGAACAGGCCCATGCCCCGCGCCCGCCGCCAGCCCCCGTAGGTGCGCACCTGCGCCTGCTCGCTGCTCACGACGGGGAATTCCCTTCCTGCATAGCGGAGCCTGCGGTGTTCGCGCCTGCCTTCGCCGCGCTGACACCGGCCTAGGCCACCAGAGCGGCGCCGATAACGATCGGTGCCGCCGGTCCGGTCGCGGCTCCGGCCGCCGCCATGCCACCTCCGGCCGCCGCACCCCCACTGGCGGCCGCGCTTCCGGCCGCTGCCCTCCGCTCGTACCGGTCGTGCAGCTGGCACAGCGCCGCGAGCAGGATCATGTCCGACGAGTAGCCCCCGTAGACCCGCGGCGGGCCACTGCGGCCCGGCTCGCTGATTCCCTCGACGAGCCCGTTGGCGTACGCCGTGATCTGGATGAGCGGCAGCTCCCTCGACCGGCCACCGCCGAAGAGCCGCTCCTCGAGCGACCCGGCGGTCTGGCCGAGGATGTGCGCGAGCCTCGGGTCACGGCGCGCGTCGTCGAGGACGCCCTGCCCGTACTCGGCGCGCAGATTGTCCATGGACTGCAGCGGCCGCCCGCCGGCGCGCGGCGACCACCTCTTGCGGTTGATCATTCGGCGGGCGATGAACGTCAGGAACCGGCCGCCGTCCCCGCGCCGGGCGCCCAGGTTCATGTCCCATCCGACGGCCAGCATGAAGGCCAGCCCGGCGGCGCAGACCAGCAGGAACCATTCGCCGGTCCACACCGTCCCGGCGACGAGCACCAGCTCTCCCACGGTGGCCGGCACCAGCACGCCGGTCATCCACCAGGACGCCCGCCACCGGTCGCGCGAGATGAAGAACCCCGTCGAGGTGCTCAGCATGGCCACGAAGCAGAAGAGCAGGATCAGCGCGCGGAACCTCTGGTCGGAGGTCATGCCGGGACGATAGCGGTCCGGGCCGACGTCAGCACCTGCCCCTTACCGGGCGCGGTGCCGGGCGGCGACCTCCTGCACCGCCCTGCCCATGTACCGGGCGGCGTCGTCCTGCGCGGTGCCGAACTCGGCGTCGCTCACGCGCGGGCCGACCGAGGTGACGCGCCCGACCACCTTCGCGCCGCGCACCTCCACCGGGTGCGCCTCGATCCCACGGGCCAGGCCGGCCGGGTCTTCAATCGCCTCGCACCGGCAGTTCTCGGTTAGGCCGGGGGTGGCGTCCCGGTCGCGCGGGTTCCGCAGCTGCTGCTTCGGCGGGGCGCCGTAGTGCGCCTGGTCGTAGTCGGGGCTGTCCACCACGAACCGCAGGTTCGCCGGGACCTCCTGGCCGTTCGCGTCGCGGTGCTCCGGCCGGACGTCCTTGTCGTTGGCGGTGTGCCACGTCTTCGTCGGCGGGGCATTGTCCCGGGCGACGTCGGCGACCTCGTCGGTGATGGCCTGCACCTTGCGGGCGACCATCGCGGCGACGATCTGCTCGAGCCCGTTACGCGGTCGGACCGGGTAGCCACGATCCACCTCCGGCGGGACGAGAACGGCCTGGACCGCGACGTGGTCGACGTCGGGCACACCGGGGACTTCATGCAGCCGGGGGATGCCGGTCACCGTCCACGTGCGGATGCCGTCGTTGGTGGTGATGGTGTCCTGGGCCCGGACGGGCCACACCGGGTCGAGTCGCAACTTCCACGACCCGTCGGGCTGCTCCACCGCGGCGCCTGGCACCGGGTCGGTGGCGGTGGCGTTGTCGGGGCCGGGGATCGGTGCGCCGTGGGCGTCCCGCTCGGCGGGGTGCTGCCGCTTGCGCACCTGGTAGAGGCCGTCTGCCAGCAGGACCGCCATGCCGCACCCCCTGTCCCGGGTGAACCGGGGCGGCAGGCCCCGTGATTTCCTGCCGCCCCGGTTTGCCCGCTCGCTCACCTGCCGAAGGCGGCTTACGGACTCGACCCCCCGGGTCCGCGCGAACAGTAGGGGAGCCGCCCGGGTTGTGTCTCGCGCACGACGGCGGGGCCGTCGTGGCCATGGTGGACCGCTGCACCACGGTGGGCGCGAACGGGTGCTGCGCGAGCGTGCCGGCCTTGATCTCGGAGACCAGGTCAAGCTAATCGCATGGGCCCAGTTCGAGGCCCCCGGCGACACACCGTGACCGCGAGTCGGCCCACCGGCGGTGGTTTCTTCGCGCATATAAGGGGCATAACCCACTAAATTGGAGGGCAAAGTTTGCCGATCAAGCCAAGGTTTCGCGCGCCCGGTCCCCCCGGCCCGGTAGAGTTCTGCATTGGCATCGGCGCAGTTATCCCGACCTCGAGGGAATGCGACATCGCCCCCGAGAGCTCGGGGGGCGAACGTCCCCCCGGGAAGGGAGCTCGGCCCGATGTCGAGTGATTCACCTCCGCCCCGCCGGCGCCCGCGCCGGAAGGGCAACCGGCCAAAACCCACCCCGTGGTGGGTGAAGGCTGGCGACGTGGCGTTCACCATCCTCAAGGTGGCGACCGCCGCGGTGGGGCTCTACGGGGCCCTAAACGGATGTAGCCCCGTCTAAAGACAGGGCCACATCCAGCAGGTGAAGGGCGCTCCGCTCCTATGGTTTCGCGGCCGGGGGCGGGGCGTTCTTCTATTTTTGCGGGGTGTAAAGCCCGCGACCTCCGCAGTCTGACATACCTAAGCAGGAAGCAACACGTGACCGGGACCACAAATATTTTCAGTTCCGACTCTTGTGTCGTACACTCCCCGCCCTGTGACGTGCGGTTACTTCCACTGTAACGGTGTCCGCAGAATCCGCAGCTTTTTGTGACACAGACCCGCATGGGTGACCCCGTCACTAGGCCAAACGGCCGAATCCCGTGGGTGGTCACGCCATCACGCGAGGTCATTTCCGGGGCCCCTCGTACAGGTGTTTTCCTAGGATGACCCACGCAGCGTGCGGTGCGCCGCTCAGTACGGGCGGGGGATCGCCCAGCCCGGCCGGGTGTAGGCCCGCCGGCCGGCCAGCCGCCACCGGTCCATGGACGACTGCGGCGGCACCCCGGTCGTCGGCGCGTCTGCCGTGGCGGGCCCGTTGTCGTAGCTGACGGACTGGCCCTCCGCCGACACAGACTTCACCCGCCGGCGGGCGCCGCCCTGCTTGGCCAGCCGCCGCACCACCGGGTGCGCGTACGCGGCCGCCGCGACGATCCACCGCCGGATCGGCGCGTATTCGGCCTCCCGGGCGTCGCGCCCGTACAGGTACTCCACCGTGTACAGCCCCGTCGGCTGCAGCTGGGCGTCCAGCTCGGCGGTCACCTGCACGACGAGCCGCAGACGGACGGCGAGGTCGTCGACGAGAAGACGCGCGCACACCGGCGGGCCTTCAACCGGATGTGCGGCTACCTCAAGGAGTCCGACGTCCGCTCGACGAGCACGATCCGGGACACCGGCGAGCAGGTCTTCGCCACCTTGGCCAACCCGCCGGCGCCGCAGCTGCTCACCCCGCCGCCGATCGTGGTCGCTCGCCCGGGGGTGTGCGGCAGGGCGAACGGCTGCACCAAGAAGGCGCGCCTCTACCCGGGCGGCTGGGGCTGCGACGACCACAGGCCCTGACCAGGCCCCTACGGCTCCCCGAAGTAGCCCTCCTCCTCGCCGAGCAGCAGCCGGCACGTCGTACACCGACATGTCCGGCCGGGCCCGCGCGTACCGCACCCGGTGCCGCCACCGCCGTGCTCGAACGCGAAGTCGGCGTCGATCTCCGCCACCACCGTCGGTTCCACCTGCACGTACCGCAGCGGCTCCGGCCACGGCGGAGCCGCTGCCGGCGTCCTGGTCGGGGCAGCTGGAGCGGCGCTGATGGCCGGCGGGCAGCGTACGCCGGCAACGCCCACCGAGAAGTGGGCGGGGCTTCATCGTGCCCGCGTCAGCTCAGCTTCCACTCAGCCGGTTGACCCTCGTTGGACTGCCCCTCGTACACCGCCACGGACGGCTTGCCCTTCACGGGCACCGTGAAGACGATCCACCCCTTCACGCACCGGCCCGGCTTGAGGGTCTTCAAGTTGTACGGGTACTCGGCAGACACGACGCCGGACCAGACGTCTTTGGTGGTCGTACCGTCCGACCACTCCAGCGACCAAGGGGCGACGCTCACCTGCTCCGGCTGGCTCGCACTGGCCAGGTTGCAGGTATTCACCTCGAGCCCACCGAGCGCCTCACCCTTCTTCAGGTCAGGACCGTCATCGCTGATCGGCTGCTTGTACCGCAGCACGGTGGTGGTCATGGTGCTGTCCTTGAACGTGAAGGTCTTACCCAAGGCGAGCATGCCGTCCTGGCTTGGGCTGGGCGACGGCGATGCCGTCGGCGTCGACGAGGCCGGGGTCGCGGACGTGGGCCCGGCGGTGGCGCTGGCCGTAGCGGGCGTCTCCGCCCCACCGCCGCATCCGGCAAGCACGGTCACCAGGGCGAAAGCAGCAGCGTAGTGGTGGAGGCGAGTCATGGCCGGGACCGTACCAGTGCCCAACATCCCGCCGGCGTGGGCGATCCAGTTACCGCCGGCACCGCGACGCGGCCGGCCGCTGGCGCGGCGCCACCAGGCGCCGACCTTGAGGGTCAGAGTTCAGGGCCGGCGCGCCAGACGTGCGCCCGGCTACGCCTCGCCGAAGTAGCCCTCCTCCTCGCCGAGTAGCAGCGGCACGTCGTAGACCGACATGTCCGGCCGGGCCCGCGCGTACCGCACTCGGTGCCGCCAGCGCCCGTGCTCGAACGCGACGTCGGCGTCGATCTCCGCCACCACCGTCGGTTCCACCTGCACGTACCGCAGCGGCTCCGGCCGCTCGAGCTGCCCCGACCAGGACGCTGGGAGCGGCTCCGGCCACGGGTGAACCACGGTGGCGCGGCGGTGCTGCAGAGGGTTCGGAGGAGACAGCATCCCGGCGAGCTGCTCCCGCTGGGCGCCGGCCAGCGGGTGGGTGCGGCCGGTGTACCGCAGCCGGCCCCGCCGATCGAACCGCCCGAGCAGCACGGTGACGGGGGTGCGGATGCTGCCGGTCACTCCGCCGATGATCGCCTCGGTCACGAGCCTGGTCCGGAACTTCCACCAGCCGCGCCGGCCCGGCTCGTACCTGGAGGCCAGCCGCTTGCTGACCACGCCCTCGATGCCGGCCGCGACGGTCCAGTTCACCAGCCAGTCCGAGACCTGCTGCGTGTCGGTCGTCTGCGGGGTCAGGGTGAGCTGCGTCGGCGCGTCGACGAGCAGCTGCTTTAGCCGGGCCCGCCGCTGCGACAGCGGCAGGCTCAGGATCACCTCGCCGCCGGCGTCGGCGAGCAGATCGAACAGCACGTAGTGGGCGGGGCAGTCGTGGGCCAGGCGCAGGAGGCCGCGGCCGGCGGTGATCCTCCGTTGGAGCAGCGCGAAGTTCGTCCGGCCGCGCTGCCACACGATCAGCTCACCGTCCAGCACCACCCCGGGCGGGAGCGTCCGGACGGCCCGGGTGATGTCGGGGAAGTAGGTGGTGAGGTTCCGGCCGGCCCGCGACTGCAGGTACACCCCGTCGTCCTCACGGAAGGCGATGCACCTCCACCCGTCCCACTTTGGCTCATGGGTCAGGCCCGGAGCGTCCGGGACCGCGTCGACCGGCGTGGCGAGCATGGGCGTAACCGGCCGACGCAGCACCGGGTCTGCCGCCGCGCTGGCCCGGCGCCGGCCCGAACTCACCGCGCGGGCCGATTGTGAACGCGCTTCATCTTCCGCCCCCCACGTCATCGTGGGGGAGACCGCGGCCAGCAGGGGGAAAGATCCGCAACAACGAATGCAGAGCGTCGCCCTGGCGCTCGGATGGCCATCGGGGGAGGATCGCCCCCGTGCTGATCACCCCGCTGCCCGGCGTACACCAGAAGAGCCTCTGCCAGTCGCTCACCAACCTGCAGCAGGCCGTCGTCAACATCCGAGGCGGCGCCACCCACCCGGCAATGCATCGAGTGTTCACCTACCTCGACTGGGTCAACGAGGTCCGACGCCAGCTCCGCACCCAGATCAGCGCCGCAAGCCTCAACACGCTCGTGCCGCCCGACCGATACCAGCTCCTCATCTCCACCGCGGCATCGCTGTACGGCAAACCGCAGGGCGCCGAGATGGTCCTCAACGGCCTGCTCGCGGTGGAGCTCGATGAACGGATACGCGCGTTCAAGGACGCCCTCGCCGGACTGGACGCGCAGGTCAAGCAGTTCGAGGTCGCCGGCCGGCTGGTCGTGCTCGACAGCAACGTCTACCTCCACCACCCGCAGAAGCTGGAGGAGGTGGACCTCGCCCCGGCGCTCGGCACCCGCCACAACCCCATTCACATCCTCGTGCCGATGGTTGTCGTGGACGAACTCGACGCCCTGAAACAGCACAGCAAGGCCCACAACCGGTGGCGGGCCGGCTACACCACGGCCGTCCTGGACAGCCATGTCTACATGCCTGACGGCTTCGGCGTGCTGAGACCTGAGGACTTCAGCCGTCTGGTCTCCGACGGGGTGGCCCACGGGCGGGTCACCATCCAGATCATGTTCGACCCGCCGGGCCATGTCCGGCTTCCCATCAACGACGACGAGATCATCGACCGGGCGCTGTCCGTCGAGCCCCTCGCCGGCCGACAGGTCACCATGGTCACCTACGACACCGGAATGGCGATGCGCGCGAAAGCGGCCGGCCTGGAGGTGGTAAAGCTGGAGCAGGATCTGGGTGAGGAACCAAAGGTGGCTTGATGCCGACCGATGACGAACCGTCCGCGGACGCAGGCGGACAACCCAGCTTTGCGTCGATGATCAGCGGCTCGGGGCCCGAGCGGAGCGGTACGAGACGTCGGCGGCTCTTGCAGGAGCAAAGCCTCATCGTCCCCACCAGTTCCGGCCGCGAGAGTCCCACCACGACCATCATGGCGATGGGGTCAAGCTCGCCGCCCTCTGCATCTTCCCGACCGACCCGCGTCGATCCAGCAGTTACCCGGGCGTTGCTCAAGCCATGAGCGCGAGCATCACCACCGCGCCAGCGATGAAGAACGGGCCCATCGGGATGTGGGCCCCGCGACGTGCACGTCCAGTCGCCAACAGCGCGACACCCACGAGTCCCGCGACCAGGAAGCCCAAGAACACCGCGCCAAACGCCGCGCCCCAGCCCCACCATCCCAGCAGGGCGGTCACCGAGAGGATCAGCTTGGCGTCGCCCAAGCCCAAGCCGCGACTCCCCAGGACCAGACCCATGCTGACGAACACCGTGGTGGCGACGGCCGCGCAGATCGCCGCGCTGATCACGTGCTCCCACTGACCGGTGACGGCTGCGTCGACGGCGAGCAGAGCGAAGACGCCGGCCGCCGCCGGCAGGGTGAGGACATTGGGCAGGCGATGGACCTGAGCGTCGATGAAGACGAGCGGGACCGCGCAGCCGGCCCACAACAGGCCGGCCAGCAACACCGGAATGGTGGGAGCGGCGAGGACCACGATGGTCACCGCGGCCGCAGTGCAAAGCTCCGCGAGGTACGGAGGGGCGCCCACCCCTTGCCAACACCGGCCGCATCGACCGGTCGGCAGCAGCGCGGCCCAGCCCGGCCCAACCGGACTTACTTCCACGCCGCAGCCTTCGCACGACCGCCGGCTGATCTGGCCCGCTGGGACGGCCAGGCAAACAACCAACCACCGCAGCAGTGGCGTGACAGAAAGAGCGAGCAGGATCAGCTCAGCCCTGCTGGGCGCCCGCGGCGCCCCGAGGCGCTGTGCCGCCGGTAGCAGCGCTGGCCGGCTGCTCATATGCCGGGTCAATAAGGCACCTGGTCTTGCTGCGGACCGAGCTGGCTGATCTCGTACCCGTCGGGATAGCTTTTGGTTTTGGTCCCGTCGGCGAACAACGGCGCGGTCTCTGGCGCCCCGAACCAGCGCTGAAGTCGCGAGCGCATCTTCAACGCGACGTGCAGGCCGGCCCTGACCGGCCACGCCGGCGCATGAACGCGCATCGCGCACCGGAGCGGTGCGTCGTACATGGCGCTGACCAGCGCGTTCCCCAGCGGTGCAAGCAACCGGGGGAGCCGGGTGAGCATCAGCATCCGGGTGGCCCGCTCGATGGCGGCCGCGTCGTCGTTGGGTTGCAGGTGAGCGGCGTCGTGGGCGTCGAACCAGGTCTCGAACTCCTCATAGGACCCGGGGATATCCGTGATGCCCATCCGCCGGCCGAGCTCCCGATAGAACAGGTAGGTGGCCTGTCGCTCGTGGCAGCAGGGTTGGCGCCAGCCGTACTGCTGCAGCCACCGAGTTGGGATGACCACGAGGCAGCCGAGGACGTAGAGGTGGTCGTCGTTGGGGATGTCGTACGGGCGGTGGATCTGGTTGACGCGCCGCAGCGCGTCGCGGCCCCGTGGCTGGTCGAAGCCGTTGAGCACCATCTCGTACATCAGGAGGCCGGTGTCGTCGAGGCGCTTCTGGGTGCGCTCCGTCAGCTCACCGGTGGCGGTGTGCACCGCGGCGATGGAGGGGATGGAGAAGGACCGGTTGAAGGCGAGGTTCAGCCCCAGCTTCATGTCCCACGGGAACTCGTAGCGCAGCATGGTCTGGTAGATGGCCAGGTAGTCGCGCTCGGGGTCCAGAGCGCGGATGCGGGCCAAGTTGGCGTAGCGATCTCTCATCGTTGGGCGTCTCCAACCTTGCGGTGTGGGATGTCCTGGGCGGCAGCGTGCCGGGCCGCGACGAGCGTCCGGGCTACCACAGGCGACCGGGCATAGGCGGCGGTGACTCGCGTCAGCCATGCGATCTCGCCAGCGTAGCCACCGTCCGGGCGGTGCAGATCGTCCGCCGACTGGGGGTTCCTGGCGGCAACGCCGGTGCGGTGCCGTTGCAAGGCGCAGGCCAGGTGCGCCGCCTCGACGTTCGACCGCTGCTCGTCAGCGGTCAGCCCTGCCTGTTCGGCGAATTGCTCGGCCAGCTGCGTCACCTTGACGTCCATGTACGGGCGAAGGGCGAGGCGGCCGTCTCGGATCTCGGCCACTCGGCGGGTCAGTGCATAGTCGATGTCGCGGACCGCCGCGAGCGGTTGACGCAGGCTTGCGTCGAGTTCAAGTTCGGGCAGGGCAGCGACGAGGTCCCGCCAGAGCCGTTCGAGTCGCTGGTAGGAGCGGAAGTCTTCCCACCGTCGGGTGATCGCGAGGATCGGGCCCCACGCCGGCATGGTCAGACCGATCATCATGAGCACGGCACCGATGGTCACCAAAACCGCGGCGATTTCCCCCTCGCCGGCAGGCCGGTAGCCGCTCCAGTAGGCGGTGAGATACACGATCTTGTTGGTGCTGTAGAGCAGTGCGAAGGCCGCACCGACGGCGGTGATGCGCAGACTACGACGCAGCCACGGGCGGCCGCAGACACGAGCGAAGCGCCAGCACAGCCGGGTGATGTCGGTGCAGTAGGCGAAGAAGCCGACCAGCATGAAGATCAGCAGGTAGGTCGAGACGACGGGATCCTTCGCGTACTCGACGGTCAGGAGCACCGGAGTGTCATAGGTCAGCGTGTAGGCGAAGAGGCCGGCCATGGCGAGGAAGGCGCCGCTGGTGACCCATACCCAGAGCCGGCTCCGCGCTGCCGCCATCGCCGGGGGGAGGGCCAGGTGGAGGAGCATGATCTCGGCGCTCGCAGCGATCGTCATGGCGCAGGCGTGGGAGATGACTTTGGCCAGGTTGGGTAGCTCGGACGCTTCGTCGATGCCGGTTGCCAACGGTGGAATGGCGAGGGTGATACCGGCGGCGAAGGCGCCGAGTGCCACACAGATCGCGCCACGGACCTGGCCGGGCTGCCGGCGCTGGAGTCGCAGCATGTAGCCGAAGGCAAACCAGCCGGCGACCGCACAGACGGCGTACAGGGTGGTGTCCATCTCAACTATCAGTTGGGGTGTTCCAGTGAGTGCCGCAGACGGCCGTACAACTCGGCCTGTCGGCTGTCCAGCGGCGAGTCCTGCTCATCGTCGCGGCCGGCGCGTGCCCGCCGTAGCAGCAGCGAGCCGATCATCTCGGCCTCGCGCTCCTCGACGGCTGCGTAGTTGCTGCGGCCGAGGCTGCGCTGGACCAGCTGCGGGTCGAGGTCGGGCAGCAGCAGGCGGGAGGCGTCCGGGTCCAGGACTTGGGTGGCCCGGTGGCCGGCGAGCAGGTGGCCCAGCTCGTGACCGATGATCAGCAGTTGATGTAGGGGCGAGGTGTCCTGCTCGAAGAAGATCGCGTCGAACTCGCCGGTCGGCACGCACATCCCGCAGACCGTGTGCGCCGGGAGCTTGATCGGCACGAGGTGGATGGGCCGGCCACGCCGTTCACCGAGCAGGTCGCACAGTCTTTGGATGTCGAATGGCTCCGGTATCTCCACATCGGCGGCGATCTGCTCGCAGCGTTTGCGTAGTCGGTGCAACTTCACGTCAGCGTTCCCCCGCTCGTCGGCGTACCTCCACCGAAGGACCAGCACAGCTAACTGCGATCGCCCTGCACGGCACTCGTTGCGCCCGGGCTGGAGCCCTCGGCCACGGCCCGCAATCGGGCCACCATCTGCTCAATCAGCTTCGTATCTGTCGCGGACAGCCCGTTGTCGGCAAGCACCTGGCGCAGCGCCACCTGCTTGACGTCCATCCGGCGCAACTCGCTGAGCAGCGTGATCTGGTCCTGTATCCGTCGCGCCGCCGCATCGTCCACGAAGTAGCCCGAGTTCACTCCAAACGCGGAGGCCAGGGCGCGCACGTGTGAGGTGCGGGGATCGCTGGCCACACCGCGGCGCAACTCTCCGATGTAGGCGGCGCTGATCGTCACGCCAGTGTCGGCCGCCGTTGCGTTGATCTTGTCGGCGATCTCCTTGTTGGTGTATCTGCGGCCGAGCTCATCGGAGTCGTTGAGCTCCTCCGCGGTCGGACGGATCTTGTCGAACAGGTACTCCAGCCTGGCGGCCAGCGTGTCAAGGGGTGGACGGCGCGCGTGACTACGGCGTCTACCCCGAGAGCGGAGCACCCCCACGTGCGTGGGGAGGACGTCGCCCACGACGAGCCGTTGTGGACCAGCAGCGGAGCACCCCCACGTGCGTGGGGAGGACTCGCGCGGCTGGAATCAGACCGGGACCAAGGACGGAGCACCCCCACGTGCGTGGGGAGGACGCATCAACGGCGTCGGCCAGGCCGGCGACCAACGGAGCACCCCCACGTGCGTGGGGAGGACGTGCGCAGATCCTGGGTCGACGCAATGAGCGTCGGAGCACCCCCACGTGCGTGGGGAGGACCGTTCCTGGGGGAGCGTCAGCCGGTCGGAGAGCGGAGCACCCCCACGTGCGTGGGGAGGACGCGACGACCCGTGCGATGGCGTCGCGGGCCTGCGGAGCACCCCCACGTGCGTGGGGAGGACGGGGTGGTGCTGCTCGGCCCGGCGCACGGCATCGGAGCACCCCCACGTGCGTGGGGAGGACGTGCCCAGCGGTACCTGTAGCTGCCCGTTGGGCGGAGCACCCCCACGTGCGTGGGGAGGACGTCGTCCGCTGCGGCGGCTTGGCGGCGGCCTTCGGAGCACCCCCACGTGCGTGGGGAGGACGTCTGCGATCGGCGCGAGCGCCGAACAGCCCTCGGAGCACCCCCACGTGCGTGGGGAGGACGACGCCGTCGAGCTCCAGCCCGACCCGGCGACCGGAGCACCCCCACGTGCGTGGGGAGGACCGCCAGCCGGCGGGCCAGTTCGTCGGCGACCGCGGAGCACCCCCACGTGCGTGGGGAGGACCGCAACCCGACGTTCGCCGGCCGCAGCGCGAGCGGAGCACCCCCACGTGCGTGGGGAGGACGCGGTGGCGAACGCCGCACCCTCGTGGCGCATCGGAGCACCCCCACGTGCGTGGGGAGGACGCGTACGCGGTCACGGTCCGGCCGTCGCCCGTCGGAGCACCCCCACGTGCGTGGGGAGGACGCGGCTGAACGGTCCGCGAACCTCAACCATGACGGAGCACCCCCACGTGCGTGGGGAGGACGCCTCCGGCAGCCGCGCACCCTTGATCAGTTCCGGAGCACCCCCACGTGCGTGGGGAGGACCCGGCCAGCGTCAATAAGCAGGGCCCCGCCGACGGAGCACCCCCACGTGCGTGGGGAGGACGGCGGCGATCGGCGCGGCCGTGACGGCGCACTCGGAGCACCCCCACGTGCGTGGCGAGGACTACGGCGTCTACCCGGAGACGTTCTGCCGCGACGGAGCACCCCCACGTGCGTGGGGAGGACACCGGTGCCGGTGCCACGGGCGGATCGTTCAGCGGAGCACCCCCACGTGCGTGGGGAGGACACGCCGGCGACATTCTCGGCGCGTCCATGTCTCGGAGCACCCCCACGTGCGTGGGGAGGACCGGCCCGATGGTCTGCTGCTCGACCCGGAGCACGGAGCACGCCCACGTGCGTGGGGAGGACGCAAACACACCCTTAGCCCGCATGGCGTCGTTCGGAGCACCCCCACGTGCGTGGGGAGGACACTTTGCGACCTGCGGTTTTATCCGCCCGATGCCCGGTTCTCCATTGAGCGGACGGATGTGTCGTATGGCCGTGGTTGCATGCAGACGCCCTTACGAGCGGATGTGGACGGAGGCAATCAGGTTGGGTTTCGACCACGAGGAGATCGATGCCGGGATCTGGGGCAAGTCTAAACATCTTGAGGTGCCGTACCCGCTGCTCTGGCACTTGATCGACACCGCTGCCGTTGCCGGGGCGCTGTGGGATCGTTACCTGGCCCCGAACCAGCGGAGGATCATCGCGGAAGGGCTGGGTACCGACGATGCGCACGCCAGGTCGCTGATGATGTTCTGGGCAGGGCTGCACGACGTCGGCAAGGCCACGCCTGGCTTCCAGAAGCAGAACGAGACCGCGTTCAGCGCGCTGCGGAGCAGCGGTTCCTACGAGGACACGGCAGGTGACGGCTCGCTGAGGCACGACACCGCTGGCCAACTTGCCATGCCTAGCCTTCTCGACCCCCTGGGATATCCGCAGTCAGCCAGGCGAGCCAGCGGCCGCTTGGCATACCGCGTCGCTCAAGTCGTCGGCGGCCACCACGGCCGTTTCCAGCAGACCAGCGGCCCGCATGGCGGCCGGTTGCACCTGGGTGACGGCGGCTGGGCGCGACAACGTGCGGCCCTGGTGCGGGTGGTGCATGAGGCGGTGAACTCGCCGAAGCCCCCGCCGGCCATGAGCGCGCCGGCCAGCGTGCTGGTCACGGGGCTCGTGATCCTCGCCGATTGGCTGGCCAGCCAAGAACACTTCTTGGGCCAGCAGTTGCCACGGGTGCCGCAGCGCACAGACATCACCGTCGTCTCGGCTCACCTCGCGGCCCTAGCCGCGCCCGTCGCCGTCCTGCTCGACAACGCTGGCCTGGGGGCGCCCTCGTTTCGGGCCGCGGACTTCGAGGACTTGTTTCCGCACCGCCCGAACGCGCTTCAACGGTCGATCATTGATGAGCTGCTGCCGATAGTCGACGGTCCGGGGCTGGTGGTCGTAACGGCGGCGACGGGGGACGGAAAGACCGAAGCCGCGTTGGTGGCTGCTCGCAGGTTGGCCGAGGTGTGCGGGGCCCACGGGTTCTTCTTCGCCTTGCCAACCATGGCGACCTCTGACGAGATGTATCGCCGGGTGCGGGCATTCGCCGCCAAGCTGGCCGCGGGTCCGGCGCCGGTCACGCTGCTGCACAGCATGTCCTGGCTGAACGCCGAGTACGAGGCACGTGCCGCTGCCGACCTCGGTGATTCCGGTGTGGTGGTGTCCGACGACCCAAGCCGTGATGTGGCGGCGACGGATTGGCTGCGTGGCCGCAAGCGTGGACTGTTGGCCCCAATGGCGGTTGGCACCGTTGACCAGGCCCTGCTGGCCTCGCTGACCACGAAGCACAACGCGCTGCGTCTACTCGGCCTCTCAGGCAAAGTGTTCGTGGTCGACGAGGCGCACGCCTACGACGACTACATGACCACCCTCCTGTGTCGCCTGTTGAACTGGCTGGGAGCGTACGGATGCCCGGTCGTCCTGCTGTCGGCGACGTTGCCGTCGTCGCAGGCGGCTACCCTCGTTCGGGCGTACGAGGAAGGCGCTCGCGCTGGGTCGACCACGGCGTCCGTGCCGTATCCGGGTTGGACGTTCGTGCCGGCGAGCCGGGATCGCGAGCCGGCTTCGATCTCACCGCCGTCGCGGGAGGCGCTGGTGTCGGGCAGGACGGTGGAGTTCACGCTCGACGTACGCCCAGTTCGTCACCTCGAGAGGCCAGTAGGCGATCCCGCCGACCGCAGGGCTGTCGTACGGCACGTGCTGACGCCGGTTGCGGAACGTGGCGGGTGTGCGGCCGTGGTCTGCAACACGGTCAACGATGCCCAGCAGACCTACCGGGTGCTCCGTGACTGGGCGCCCCACGGGGTGGACGTGATGCTGCTGCATTCCCGGTTTCCGGCTCGCCGCCGGGAGGAGATCACGGCAGAGATCACCGGCCGGTTGGGCAGGGACGGTGACCGTTCACGGTCGACGATCGTCGTCGCCACCCAGGTGATCGAACAGTCACTCGACCTGGATTTCGACCTCCTGGTGACGGATCTAGCGCCGATGGCACAGCTGTTGCAGCGGGCCGGCCGGTGCCATCGACACCTCAGGCCGAGGCCGCCCTGGGCCGAGCAGCCGCGAGTGGTGGTTCTTGATCCGCGCGGGCCGAGCGGTATCGAACATGTCATGCCCGCTGCATGGGGCGACGTGTACGCGCCGTACCTGCTGCGCGCCACGCACCTTCGGCTGGCGGGGGTTGACACGATCGTTGTACCGCACGCGGTGCAGGACCACGTGGAGGCGGTGTATGTGCCCCAGCCGATCCGCCACGATCCGACGCTGAGCGCGGAGTATGACAGATACCGGGCCGAGGGAATGGCGGTCCGCGGAACTGCCGAATTAGGTGTCATACCCGATCCCATTGACGTGACCGACCTGCAATCGTTGAGTCACACCGAGACACCGGAGTGGCGTGCGTCCACCCGCCTGGGAGCGGAGTCGGACCGATTGCTCTGCTGCTACCTCGACGGTGACGGCGGCCAGTGGCTCGACCCGCAGCACCGCACCCCACTCCCTCAAACCGGTTCTGGACCGGGCGGCCGGTTCAAGAACGACGAAGTACGGACGATCCTCCAGGAGACGATCCCGGTTCGGGCCGGCCTTCTCGAGGGATACGAGGCTCCCGCCGCATTACCGGCGAGCTGGGGCGACAACAGCTGGCTCAAGGAACTCCGACCATTGTGGTTTTCGATCCTCGCTGCAGGCCCAGCACCCGCCGTCTGGGGCCGCCGGCTGGCGCACCTCGACCCGGACCTCGGCCTCGTCATTGCGGCCGCCGGGGCGGGGTGAGAGCCCGCTGTTAGTCATTCATCCGACACGAGGCTTCGCGTCTGGCCATCGGTTCGGCAACCTCAGGCGGTCTGTCCGCAGGGAGTCACACTTATGACGAAATCTTTCGACCTGGTTACTCGGCCGTGGATACCGGTGGTGGCCGGGCGTGAGTCCAAGCTGGTCGGCCTACGCGAGTTGTTCGTGCGGGCGGCGGAGTTCGACGATCTCGCCCTGCCGGTTCCGCCGGCCGCAGCGGGGCTCTGGCGGATTTTGTACGCGATCACCGCACGCGTGACCGGTCTGGATGCCCTGCACGGCGAACAGTGGCGGCAGCGGCAGGAACAGGTTCTCGACCAGGGCGGGTTCGCCCCGGACGAGGTCGACGCGTACCTCGCGAAGTACCCGGACCGCTTCGACCTGTTCGATCCCCATCGCCCATGGATGCAGGATCCGCGGCTGACCGTCGAGTGTCCCAAGTCATCGGGCGTCAACAAGCTGGTGTTCGACCGGCCGGCTGGCAACACGCAGGTCTGGTTCGGCCACCACATGGACGCCAACCCGGTGGCTCTGTCATCCGATGAAGCCGCGTGGTATCTGATCGCGCAGCTGTACTACGGCGCGTCCGGGCGGTGTAGCAGCCGCGAGGTGGCCGGGCAGAAGTTCGCCAACAGCACCGCCGGCCCCCTGCGTGGCACCATGTCGTACCACCCGCTCGGAGAGAACCTGTTCGAGTCGCTGGTCGTGGGCGTGCCACAGAGGATGTCAGGACAGGACGAGGGACCCGACCTGTGCCCGTGGGAACGCGAAGATCTGCCGGATCCGCTCGGCGTGCCGGGGTCCGTGTCGTGGCCGTGCGGCGCATTGACCGGGCGCGCTAGGCACGCCGTGCTGCTGGTCCCGGACGCCGCCGGTGAGGCCGTGACGGACGCCTACGTCACCTGGGCATGGCGGCTGTCCGGTGCGGCGGCTGCCGACCCGTACGTGGTGCGGCGGCAGAACAAGGAAGGCGGCTGGTATCAGCTACCGGCCGACGGCTCCCGGGCGCTGTGGCGGGACGTCGACGCCCTGCTGGGCGGCACCAGCGAGGTCAAGACTCACCGTCCCGACATCATGACCGCCGCAGCTGATCTCGGTCTCGACGGGCGGGTCCGCGCGTACGGGTTCGATCAGGACGGGCAGGCCAAGGACCGGCAGTGGTTCACCGCGGTGACCCCACCGATCCTGGGCTGGCTGCGAGAGCGCGACCCGGAGACCGCCGACGGTGTGGCCGTGCTGACCCGAGCGGCCGAGTCGATCGGCCGGCGGGTCGGCGTGGTGCTGCGGCAAGCCTGGCGGGAGGTCGCCAACGTCAAGGACCGGGAAGGTCCATGGGCTCGCGTTGGCGAGGCGTACTACTGGAGGCGGGCCGAGGCGGTGTTCTGGAAACACGTGCAGGACGGCGAGTTCACCGTGGGCGGCCGGGCTTTCGCCCGCCTGGGGCATGAGGCCATCGACCACGCCGCGGACAGCGACGCCAGCTCACCGCGGATGGTGCGGGCCGTGCAGACGGCGCACCGGCTGCTGTTAACTCCATCGAAGAAGGGATCCGCCGCGTGATGTCTGCGGACACCGAAGAAAGGCGCTCCGACAGGTTCGTGAGGCGGGTCACCGAGCAGTGCCTCCGTGATCGTGGCCAGCGTGCGGCCCTGCGCCGTGGTTTGCGTCGTCCTCCCGAGCAGGCGCACACCATGCACGCCGTCGTCGCCCCGCTGTTGCCGCCGTCGGTGAGACAGGACCACGAGTACGCCTACTACGCCGTCGCGGCGATGATCGCGGCTTCCGTTCGGGACGGGTCGAACGCCGGCTCCGCCAAGGAGGAGACCTCCGACGTCGACGACGTCGAGGTGGTGGCCGCCGCGGATGTCGACGCCGGGCCGGGTAACCGCCCCGACCTGGGGCAGTCGTTGGCCTGGGCGGTGTGCCGGCCGGGGTCGGGGCGTCGGGCGATGAACCGGGCCACCGCCGAGAAGCGGTTGCATCTCCTGGTGCGGCAGGGCTACCCGGGCGTCTATCAGCACCTGGCCGGCGTCGTCCGACACCTCGGCGCGGTCGAGGTCCAGGTGAACTGGGGGCAACTCCTCGACGACCTCTGCCAGTGGCGGTACCGCCGCGACCACGTCGCCAAGCGGTGGCTCCAGTCGTACTACCGCACCCTGCACGAAGCCGACCGCCGCGCCGAGCAGCACCACTTGAGCCTGGAGGAATCAGCATGATCGCCCGCTACATCGACATTCACCTGCTGCAGACCGTCCCGTACGCCAACCTCAACCGCGACGACCTGGGTACACCCAAGTCCGTGCGCTTCGGCTACGCCGACCGCACGCGGGTATCCAGCCAGTGCTGGAAGCGTGCCGTACGGCAGGAGTTGGAAGCGTCGTCCGGCGACGCGGCCAAGCGGACCCGGCAGCTGCCGCAAGCCGTCCAGGGGCGCCTGACCAGGCGGGGCTGGGAACCGGAGCTGGCGACCTTCGCCGCCGCGCAGGTCATGGCCACGCTCGCCACGATCGCCGTCAAGGCCGACGGCTTCAAGGTGGACAAGGAGTCCGGTGAGGCGCAGGTGCTGTTCTACCTGCCGGAGCGGGCCTTCGATGAGTTGGCGGACATCTGCGTGCAGCAGCGCGATCGGCTCATCGGTCTGCAGTCCGGTGCGGTCAAGGCCAAGAAGGGTGAGCCGCCACTGCCGGCCGACGCGCTGCGTGGGGCGATGTCCCGCCGCAACGACGTGATCAACCTGTTCGGGCGGATGCTGGCGGAGCTGCCGGGCACCAACGTCGACGGTGCGGTCCAAGTCGCCCATGCGTTCACCACCCACGGCACGGATCCGCAGGTCGACTTCTTCACTGCGGTGGACGACCTGAAGCAGGACGCCGACCAGGCCGGCAGCGGGCACATGAACAGCGCCGAGTTCAGCACCGGCACGTTCTACCGGTACGCCAGCGTCAACCTGCCAGACCTCGTCGACAACCTCGGTGACGCCGCCACGGCGGTCGAGCTGGCCTCGGCGTTCCTGTCGGCGTTCATCACCGCCATGCCGCAGGCGAAGAAGAACTCCACCGCACCGTTCACCGTGCCCGACCTGGCCTACATCGCGGTGCGCGGTGATCGGCCCGTGTCACTGGCCAGCGCCTTCGAAACCCCGGTACGAGCACCGCTCGACAGCGGATACGCCGATCCGTCACGTCGGCAGCTCGCCGACTACGCCGGCCGGATCTACCGGCTGCTCGGCGACCGTGGGTTGATCTACCACGGGCACGCCAGCGTCGACGACAAGGGCTTGGAGCAGCTCGGTGAGAACCGCCCGAGCTTCGACGCCCTCATCGCTGCCGCCGTCGACCGCGCGAGGGCGGAATGACGGGCCTACTGCTGCGGTTGGCCGGGCCGATGCAGTCGTGGGGCGACCACAGCACCTTCAGCGTCCGTGACACCGCGACCGTCCCGACCCGCTCGGCGATGATCGGCATCATCGCCGCAGCCCAGGGCCGGCGCCGCGGCGAACCGCTGGCAGACCTCGCGGAACTGCAGTTCACCGTCCGCGTCGACCGGCCCGGGGCGGTCATGTACGACTTCCACACCGTCGGCGGTGGCCTGCCACCGGAGCGGACCGTGCCGACGGCCGAAGGCAAGCGGAGGCCGGCGGGCTCCGGCACCATCGTCTCGCGTCGATTCTACCTGGCCGACGCCGTGTTCACCGTCGCGGTCACCGGCCCGGACCGCCTTGTAAGCCAGGTGCACGAGGCCCTGACGAAGCCTGTCTGGGGCCCGTACCTCGGACGCCGCTCCTGCCCAGTGGAGCATCCGTTCCTGCTGTCCGGCCCGATCACCGACGCCGTCGCCCAGCTGGAACACCTGCCGCTCAACCGACGCCGACCCGCTGACGGATCAGACACCGTCACGGTGGACTTCGCAACCGGAGAACCGAGTGGCGACGGCGCCGCCAGCCGGCTGACGCTCAATGACGTACCCGTGGACATGGAACCGGCGCCCGGGGACCCACACCCGCGCCGGCGGCGCTATCTGACCCGTCACGTCCACGTCACCACCCGCAGCCTGCCGGTCCACCTGTGCGCCGGTATCGGCATGACGTACCTGGACGCACTGGAAGAGCATCTGCGAGGAGCCCGAACGTGACCGCCTGGCTGACCCGAATCACACCCGATCTGCGCCACCCGGCGGCACGACGGGACCTACGGGACATCATCGCCGTGCACCGCAGGGTGATGTCCTTGGTACCTGATGATCTGGGCGAGCAGCCACGACAGCACGCGGGTGTGCTCTTTCGGCTCGACCACACCACCGCCGGTCCGGTGCTGCTGGTCCAGACCGCGCTGCCACCGGATCCGGCCCGGCTGCCCGACGGTTACGGCACCATCGACACCCGCGATGTCAGCCCGCTGCTCAAGACGCTCACCATAGGCATGGCGGTGCATTACCGGATCGCCGCCAACGCCTCCAAACGAGCCTGGCAGGGCGACAACGCCGGCAAGATCGTCGCGTTGTCTGGCCAGCAGGCCGAGCAGTGGTGGCAGCGAAAGGCCGATGCCCACGGCCTCGACCTACGCCAGCTACTTGCCCAGCCGCAACCGTCCGCACGTGGTCGCGCCGTCCCGGTACGCCACGCCATCACGCTCTTCGAAGGTCATGCGGTGATCTCCGACGCCGACCAGGTCCGAGCCGCTGTACTGGCCGGTATCGGCCGGGGACGCTCGTTCGGCTGCGGACTGCTCAGCCTCGCTCCGATGCGGTGAGCGCCAACGCCCGACGGCGTCTCACCGCACCGACCCTGGCCATGCTCCCGCGCGTGGCGGACTCGCTGAGTTTCCTGTACGTCGACATCGTCCGCATCGTCCAAGACGACACCGGCGTCCTCGCCCAGGTTGACACCCCGAAAGGAACCGAACGCGTCTACCTGCCCACCGCCGCAGTCAGCTGCCTTCTCCTCGGCCCCGGCACCTCAATCACTCACCGTGCCCTGTCCACCCTGGCCCGACACGGCACCACCGTCATCTGCGTCGGCTCCGGCGTCGTCCGCTGCTACGCCGGCATAACCCCCACCTCCCTGACCACCAACTGGCTTGAGAAGCAGGCCCGATGCCGGGCCGACGACAACAGCCGACTGCAGGTGGCGGTACGCATGTACGAACACCGCTTCGGCGAGTCCGTACCCGAAGGCACCACACTGGCCCAGCTCCGCGGCATGGAGGGCCAACGCATGAAGACGCTCTACCGGCTGCTCGCCCAGAAATACCGAACCGGCAAATTCCGTCGCAACTACGACCCCGACGCCTGGGACACCCAGGACCCCGTCAACCTGGCACTGTCAGCCGCCAGCACCTGCCTGTACGGGGTGGTTCACGCCGTCAT
Organism: Micromonospora sp. GCM10011542; assembly: GCF_042650685.1. Classification (NCBI taxonomy): domain Bacteria; kingdom Bacillati; phylum Actinomycetota; class Actinomycetes; order Micromonosporales; family Micromonosporaceae; genus Micromonospora; species Micromonospora sp. GCM10011542. The sequence goes on from NZ_JBHSBO010000040.1 coordinate 33,037, forward strand.
CCTCGCCCTGGGCTGCTCACCGGCGCTCGGCTTCGTACACAGCGGCACCCAACACGCCTTCGTCTACGACGTCGCCGACCTCTACAAAGCAAAGGTCACCGTGCCGCTCGCCTTCTCCATGAGCACCTCCGCGCAACCCGAACGCGACGTACGCCGCAAGCTACGGGACGAATTCCGGCTGCTGAAGCTGATGCCGACAATCGTCACCGACATCCAAAGCCTGCTCGACCCCGACAGCACACCCAAACAGCGGCAGCCCGCAGCCGAGATCACCTCCCTCTGGGACCCGGAAGTGGGCGCCATGCCGTCCGGTGTCAACTACGGCACAGACCTTTGGGACTGACATGGCCTCCATGGTCGTCCTCGCCACCACCGCCGTACCCGACCACTTGAGAGGCGCACTCAGCCGCTGGATGATCGAAGTCACCCCCGGCATGTTCGTCGGCACCCTCTCGGCCAAGGTCCGCGACGAACTGTGGAACGCCGCGAGCGCGGTCGTCGGTGACGGTGCCGCCGTCCTCATCCACCCAGACGACACCGAGCAAGGCTTCTCTCTACGGACCGCAGGGGAACGCAGACGCCGCCCGATCGACTTCGACGGCCTCACCCTGGTGGCAATGAGCCCCATGGAACACCCAGACGCTGCCGCCCCCACCCCCGAGACCATCTGGCCAGAGGGCTGGTAAAACCGCAGGTCGCGAAGTGTCCTCCCCACGCACGTGGGGGTGCTCCGCCGTCGTCGTAGGCGGCGAACGCGGCGCCGCCGTCCTTCCCACGCACGTGGGGGTGCTCCGTTGGTCGTGTCCTTCTCTTCGACCTCGGCGGAGTCCTCCCCACGCACGTGGGGGTGCTCCGGACCAGGCCATTGAGGCGTGGTACGTGGACGGGTCCTCCCCACGCACGTGGGGGTGCTCCGTCCGGCCGGACTCTGAGTCCATCCGCGACTGGGTCCTCCCCACGCACGTGGGGGTGCTCCGCCGACGCCGAGCCGCACCGCCACCCGCAAGCCGTCCTCCCCACGCACGTGGGGGTGCTCCGTTCGGCGGGCGGATGGCCGCCGGGATCGCGTCGTCCTCCCCACGCACGTGGGGGTGCTCCGTGGATGCCGCTGGACATCGACCGCACCCCGGAGTCCTCCCCACGCACGTGGGGGTGCTCCGCGCCACGGGGCAGCCTCCAGGTCAGACGTAGAGTCCTCCCCACGCACGTGGGGGTGCTCCGGAGGTGAACGGGGATGCGTGAGCGCGTGGACGTCCTCCCCACGCACGTGGGGGTGCTCCGGAGTGCGCTGCGTCGCTGCCGCTGGCGCAGCTGTCCTCCCCACGCACGTGGGGGTGCTCCGCGGCCGCGTCAGGTTGACCTAGACCCGAAGATGTCCTCCCCACGCACGTGGGGGTGCTCCGTGGAAATCGTGACCGGCGTACCTGCTGCCGCCGTCCTCCCCACGCACGTGGGGGTGCTCCGCGGTAGCGCACCAGCTCCCCGTCGGCGTGCACGTCCTCCCCACGCACGTGGGGGTGCTCCGGTGGCACGTTGCCAACAGTCGACCCTCCCCTCGTCCTCCCCACGCACGTGGGGGTGCTCCGGATTCCCCGCAACTTCCCGAAATCGTGTTGCCGTCCTCCCCACGCACGTGGGGGTGCTCCCACCACGAGAAGACCGACGCCGACGACATGGGCGTCCTCCCCACGCACGTGGGGGTGCTCCGTCGTCGCCCAGCAGGGCGGCGTACCGGCCGGCGTCCTCCCCACGCACGTGGGGGTGCTCCGCTGAGCACCTACGTTCCGCCGCTGGTGGGCCAGTCCTCCCCACGCACGTGGGGGTGCTCCGCTGAGCACCTACGTTCCGCCGCTGGTGGGCCAGTCCTCCCCACGCACGTGGGGGTGCTCCGTCGCAGATGATGCTGCCGGAGCGGTACCGGATGTCCTCCCCACGCACGTGGGGGTGCTCCGAAGCTCACCGACCACGAGTGTCTGCGGCTCCTGTCCTCCCCACGCACGTGGGGGTGCTCCGATCGGGCCGGCGACGTTGAGCCCGTCGACGAAGTCCTCCCCACGCACGTGGGGGTGCTCCGTCGCCGGCCAGCAGGACGTACGCGCCGGCCGCGTCCTCCCCACGCACGTGGGGGTGCTCCGCCGCTGGCCGCTGCCTTCGAGCAGGCCGGGCTGTCCTCCCCACGCACGTGGGGGTGCTCCGTCGTCCCCGGGCGCGCAGAGCACGCCGGCGACGTCCTCCCCGCGCACGTGGGGGTGCTCCGGCCGCAGCCACGCTGCTGCGCACCGAGCAGGCGTCCTCCCCACGCACGTGGGGGTGCTCCGGCCCCCGCCGTGGGCACCCTGCAACAGCTGTTGTCCTCCCCACGCACGTGGGGGTGCTCCGGCCCTCGACCGGCAGGTGGTCGTCCAGCCGAAGTCCTCCCCACGCACGTGGGGGTGCTCCGTTGGTGGAGGACACGGCGAACGGGCCGGCGGTGTCCTCCCCACGCACGTGGGGGTGCTCCTGTGCTTGTTGTTGAGTAGCCCCAGGGCGCGGAGTCCTCCCCACGCACGTGGGGGTGCTCCGGTACGGCACGTCGGCGGCGAGGCACTGGTCGCGTCCTCCCCACGCACGTGGGGGTGCTCCGCCCATCTGCTCCAGCGCGCCGGCGTAGCCCTCGTCCTCCCCACGCACGTGGGGGTGCTCCGTGATCACGAAGACGGCGCCGTCGCCGCCCTTGGTCCTCCCCACGCACGTGGGGGTGCTCCGCCGTGCCCGCACGGCGAGGATCTCGGCGCCCTGTCCTCCCCACGCACGTGGGGGTGCTCCGGACCCGCAGGGCCGGCGCTGGTACCGCACTGGGTCCTCCCCACGCACGTGGGGGTGCTCCGGTGCTCACCCGCGCCCGGAACGCTGGTCTGATGTCCTCCCCACGCACGTGGGGGTGCTCCGCTGCCCGCCGGTCCGGAGGAGTTGAAGACTATGTCCTCCCCACGCAGGTGGGGGTGCTCCTCCGCCGCGGCGACGTTCCTCGCCACCCTCACCGTCCCCTCCACGCACGTGGGGGTGCGGCGGCGCTGTGCGCCCCCGGGCCACGTGGGGCACGCCCAGCAGCTGCGCCGGCTAAAGCGATGACGGAGATGGCTGGGCGCGACGCAGGGGAACCGCGCCTGCGCGAGCGAGTTGCGCGGCTGCGGCGGGTTGCGGCTAGGGCGCCTCCGGCGGAGGCGCTCCGGCTCCAGGACGCCCGGGACCGTCTGCGGCAGCGAGCTCCGTCTCTGGTGGCGGTCGGTTCGTCCTGTCAGCCATCGACCCGGGCAAGCCGAGCAGACCACCGCCCGGCCCGCCAGCGTACGGATGGAGCGTAGAGGTCCGCGGGCCGTGGCGGGCCGGCCGCCGGCCCGCTCCCCAATGGGCGGGTCGACGGCAGACAGGACGGTAACGACTTTGGTGAGCGGTGCGTTACCGCTTCCACGAACGGAGCGGCCTCCAGAGGTAGCGGCACGGTAGCTGACAGTCGGGATGCTCGGGGCTGACACCGGGCGAGTACCGATGCCAGGGCATGGGGAAGGCCGAGGAGCGGCGCCTGACCGAAAACGGTTGACGGAGATGGTCGCATGCTTCGGGAAGAGGGCGTTATGGCGGGATCGGCAAGCAGGGCACTCGAAGACGTTCACCTGGGAGCCGTTCCCCATGACCACTACACCCCTCTCGCCCGCGGCTTGCCGCTGCCACGTTTTGCCCGGGACCTCAAACCCCAGGCGGCGCAATGCGTAGTCACATCAGTCGATGCAAACGGTCGCTTGACCGACCGTAGACCGCTACAAGCTCTGGGGTGGTTCGCCGGCCGCTCGGTCGATATCACCGGTGGGGACAACGCGATCACGGTGACCGCGCAACCTCGTGGACGATGGACGATCAACCAGCAGGGCTACCTGGTACTGCCGTCCTCGGTACGGCGAAGCCGCAGCGTCGGCTCCGGCCATCGTCTCCTGGTATTGGCATACCCGGACCGCTCCTTGTGATGGCGTACACGATGAGCGCGCTGGAGCTAGTGGTCTCGCGGTACGGCGCGCAGGAGGCAGCGTGATGGGCACGGGCTTCGGCGGAGGCGACGAACTGGCAGCGGCGCGGCTCCTCCTGGCTCGGTTAGGGGTAACGCCTGAGCAGCTCGTGACGGCACCGAGCGCACCGCGAGCCGTTCCCACTTTCGACGAGTACATCGACCGCGTGTCTGAGGCAGTAACGGCGGGCACGGGGCGGGTCTACGGCACCTACTGGAACAGGGTGCGAGAAGTGTGGGGAAGCAGGCGCCTGAACGAGCCGACCCCGCTGGAGATCCGGCAGCTTGCCGAGCGGATGAAGGATCAGCTCGTCGTGCGGCGGAACTCTCGCGGTGGTCGAACGGCCGCGGAGCACCTCATTTCCTCGCTCAGGTGCCTCTTCAGCTACGCCGAAGCCGACGGCCTCATCACCGAGTCCGCCAACCCGGCGAAGCGCGTGCCGAAACCTCGACGGCTCGCCAGCACGAGGCGGGCCCTGTCCGAGGGGCAGCTCTCCTCGATCAACGAGGTCGCTGCTTCCACCGGCAACGACCCCGAGTTGGACACTCTGATATTGCGACTTCACATCGAGACTGCGTGTAGAAGGGGCGGAGGCCTCGCCCTACGCCGCGCGGACCTGGACACGGAGCAGTGCATGGTTCGGCTGCACGAGAAGGGCGAGACCGTGCGCTGGCAGCCTGTATCTCCTACCTTGGCGGGCCAGCTAACGCAGCATTTCGAGGACCGAGGTGGCGGCGCCCCGGGCGATCGGCTGCTCAGGTATCGGAACGGTCGGCCAATCACCAGCCGGCGCCACGACCACCTGTGGCAGCGCCTGGGTAGACACCTGCCCTGGGTGGCAACCCAGCAGGTCAGCACACACTGGCTACGCCATACGACGTTGACCTGGGTGGAGCGCAACTTCGGATATGCCGTAGCCCGAGCCTTTGCAGGCCACAACGGCAGGTCTGACGCAGGCACCACCAGTACTTATGTGCGTGCTGACGTCTACGAAGTCGCTCAAGCTCTCATGGCTCTGACAAACGAGCCGCATCCCTTGGTGCCGTCGCCGACAGCAAGAAATGCCGGACCGAGGCGTCCCAATCGGTCCCGATAGTCCACGCCGCGCTAGCGGCCCGTTCTCGATGGCAAGGTTGTCGGTCCTCGCCAATAAGGTCCCGACCGTGAACGATGCGCACACAGGGACCAGTTGGAGAGGGCTGGACGCTTCGGCCTGGCTGGTGACGGATGAGGGCCCCCGTACCCTCATCGAGCTCGCCGGCTCATTTGGTGTCGTCGCTTCTGCTGGCGGAGACCCCGTCGAGGTTCGCGTTGGTACTCCGCGGGTTGGTCCGGCCCGGCGGGTTACGCTGGCATCCGGGCTCTCCATAACGACATCAGTAGATGTAGGTCTTGCCGATGGGCCGGTGGTGCAACCCGCACCTGCACCTGCCAGGCGAGTGAACGGCCGAGTTCCTGCTCAGCGCGCTCTGCGTTCGCTGAGGTGCACAGAGGAGTCCACACCCGTGCACGCGTTGGAGGCCAAATCAGAGGTCGGCTTGGCATTGCCTGGGTGGCAATGGCGCGGGCGCGGCAACAGCGATGAAGGCTATTTGGTAGGCCACTTTATCGGAGATGGTCACTTTTCGGGCACCACCGTGCACCTGGATGTGTGGGAGGCGCCCGGGGTAGAAGCAGTGCGCCAAAGGCTTACCGCAGCCGCCTCACACCTTCCGCACCGCGCGGACTGGGCAGGGTTCAGAAAGATCGAGCGGCACGGCAAGCAGCAGATGAGCGGCGTGTCACTCCTCGAGCTCATGACGGAGTGGGGACTGTTCCCCGGCTGCAAGACTGTCAACGACCAGATTGAGCGCGGCAGCTCAAACTTCATCTGCGGCGTCATCTCGGGGCTGCTGGACACCGATGGGCACGTTGAGGGCAAGGCGGCGAAAGGTGTCACGATCCGCCTCAGCCAAGCTAACACCGACCTGCTGCACCGTGTGCAACGCATGCTCGGCTGGCTCGGTATCCGATCGACGGTACACGCCGGTCGAGCGGCGGGTGCCAGGCTGATGCCCGACGGGCATGGGGGTCTACGCCTCTATGACACGCAAGGATGGTCGCGGCTTCTAGTCGGTAGCTCTGATGCGCGGCGGCTCACCCGCATTGCAGGTTTTGTGGACACGGCCAAGGCAGCTAAGTATGAACGCCTGACCGAGGGAATGACGACCTATCGCAAGAGCCCGGTGGACAAGGTCAAGTCGGTGCAGCCGTGCACGGTCCAGCTGGTTGACGTCCAGCTGCTGAGCGCAGCCCGCTGGCTCGCAGTCAATGGCGTCGCAGTCGACGCTCGGACACTGCAGGCGAGCCGATGCGAACGGGACTCGTTGGCGAGGCGTGCGGTCACAGGCAGGACGACCGCGACTTACACCTCGGGATCCCTGGATGCCGAGAGCGGGGACCCGGAGCAGCGCACCATGAAGGAGGTCGGGAAGCTGCGTCAGGACGGGCTGTCCGCTGTCAGCATTGCGTTGCGTCTGCATCTGACCCCGGCCAGAGTCCGCGAGCTACTCATAAAGGCTGGTACTCCAGAGCGGGCCCGTGACCGCTCTGCCGACCGCCTACCAGCGTCAGAACTTTCGCATGCGTATGAACTAGGAAAGTCGGTGCCAGAACTCGCAGCACATTACGACGTCGGCGAGCAGCATGTGCGGGACGCACTCGCTGCTGCGGGCGTCGATCTTCGTGGTGCAGGCCGCCGAGGTCATACTCTCAAGGTCTGGTCGCTCACCAAGGAGCAGTTGGCTGCCGAGTATGCGGCCGCCGGACTTGTCGAACTTGGCAGACGCTACGGTGTTGCCGCCGGCACGGTGAAGAGCGCACTGCTCCGCCACGGAATCGAGCGACGACCAACCGGACATCGAGCGAACCCACGATAGCCTGCTCGCTGCTCCGAGCTTGCGGCGGCAGAGTGCCGTTGCATCTGCAAGTGGTGTTATCTGCCGCCTACGTGCATGCCGGGCAGGTGAGCAGGCCTGATTCGTGGCGTGTCGGCGGCCCTCGTGGCTGCTAGGCTAAGTGCATGGGCACCTATTTGGTGCATGGATGCTGGACGTGGGGGTTCAAGTCCCCCCTCGGACACAACCCATTGCCCTACGGTGCGCGCTGAGATCCACTTCAGCGCGCACCGTTTGCGTTTCAGGCTGGTAATTCAGCCGGAGGCCGAGTTGTCGGTAGACCTCGGCATTGTCGGCTGGGTCGGCGTCGCGGAGCACGGTGGTGATGTCGCTGAGCGCGGTCACTAGGGCCGTGATTTCGGCTCGGCTCATCCGGCGCGGGGTGGTGCCCGCGATCGTGCGTGGATCTGCTTCCGCAAGAGGACGATCGGCCTGGGTCTGCGCGATCCAGCCGGTGACCACCGCTGGGTCGGCGCCAGCGTCGAGGGCGGCGCGGTAGCGCTCCAACTTGGTGTCGCACTCGGTGATGATTGTCTGGGCTGCTGTGCCCGTTGGGGGCGGATAATCTAGGGGTTGGGCGTCGGTCATCGCGGCGATCGTTTGTTCGATGCGGTGGGGCGCGAAGGCGGAGGCCAGCCACGTGTCGAGCGGGTCGGTGAGGGCGTCTCGCGCAGGTACACGTTGCGGGGGTGTGGGACCTGGTTGGCGAGGGCTAATCCTGTGGGAAGCGGCAGCGGTAGTAGGCGTCGCCGTGGTTGTACTGGCCCTGCATGCGTCGGTCGCAGGCGGCGCAGTAGATGAGGCCCCGGAAGACGTACGGGTTGCGGGTGCGTTGCCGGACGTGTTGTCCGCCGGTTCCCCGTCCGCGACGCCGCAGTATCGCTTGGGCCTGCTCGAAGGTCGCGTCGTCGATGAGTGGTTCGTGGATGATCTCCTTGGAGACCACCCACTTGTCGCGGGGGTTTCAGCGCATGACGCCGGTGTGGCCCATTGCCACGTCGTCGACGTCGAGTAGCACCTCGTCGGTGCGTTGCTTGTTCCAGACCTGCCGACCGATGTAGCGGGGTTGGTGAGGATGACGCGGACGGCGCTCTTGGACCAGGCGATGCCGCTGCGGTGGCGGTTGCGGGCGCGGTCGTGGGCTGATGGGCAGGGCACGTGATTGGCGGTGAGTCCCTCGGCGATGGCGAACAGGCCGATACCGGCGAGGAACTGCCGAACGATCGGCGCGGTCTGCTCGTCCGGAGTGAGGCCCTTGAGGCGTTTGCCGTCGGCGGCCTTGGCGGGGTTGGGGTGGGGTCCGAGGTCGCGGAGTGTGTAGCCGTAGGGCGGGCGTCTGCCGAGGTAGCGGCCCTTGAGGAGGGTCTGGGCGGCCATGGCGGTGCGACGCGGAGCTTGATCCGGTTGCGTTCGCCCTTGCTCATGCCGCCGAAGACGGACATGACCAGTTCGTGTGCCTCGTTGTCGGGGTCGATGGGGCCGCCGATCTCGGGAACCCAGAGTTCGACGCCGTAGTGGGCGAACAGCGGCACCGTGAGGCCGAACTGGTTGCCATAAAAGGCGCGGTGGGGTTCGCCGATCACGACGGCGGAGAACCCGCGCCGTGGATCGCGCGGCGCCGCGAGAAGGAGGCTGGCCTGGACCCTGCGTTGCCAGGGGAGGGAGCGGCTCTGGCCGACGTCGAAGTACTCCGTGACGACCCGTCCACCGTGGGGCTGAATGAGTGTGGTTGCCCGGGTGAGTTGCCAGCTCCGGGACGATTCGGGGTCCTGATTATCCTCTGTCGACACACGGCCGTAGAAGGCGAAGGGTTTCGGTTGAGGGGTGATCATTGGTTCTCCTGGTTCGAGTTGTCCGTGCGGCTGTCGTTCACGTGTCTGAGTAGCTTCAGTAGGGCGGCCGCAGCGCCGGGGTGCAGCTCGGGTGGCTGACCGGGCGCCGCCACGCTCGTGACTCCGGACGTTGCGCGGCCGTCGGCGGTCTCGACCGTCCCTGAACCGCTGTCTTCGCTGTGCTGGTCAAGTCGCTCGTCGGATGGCCCGATCGAAGAGGGCTCCTTGCGTTGTAGAAACTGTCGTCGGGCGGCCGCGTCATGCGCCTCCGTCCGGCGGTCGCCCCGGCCGGAACACGCGGCGGTGGGCGTGCATCGTTCGCTCCTTGGCCTCCGTCCCCGTGATGTGAGAGGGGGCGGAGTGTAGGGCGATGCCAGCATCGGCTTCATGGGTCGGCGGGATCGTGGCGTTGTAGCTCGATACGCCGGTAACTCGCGCGGTGGCGGATGGGTGGGTTGTCATGGGAGATGTCCTTCGGGCTTGGTCGTGTGCCGGTTGCTCCGGCGGGCATGAAGAAGCGGCCGGTGCCGTCAGGCACCGGCCGCTCGTTGAGCAGTGCGGGCGTTACGTCTCTGCGGTTGTCAGGTCGGTTGGCAGCCTTTGAGATGGGCAAGCGCGTGATGGCGCTGCTTGCTGCGCGTCCGGATGGACCAGCATTGCTTTGAAGAGCACCTTCTTCACACCGAAGAGGTCACTGGTTCGATCCAAGCATCGCCCACCATGAATATGTGCAGGTAGGAACCCCGTCACCGGAATCACCGGTAACGGGCTTCCCCGCTGTTGCCCCTTAAGTTGGAGCAGATTGGGAGCAGGCAGTTCCTTGGCGGGCCGACGGCAAGCCGGCATGGCAACCGTCCGGCTCGTGTCACCGGTTGGAAGTCGATCACCAACACGGCTGGTGCCAGGCGGAAACAACTCAGCTGCTCTAGACCGACACGCGGGGGCCCCGAAATAAGTCGTGCTGCAGTGGCAGCTTCGTTAGGACGTCGATGTGGACCCAATGGCGTATTGCAGCCTGGTCGGTGGCTGTGAGCTCGCCGTAGCCTTCGAGGAAGCTCGTACGTGAATCTGGGCGCAGCGGCCAAATCCGGGTGGCGAGCCGTACGAGGTCGCGGACGGCGAGGTTGTAGCGGCCCGGGCATCGGGAAGGCCTAGCAGCTTGTGCCGACTCTCCGGCGCCCGCCGCTGAGCCGCATCGCAGCAGGCGGTAGGCGGGAGACGAGGTCGCAGTAGTCGGCCGCGAAGCGCGCCATCTCCGTTGCGCTTAGAGATGCCACGACGCACCGGCCCTATCCCAGCCACCAAATCGCGCGACCTCCCAAATCGTGCACCTACAGCATCGACGGCCAGTCCGGCCGTCGGCGCGACGGTGCCTGGTCGAGCGCGGGCACGGCCGTTAGCAGCTCGACCGCCATGTACACGACGGCTGTGGCCGCTCCACACAGGTCCGCCCATGGCGGCTTTCCGGCTCGGGCTACCATCCGAGGTAGGCGGAGGCCCAGCCGTTCTACCCGTTGCGAAGGGTCGTCATGATCCGGTCGGTGTCCCCGGACGCGATCGCGTCGAGGATCCCGGTGATCCTGGCATCTTTTTCGGCCGCCTTAATGACCTTCGTCAAGTTCGCGCGGTCGGTGTAGAGGGAACGGGCGAGTTCGGCGATCGGCAACTCCTCACTCGGCATCCGCGCGTACCCCGCTAAGCCGAACTTCAGGGAGTGGCGGGCTTGCTGGAGCTGTGCCTCGCCCGCCTCGCGCATCAGCCATGCGCTCACGACCGATCGCGCGATGCCGGGCGGTCGGGGTGTGTCGGAAGCAATTGCCTCGTCACCGCTTCCATACTCCAGGGCAAGGTCGGTGACCCATCGGGCGTAGGTGCCGTACGCATCAAGAACGTTGTACGTGTGCAAGACCTCGATACCCCCGCCAGCCAGGGTACGAATGATCTTCGACTCCTTGGGGCCGACTTCCTCGGGCACGATTGCCACAACCCGGTCCCGCCATCCACAAAACTGACTGGCGGCCCCAGCGCGCAGGCTTTGAGCCAGGAAGACGCGGGCGGCGTCGTCGAATACGTCCTCCCGACGAGTGCCCGATGTCACCATCCACATTCGGGACGGGGTTCCGGGCTCCCAGTCACCGTCAGTGTCCAGCGTGATGTCGCTCTCGTATAGGACGGTCTCACCCGATTTCACCGCTTCACCGAGCACCCGGCCGGCTTGAGAGATGAAGCCGGCGATGTATTCGGCTGTGCCGGTGTCGACCAGGCCGGCAAGGCGGTTCCGTTCGGCCGGGTCGTCGACCGTCGCGGCGTGGCGTGGGGTGAGGAGGTCCATGAGGTACCTAAGATCAGGCTGGGTCATGGGTACACGCTACACACCCTTCTTTGTCTCGGTCCAGAGTTGCCCAGTGATCGACTTCGACCGCGTGTTGACGGTCTCCCGCGATGGGCTGGGGTGACTCGGGCTGCGGATTGTGTTGCTGCGGGCGTCCGGGTCAACCGCAGAGGGCGTTGATCACGTGCGAGGGTCTGCCGCAGGTCGCGCGGCTCTTAAAGGCAGTGACTTGAGCAGGTCGCCATGAGGCCCCGTGCAGCCATCGCTGGACTCGCCCGCGGTCAGCTTGGGTACTGGCTGACGGAGGCCCGGAGGGAGCGGTTTGGGAGCTCGGGGTTGCGGTGACGCCGAGGCAGCGACCACGTCGCAGCTGAGGGTGCGACACCAGACGTCCGGCAACCACACGGGCACGGCCCGCGCGGCAGCACCGTTACCTCCGGCCAGCCGCCGGCGGTCTCGTGCCGAGATTGGGGGAGCAGGAATTCACCGCGGAGTGCTCCGCGGTTTTGCGCAGCGGTCGACAGCGCTCTATGTCCCCTGGCAACGGTGTATGCACAGGCCGCGGCGGTAAGGAGCTGCTAGATGGCCATGCCCTGCAAGTGGGAGCAGATTGGGTGCGGGTTGGCGAAGTGGTCACCGCGCCCGAAGTGCTCACCGACGTTGGACAGGGCCGAGGGCTTTGACCTTGGTGATGTGGGCGAGCGGTCCGGCGTGACCTCCCAGAAGCACCGAAGTGGTCAAGCCGCAGGCCCTATGGATCCGACCGCCTCGTCGGTCCGCGCCGGCTGTCGGATCGGACCTGATGTTCCCTGGGTTTCGCGGAGCCCTGTTGGTTGGCGTCAGGCAACGGATAGGGCGATCGGGCGGAGCCTTTCATACTCGACCGGGGTGAGCATGCCCAGCGAACTGTGGCGGCGTTGCCGGTTGTGGAAGATCTCCAGGTACTCGAAGATCGCGTTGGCCAGTTCGATGCGGGTGCGCCAGCGCCGGCGGTTGAGCAGTTCGGTCTGCATGCGGCCCCAGAACGACTCGATCATGCCGTTGTCGTAACAGTCACCGATCGATCCCATCGACGGCGCCAGGCCGGCTTCCTGAACTCGGCGGGTGAAGGCCCATGAGCTGAATTGCACGCCGTGATCGGAGTGGATCACGGTCCCGGTGGGTTGGCGGTTGCTGATGGCCATGCTCAGGGCGTTGGTGACCAGCGTGGCCGTCTGGGTGGCGTCGATGGACCAGCCGACCACTCTGCGGGAGAAGGTGTCCAGCTCGACCGCGCAGTACACCTTGCCCTCGCGGGTCGGGTGCTCGGTGATGTCGGTGACCCACAGCTGGTTCGGCGCCGATCGGGTGAAGTCGTGGTTGACCAGGTCGCTGGCCGTGGGGGTCTGGTGCTTCGGCCGGGGCCGGCGACTACCAGGCAGACCGCGGATGCCGGCACGGCGCATCAGCATCTCCACCGCGTGATAGCCCACGACGAGGCCGCGGCCCAGCCGCAATTCGGCGTGCACTCGCCGGGAACCGTACGTGCCTCGCGACGCCAGATGCACCGCGCGGATCTGCTCGGTCAGCCAAGCGTGGCGCAGCGCCCGCTGCGAGAGCGGTCGGTTGCGCCAGGCGTAGTACCCGGACGCTGAGACGTCGAGTACGCGGCAGCAGACGTCGACGGGCGACCCCTCAGCGGCCATCCGTTGGATGACCGCGTACCGGTCTTTTGGGGGCACCACCCCCTTGAGCAGTTCGGCCGCGCGGCGATGCGCCGCCAGTTCGGTCTCCAGCTCGGTGATACGCCGTCGAGCCGCGACCAGCTCTGCCTGGTCGGTGGAGGTGACACCTGGAACCTGGCCGGTGTCGATCAGGTCTTGGCGGCGCCAGTTGTAGATCGTCTGATCGCTGATCTCCAAGTCCCGGACCAACTCCGCGACCGATCGGCCGGCCTTGAGCAGATCGAGGACCTTGCGACGAAACTCGGGCGGATATCTTCTCGGCACGTCTCTCCTCAACGAGCGACGAGCCTGACGAGTCAACCAACCCGACTCCACCGAACCCGGGGAACATCAAAGTCTCTACAAAATCCGGGGCGGTTCACCAGCGCTGGAAAGAGCAGGGCTCTCTGCTCGGTGACATCTTCGGCGGATCGAAGAGGTCAACAACCGCAGCCGTCGTCGTGGACCTGTGCCGCAGCCAGGATCCGATCCCACGTTCCATCGGCCGTCCAACGGCGCAGCCGCTCGTGGCAGGTCTTCCACGGCCCAAAGCGTTCCGGCAGGTCACGCCAGGGCGCGTCCGTGCGCAGCTTCCACAGAATCTAGGAACGCTCGGCAACCAGTGGCGGAGGTCAGTTCACCGGCCGGGCTCGCCCGTCTGGTCCCACATCGACTTCATCTCGTCGAACGCCTGCTCCATGATCCGCACCATGGCCTCCCTGGCCCGCTCGCCGTCCCGTCGCTGGATCGCCTGGGCGACGTCGGCGTGCAGTTGCAGGGCCTGCTCGTCGGGGTAGTGCGGCATCAGGTTGTAGTGATGCCGGCCGGTGAGCACCTCGGCGACCAGTTCCTGGAGCTTTCCGAACATCTCGTTGCCGGACGCGGCGAGCACCCGCCGGTGGAACTCGATGTCCAGGCTGAGGAAGCGTTCCTCGTCGCCGGCCTTCCCGGCGGCCCACATCTTGGCGGCGAGCCCGACCAGATCGCTCGCCTCGTCGTGGTCGACCCGGCGGGCGGCCAGCCATGCGGCGTGCGGCTCGACCGCGGTCCGCAGCTCGGTGATCGAGCGGAGCTGCCCCATCCGGCCGGCGGAGGCGAGCCGCCAGCGGATCACTTGTGGATCGAAGACGTTCCACGCCTCGGCTGGTTGGATCAGCACGCCGACCCGGCGCCGGGTCTCGATGAATCCCATGGACGCCAGCACCCGCAGCACCTCGCGGATCACCGAGCGGGAGACCGCGTACCGCTCGACCAGGTCGTCGATGTTGAGGACGGAGCCGGCAGCCACCTCGCCGCCGCAGATGGCGGTGCCGAGGTGGTCGAGAACACGGGCATGCAGCCCGGCCTCGGCAGGGGCGGGCTGGGCGGGTGCGACCCCTGAAGAGGACTTGTCCACGGCTCGGAGCATATCAGTTGAAGATCATCCCTTGAATAAGTCGGCTTTTTCGGCCTAGCATCCCCTCGTTAAGCGGACGTTACAACGGTGTGGCGCTCCTCCCGCTGGGCGGCGGCCACGACAGAAGGAGAGATGGACGTGCGGCGTCGATCGATATTCGGTACTTCTCTGGCTGTGGTTGCCGCCATGGGCCTGGCCGCCTGCGGCGGCGGTGGCGACGACAGCGGCGCGTCCAAGACGGTCCGGGTGACCCTGGCGAACCACGTCTGGACGGAGAACATCAAGCAGGCCCTGCCCGAGTTCGAGAAGCAGACCGGGCTCAAGGTCGAGATCACGCAGCTCGGCGAGGACCAGCTCTCCGACCAGTACAACGTCAAGCTGAACGCCGGCTCGTCCGACATCGACGTGATGATGTACCGCCCCCTGCAGGAGGGGAGGCTGTTCGCTAAGAACAAGTACCTCGCCGACCTGTCGGACCACGTGAAGTCCAACAAGGACTGGGACTTCGCCGACTTCCAGGCCGGCCCGGTGGAGGCCACCTCGTACGAGGGCAAGCCGGTCGGCGTCCCGATCATCACCGAGCAGGAGGTCCTCTACTACCGCAAGGACCTGCTCGCCAAGGCCGGCCTGAGCGCCCCGCCGAAGACGCTCGACGAGCTCAAGGCCGCCGCCGCCAAGGTCAAGGCCGCCCAGCCGGGGGTCGCCGGCTTCGTCGCCCGGACCGGCAAGTCGCCGGCCGTCACCCAGTTCTCCAGCTTCCTGTACAGCTTCGGCGGCGACTTCGTCGACGGCAGCGGCAAGGCCACCGTCAACAGCGACGCCGCCAAGCAGGCGTACGCCTACTACGGCGGGCTCATCTCCGAGCACGGCCCGGCGAATGTCAGCACCGACATGAGCTGGCCCGAGGCGATGGCCATCTTCACCCAGGGCAAGGCTGCCTTCTACACCGAGGCCAACTCGCTCTACAAGAACGCCACCGACCCGGCCAAGTCCAAGGTGGCCGACACCGTCGGCTTCGCGCCGTTCCCCGCCGGCCCGGCCGGCTCGAAGCCGTACAACATCCCCTCCTGGGCGCTGGGCATCAACGACAGCTCGGAGAACAAGAGCAACGCCTGGAAGTTCATCGAGTGGGCGACCGGCAAGCAGCAGACGCTCGCCCAGCAGAAGTCCGGCGTGCCGAGTGCCCGTACCTCCGTCTGGGCCAACCCGGAGGGCACCGCGACCTACCCGAAGGACCTGGTCGAGGCCATCGCCGCCAGCACCAAGGACGGCGTGGGCCACGACCGGCCGCTGGTCGTGAAGGTCGCCCAGGCCCGCGAGATCGTCGGCCAGCCGATCGTCGACGCGATCGCCGGCAAGGACGCCGCGGCCTCGGCCGACACGGCGAACACCGCCTTCCAGAAGTTCCTGGACGACGAGGCCAAGTAAGCCGCGCGTGGGTGGTGGGGCCGGCCGGTCCCACCACCCACGTCTCCCCGCCGGCCCGCCCACCCCCGGAGATCCCATGGCAACAGTCACCACCCCCGCCCGAGCGCCCGGCGGCGTCTCGGCCACGCCCGACACGCCCGGCTGGGCGCGCTGGGCCAACGACCACCGCAAGTGGCTCTTCGCGGCCCCGGCGATGGCCTTCGTCGCCGTGCTGATCGTCTTCCCGCTGGCCTGGACCGGCTACCTCAGCCTCACCGACGCCGAGGGCTCCGTCCGCGCCGAGAGCGAGTTCGTCGGCGTCCGGAACTACATCGACGTGCTGTCGGACACCGACCGGTTCTGGCCCGCCGTCGGACGGACCGCTGCGTTCACCGTCGTCGCGCTGCTCTTCGAGGTGGCCCTCGGGATGGCGATCGCGCTGCTGCTGTGGCGGCCGTTCAAGGGGCAGAAGTGGCTCCGGGTGGCCATCCTGATGCCGCTGGTCGCCACCCCGGTCGCTGTCGGCATGATGTGGCGGCTCATCTTCGACCCGAACATCGGCCTGGCCAACCAGCTGCTCGGCTGGGTCGGCATCGGACCGCAGCCGTGGCTCGCCGGCCAGCACTCGGCGCTGCCCACCACCATCTTCATCGACGTCTGGCAGTGGACGCCGATGGTAGTGCTGATCCTGCTCGCCGGGCTGACCGCACTGTCGGAGGAGCCGCAGGAGGCAGCGCGCATCGACGGCGCCAGCACCTGGCAGCGCTTCCGGCACGTCACCCTGCCGCTGCTGATGCCCACGGTGATCGTGGCAATCCTGCTGCGCGGCATCGACGCGCTGAAGACCTTCGACATCCTCTACGCCACCAAGGGCCGCGGCGGCGGTTCGTTCCACGAGGTGGAGACCCTCAACGTCTACGCCTACGGCCTCAGCTTCGACTACAACGAGTACGGCGTCTCCTCGACTGTCCTCATCATCTTCTTCCTGATCATCATCGGGTCGATGTGGGCCCTGACCGCCCGGCGCAAGGAGTCACAGCGATGAAGCCCCGTCCCGCGTACCGGGTGTTCCGGGTGGTGGCGCTCGCCGTCGTGGTGCTGTCGCTGCTCGCGCCGCTGCTCTGGATGATCGCGGCTTCGTTCAAGACCAACGTCGACATCTACGACACCGGCAAGGCGCTGGTCTTCTCGCCCACCGTGGACAACTACGCCAACGTGCTCAAGCAGGCGAACTACACCCAGTTCATCGGCAACAGCCTCTGGGTGGCCTTCGCCGCGACCGTGGCGTCGCTGATCCTCGGCGTGCCGGCCGCGTACTCGATGAGCCGGTTCAACATGAGGAAATCCGCGCTGGTGGTGCTGATGGCCCGGGTCATCCCCGGCGTCTCGCTGCTGGTGCCCTGGTACTACGTCTTCTCCAACCTGAAGATGGTCGGCGGCTTCGGCGTCCTGATCCTCAGCCACATGTTCGTCTCGCTGCCGCTGGTGGTCTACATCATGATGGGCTACTTCGACAGCCTGCCGGAGGAGCTCGAGGAGGCTGCGCTGGTCGACGGGCTGACCCACATCGGCGCGTTTCGCCGGATCACCCTGCCGCTGTCCGTGCCGGGGATCGCCACCGCCGGAATCCTGTCTTTCATCTTCTCCTGGAACAACTTCCTGTTCGCACTGGTGCTCTCCGGCGCCGACACCAAGACGCTGCCCGTGGCGATCTTCGACTTCGTCGGCTACGCCAGCATCGACTGGGGCGGGCTGATGGCCGCGGCCACCGTGGTCACCCTGCCGATCATGCTGATCGCCCTGTTCGTGCAGAAGTACGTGGTCTCCGGGCTCACCGCCGGCGCAACGAAGGGCTGAGCCACCATGACGACAGTCACCCGCATCGAGACCTTCCTCGTCGCCCCCCGGTGGCTCTTCGTCCGCGTCGAGACGGAGAGCGGGATCGTCGGCTGGGGCGAGGCCACCTGCGAAGGGCGATCCGAGACCGTTCAGGCCGCCGTCGAGCAGCTCGGCGAGCTGCTGATCGGCCGCGACGCGCTGCGGATCGAGGACCACTGGCAGGTCATGACGAAGGGCTCGTTCTACCGGGGTGGCCCGATCCTGGCCAGCGCTGTGTCCGGCCTCGACCAAGCGCTGTGGGACATCGCCGGTAAGCACTTCGGCGCCCCCGTGCACCAGCTGCTCGGCGGTCCGGTCCGGGACCGGATCCGGGTGTACGGCTGGGTCGGCGGCGACGAGCCCAGTGAGGTCCGCGACCACATCGCCGCCCAGGTCGAGGCGGGGTTGACCGCGGTCAAGATGAACGCCTCCGGCCGGATGAGCCCGATCGCCTCGGTGGCCGAGCTCGACGGCGTGATCGCCCGGGTGGCCGCGGCCCGCGAGGTGCTCGGCGACGACCGCGACGTGGCCGTCGACTTCCACGGCCGCTTCACCCTGGCCAACGCCCGTCGGGTGGCGCCGCTGCTGGAGCCGTACCGGCCGTTGTTCCTGGAGGAGCCGGTCGTCCCGGAGAACTCCCACCTGATCGGCGATTTCGTCCGGTCGACCACCACGCCGGTGTCCACGGGGGAACGGCTCTACAGCCGGCAGGAGTTCCTGCCAGTGTTCCAGGCCGGCATCGCGGTCGCGCAGCCGGACCTCTCGCACGCCGGCGGCATCACCGAGGTACGCAAGATCGCGTCGCTCGCCGAGGTGTACGACGTGCAGCTCGCCCCGCACTGCCCGCTCGGGCCGATCGCCCTCGCGGCCTGCCTCCAGGTCGGCTTCGCCACGCCGAACTACCTGATTCAGGAGCAGAGCATCGGCATCCACTACAACCTCGGCGCCGAGGTGCTCGACTACTGCCTCGACAAGACCCCACTGACCTTCGTCGACGGGTACGTCGAGCGGCTCACCGCGCCCGGCCTGGGCATCGAGGTCGACGAGGCGGCGGTCCGCGTCGCGGACAAGCGCGGTCACGCCTGGCGCACCCCGATGTTCCGGCACCTCGACGGCTCCTACGCGGAATGGTGACGATGACCCTCGACCTCACCGCCGAACTCGCCGCGACCCGCCTGCTGGCGGTCATTCGCGGCACCGACACCGCCGCCGCCATCGCCACCGGCACCGCCCTGCTGGCCGAGGGCGTACGGGTGGTGGAGGTGGCCCTGACCACGCCGGGCGCCCTCGACGCCATCGCGGTGATCCGGGCGACCGCCCCGCCCGGGTCGGTGGTCGGCGCCGGGACGGTGCTCACCCCGGCCGACGTCGCGGACGTCGTCGCCGCCGGCGCGCAGTTCGTGGTCACACCGGCCGTCGTGGACTCCATCCCCGAGGCGGTCCGCCGCGACCTACCGGTCGCCGTCGGCGCGCTCACCCCGACCGAGGCGTACGCGGCCGTCCGGGCGGGAGCCTCCGTCGTCAAGCTCTTCCCGGCGTCGGTGGGCGGGCCGGCGTACCTGAAGGCGCTGCGCGACCCGTTCCCGGACATCCCGTTCGTCGCGGTCGGCGGGGTGGGCCTCGCCGAGCTGCCCGGCTACCTCGCGGCCGGCGCGATCGCCGTCGGCGTCGGCGGCCCGCTGGTCGGCGACGCCGCCTCCGGCGGCGACCTCGACGCGCTGCAGGATCGGGCCCGGGCCTACGTCGCCGCCACGTCATGACCGCCGTCGACCTGCTCACCTTCGGCGAGTCCCTGGTATCGCTGCGGTCGTCCGGACCGCTGGCCACCGGCGGGGCGCTGACCATGCACCTCGCCGGAGCCGAGGCCAACGTGGCCATCGGGCTGGCCCGGCTCGGCCACCGGGCAGCCTGGGCCGGCCGGGTCAGCGACGACGAGCTCGGCGGGTACGTGCTGCGCCAACTGCGCGCCGAGGGCGTCGCCGTCGACCACGTCACCCGCGACCCGCAGCGTCCGGCCGGGCTGATGTTCCTGGAACGCCGTACGGCCGACCTGACCCGGGTGCGCTACCACCGGGCCGGCTCGGCCGGGTCCGCGCTGGACGTCGAGGACCTGCGTCCGGCCCTGGCCGCAGGCACCCGCATGCTGCACCTGACCGGCATCACCCCGGCGCTGTCCGACAGCGCCCACGAGGCCACCCGGTGGGCGGCCGAAACGGCGTCCCGGTCCGAGGCGCTGGTCTGCCTCGACGTCAACTACCGGGCGAAGCTGTGGAGCCGCGAGGACGCCCGCGCGGTGCTCACCCGACTCGCCGGGTACGCCTCGGTCGTCGTCGCCTCCGCCGACGAGCTGGACCTCGTCGGCGAACCCGGCGCGGCGGAGCGAACCGTGGTGGCCGGGCTGCTGGCGCGGGGCGTGACGACCGTGCTGGTGAAGCTCGGCGGCGAGGGCGCCCGGGCGTACACCGGCGACGGGGTCCGGCACGCGCCGGCGTTGCCGGTCACCGCGGTGGACACCGTCGGCGCCGGTGACGCCTTCACCGCCGGCTACCTCTCCGGGCACCTCGACGGCCTCGACCTGGCCGGGCGGCTGCGCCGCGCGGTAACCCTCGGCGCCTTCGCCGTCGCCGGTCACGGCGACTGGGAGGCCCTGCCGCGCCGCGACGAACTGTCCCTCCTGGACGACCTGCAGCCCGGCAGCACCCTTCGCTGAGCATCACCCGAGAAAGGCACCTGCGTGAAGATCATCGCGGCGGACGTCATCGTCTCCAGCCCCGACCGCAACTTCGTCACCCTGAAGATCACCACAGACGAGGGGCTGACGGGACTGGGTGACGGCACCCTCAACGGGCGGGAGCTGGCCGTCGCCTCCTACCTGACCGACCACGTCGTCCCCTTGCTGATCGGCCGGGACCCGCACCGCATCGAGGACACCTGGCAGTTCCTCTACCGGTCGGCGTACTGGCGGCGGGGACCGGTCACCATGGCCGCCATCGCGGCCGTGGACGTCGCGCTGTGGGACATCAAGGCCAAGGCCGCCCGGATGCCGCTCTACCAGCTGCTCGGCGGCGCGTCCCGGACCGGGATCATGGCGTACGGCCACGCCTCCGGGCGGGAACTGCCGGAGCTGTTCGACTCGATCCGCCTGCACCTCGACCTCGGCTACCGGTCGATCCGGGTGCAGACGTCGGTGCCCGGCATCAACGCCGTCTACGGCGTCGCCGCCCAGCCCGGCGCCGACGGCAAGCGCTACGACTACGAGCCGGCGCAGCGCACGCCGCTGCCCGCCGAGGAGGACTGGGACACTCGCGCGTACCTGCGGCACCTGCCCGACGTCTTCGAGGCGGTCCGGAACGAGTTCGGCCCGGAGCTGCCGCTGCTGCACGACGGGCACCACCGCATGACCCCCATCCAGGCCGCGAAGCTCGGCAAGGCTCTGGAGCCCTACGACTTGTTCTGGCTGGAAGACTGCACCCCGGCGGAGAACCAGGAGGCGCTGCGCCTGGTTCGCCAGCACACCACCACCCCGCTGGCCATCGGCGAGGTCTTCAACACCGTCTGGGACTACCAAACGCTGATCCGGGAACAGCTCATCGACTACGTCCGGTCCGCGGTCACCCACACCGGTGGCATCACGGCCATGCGCAAGCTGCTCGACTTCGCCGCGCAGTACCAGATCAAGTCCGGCATCCACGGCCCGACCGACATCTCGCCAGTGGGTATGGCCGCCGCGCTCCACCTCGACCTGGCCATCCACAACTTCGGCATTCAGGAGTACATGCAGCACGGCGCGCTGACCAACGAGGTGTTCCGGCAGTCGTTCAGCTTCACCGACGGCTACCTGCACCCCGGGGAACAGCCCGGTCTCGGCGTGGAACTCGACGAGGAGGCCGCCGCCCGGTTCCCGTACCAGCCCGCGTACCTGCCCTTCAACCGGCTCAAGGACGGCACCGTCCATGACTGGTGACCGACCGCTCACCCGGCACGTCGTGGTGATGGGGGTGTCCGGGGCGGGCAAGACAACGGTGGCCCAGGGGATCAGCGAGCTGACCGGGCTGCGCTTCGCCGAGGCGGACGAGTTCCACTCGGAGGCCAACGTGACGCGGATGCGGTCGGGCGTACCGCTGGACGACGACGCCCGCTGGCCGTGGCTGCGCGACCTCGCCGAGTGGATGGCCGCCCGGCACGCCGAGGGGGTGTCCACGGTGCTGGCCTGCTCGGCGCTGAAGCGGTCCTACCGGGACGTGTTGCGGGAAGGTCCGCCGGACGTGGAGTTCGTCCACCTGGCCGGCGCGACGGAGCTCATCCGGGACCGGATGAGCCGGCGCGCCGGGCACTACATGCCGGCCAGCCTGCTCGACTCCCAGCGGGCGATCTTGGAACACCTGGGTCCGGACGAGTCCGGCGTCGTCCTGGAGATCACGCTGCCGCCGGAGGAACTGGTCACCGCTGCGATCGACCGTCTCGGACTGCCGGCCCGAGCCGCGGCCGGCAGCCGGTAGGGCCACCCGGCTCGGGCGTCGGTCCGGGCCCGGCGCTCACTCGGGAATGGCGTCTGTGGAGGCGGCTCCGTTGCGTTGAGTGTTGGCATGATCGAGGCAGGCTTGAGCAGTGAAGTCGTTGACCCGCTCTCGGCCGTGGCTGCCTCCGAAGTCGGCGTTCGCCGGGTTCCGGATCCCGCCGGAGGTGATCGTGGTCGCGGTGCGCTGGTATCTGCGCTTCAACCTGTCCTACCGGGACGTTGAGGAGCTGCTCGTCGAGCGCGGCGTGGAGGTCGATCACGTCACCGTGTTCCGGTGGGTCCAGCGGTTCACCCCGCTGCTGGCTGACGCCGCCCGATTCTGCCGCCATTCACCGGGCGACCGGTGGCACGTTGATGAGACGTACGTCAAGGTGAACGGGGTGTGGCGGTACGTGTATCGGGCGGTCGACCAGTACGGGCAGGCCATCGACGTGCTGGTCTCGGCCCGCCGCGACGCCGACGCGGCCCGGCGGTTCTTCCGACGCGCGCTGTCCACGCTGAAGGTGACGCCCAACGAGGTGGTCACGGATGCCGCGCCGGTCTACCCCGGCGTGCTGGATGAGCTGATCCCGCAGGCATGGCACCACGTCGAGCAACACGCGAACAACCCGATAGAAGCCGATCACAGCCAGCTCAAACAGCGATTGAGACCGATGCGCGGGCTACGAACCGACAGGACAGCACAGGTCATCATCGCCGGACACGCGTTCATGCAGAACCTGCGTCGCGGACACTACGAACTCGCCGTTGAAACCCCGCCGGCAACGCGGGTGCCTGCGGCGTTCGCCGCCCTCGCCCTGGCGATCTGACCTCGGACCGACACGGGTTCAACGTGTCCGTCGATCCCACAACGCAACGGCACCAGATCACCTCATTGCCCGGAACTGCTGGTATCGGTAAGGACGGGCGCGAACCGAGCGCGACGGGGTGGGCTCTTCGGGTCGAGCTTGCAATGCATAGACGACTATCTGCCTACGGAGCACCGACCACCGCAGCCACGACGAGCAGGACGCGGCTATCGTCGTCCCTGATGGATGTGACCCCGCGGGACCTCGACGCCCTGCTGGTGGCGCCGGTCACTGGGCCGATGTCGACCCTGCCGGGGGCGACGCCGTCTGCACCCCCGAAGGCTGGCCCGCTGCCAGCCGGTCGCGACGCCCGTTTCGCCGGTCGCGGCCAGCGGGCCGGCCAGACCCGCCGGGACGCCTTCCGTCGCAGCTGACCGGCCCAGGCCCTAGGCTCGGGGTCCGGCTGGCCGGCTGCCTTGTTGCGGACGCTCGGCTGAGCGACATGTCTGTGAGACATACGTATGTCTGGCAGACATGTCGCTCCCCGGCGTGACCCTCCGAGTCAGGCGTCGGCGGTCGCCCGGGTTGCCGTCCCTGCCGGCGCGGAGACCGGGCGCGACCGCTCGACGCCGAGCGCCAGGCCGGTGAACCCGGCCACCATCAGCACGCTCACCGCGACCTTGAGCGGGACCCCCTCGGTGACCAGGTCCAGCACCTGCCCGGCGGTGAGGACCAGCGGCACCCAGAGCGCCACCAGCCGGGCCCGCCACGCGCCGAAGGCGAGTACCAGGAGGCCGACGAGCCAGCCGAGCAGCCACACCGCGAACGAGGCCATCACGAACGGGTCCCCGTCGAGAGCGTTCGTCACCGGCCGGGCGGCGTCGGCGTCGACCCCGCCGCCGGCCAGGGCCCCGAAGAAGGCGTTGTAGTGCCAGAGGTGGACGGTGGAGAAGTAGAGCCCGAGCAGGGCGAGCGCGCCGCCGATGGTGGCCGCGACCGGCTTCCGTCCGCCCAGCACGGCAGCCAGCCCGAGCGTCGCCGGCAGCAACACCAGGTGGGCCAGGGCGAACAGGACGGTCTCCACCCGCCACGCGCCCGCATTACCGGCGGCCACCGCCACGTTGCCGGCGCTGTCCGACACGGCGTCCGGGAACATCACCCAGTAAATGGCGTTCGCGGCGCCGTAGAGCAGTCCGCCTGTGAGCAGGGCGGCCGCCGTGAGACGCCGATCCATCCGCCGTCCGGTCCCGTCATCCATCAGAATCTCCCTCCAAGAAGCTGTGCGAGGGACGCTAGGAGCCGGGCCCGGCCAGGTCGTCGGCCGCGAAGTTGATCCCCGGGTGGAGTTCCGGCCGTCGCCGCTACACCCGTGGGTGGACGCGGAACTCCGCTCGCCGTGGATACCCTTCCGGCATGTCACCCGCCCTCCACCTTCGGGCCCGGTGGCGGGAGGTGGCCACCACGCTCGCCGGTGTCGCGCTGCTCGCGTTCCGGCCTGGCCGAGCTTTACGTCCCGCTGGCCGGCTACGTGGAGGGGCAGGGGCCGGACCTCGCCGCGCTCTCCGCCGGCTGGCTCGCCGTGCTCACCGTGCTGCTGGCGGGCTACGCCCTCGCGGTGGCAGGCTGCACGTCGTACCCCCGGGCGGCCGCCGTCCTCGCCGGCGCCTGCTTCACCGCGCAGAGCTTCACGCCCGTGCTGCCGGAGTGGCCGGTCGCGCCGCTGCTGGCGCTGCTCGCCGCCTGCTTCGGCTGTGTCGCCGTCGGCGGCCGGGCCGCGCCAACGGTCGCCGCGGTCAGCTACTTCGTCCCGCTCGGTATCGAGAACGCCATGGCCGGCGACTCCGACTGGGCGTTCATCCTGTTCGTCGGGCTCGCCGTGTTCGGCCCTGGGTACGCCGTACGGATGCGGCGGGCCCAGGCGGCCCGGCTGGTCGCGCTGGCCGCCGAGCGGGAGGCCGCCGCCCGGACGGACGAGCGGCTGCGGGTGGCCCGGGAACTGCACGACATCGTCTCGCACGGGGTCTCGGTGATGGTGCTGCAGGCCGCAGCGGCGCAGGCCGTGCTCGACTCGGACGCGGCGCAGGCACGCGCGTCGCTCAACGCGGTCCAGGACGTCGGACGCGAGGTGGTCACCGAGCTGCGGCGGCTGCTCGTGATCCTCCGCGGCGCTGAGTCGGCCCCGGAAGGACTGCCGTCGCTGCGGCGGATCGACGCGTTGACCGCCGGGGTGCGTCGCGCCGGCGGACGGGTCGAGGTGACCGTCGCCGGCGACCTCAGCACGGTGCCCGCCGCAGCCGAGGTCAGCGGGTACCGGATCCTTCAAGAGGCGCTGACCAACGCCGCCCGGCACGCGCCAGGCTCGACCGTCCGCGTCTCGATCGAGGTGGCCGGCGACGTCCTTCGGCTGCACGTGGTCGACGACGGAGCGCGGCCGGCTCGGCGGAACACCGGCACCGGCCACGGTCTGACCGGCATCCGGGAGCGGGCAGAGCTGTTCGGCGGCACGGTCAGCGTTGGTCCGGGTCCGCACGGCGGCTTCGAAGTACGGGTCGAGCTGCCCTTCGACGCCGTGGCGTCCGCCGCCCCGCTCTCCCCGACGGGAGTCGCCGGGTGACCCGCATCCTCATCGCCGACGACGAGGCGCTGGTGCGCGGCGGCCTTCGCATGATCCTCACGGCACAGCCCGACATCGAGGTCGTCGCCGACGCGGCCGACGGCGACGAGGCCGTGCTGCTCGCGGCCCGGTGCGTGCCCGACGTGGTGTTGATGGACATCCACATGGCACCCACCGACGGGATCGCCGCCACCGAGCGGATCCTGGCCGTGCGTAATGAGACCCGGATCATCATGCTGACCACCTTCGACCTCGACGAGTACGTCTACCGGGCGCTCCGGGCCGGCGCCTCCGGGTTCATGCTCAAGACCACACCGCCTCGGGAGCTGGCCGAGGCGGTGCGGACAGCGGCCCGGGGCGACGCACTGCTCTCCCCGTCGATCACCCGCCGGCTGATCGACCACTACACCGCGACGGCTTCGGTGGCCGGCAACCCGGGCCTGGCGGAGCTGACCGTCCGGGAAACCGAGGTACTGCGGATGATGGCCCTCGGCCTGTCCAACGGCGAGATCGCCAGCGAGCTCTTCGTCGGAGAGGCGACCGTGAAGACGCACGTGAACCGCATCTTCGCCAAGCTCGGGGTGCGGGACCGGGTGCAGGCGGTCGTGCTGGCGTACCAGACCGGGGTGGCCCAGCTCCGGCGGTAGCGGGTGCCGCCGTCAGCCGATCAGCGGGCGGAAGGTGCCGAGCGCGACGCTGACCGTCAGCGGCGGTGGCTTCTGGTACGGCTGCGTCCGAGCTCAAGCGGCTCGTACCGGTCGAGACCGGTGGGGCGCTTCTAGTGCCATCACGGCATTCGGCCCTTGTCCGTGCAGCGCAGCGGCGGCCAGGGTACGAGCCAGTCGGTGGGGTAGGCAGAGCCCGGGGATCGATTGGTGCTCCTGTGGTGATCGGACGTCGGCGAACGGGCGTGGACGTGCCGGTACCTGACTGGACTTGGGTCTCTTCAGGGCAACTCGGAGCCATCGTTGCAGATGAGTGCACAGCCCGGAACTGCTGGTATCCGGCGGGACGCCCACGAACCGAGCGCGACAGAGGTGCGCTCTTCGGATCGACCTCGCAGCGCATAGACGTTCATCTGCCTACGGGGCGGATCCGCTCTCACGCTTCGAACTTGCCGGCCTTGATGCCCGCTATAGAGCTGACCCACTGGCAGGGGTTGAACGACAGGGCCAGGCCCTGCCGGTCCTTGCTGTCGCGGACCATGACCACCTGGGGCGGTGTGGCAACCTCGACGCAGTTGCCGCTTGAGCCGGACCCACAACATCATCCTGGCCGGGTGACCGCCAGCCCGCTGCCGGGCAACGCCTTCACCCAGTTACGAGACGTCCCTTAGCCCGCTTGGTCGCGGGATACTGATGCCGGGGGCGCCAGCCGCGCCACGGGCGGGAGCGGCGAGGCATCCGGGCTGGCCTGGAATGCCTGGATGGCGAGCGCGGCGAAGCGCCGGGAGGCGGTGACCTTGGCAGTCGGCGAGGACGCGTGGATACCGCTGTTGGCCATGAGCACGAGGATGACGTCGTCCAAGGCGAAGTCGGGGCGCAGACGGCCGGCTTCCTTGGCGCGGCGGGCCAATTCGGCGATCGACCTGAGAGCGTATTCGCGGCGCGCGTCGAAATCCACGGCATTGGGAAACGTCGACGTGAGAGCTGCGGTAAAGCCCCCATCGCGGGCGTTCAGTTCACACATTTTCTCAATGACGAGACAGAAGCCGTGCCACGGATCCGGATCGGCGAGGCCCTCGTCGACGACGGCGCGACACGCGTACATCTGCTCTGCGAATGCCTCGGTGACCAACATCTCCTTGGTCGGAAATCGGCGGTACAGGGTGGCCGGTGCAACCCTGGCGCGGCGTGCGACCTCCCGCATCGGCGCGTCAAGACCTTCAACGGCGAAGACCGTGCGGGCGGCATCGAGGATGCGCTCGCGGTTGTCCAGGGCGTCGGAGCGAAGGGTGTGAGGCAAAGGATCGGTCACTGCTCTCACTTCAGCGAGGTGGACAGCAGGGTGCGTTAGCGTCCCTGCGCATGAGGGCTCTGCAATTTTCCAAGTATGGTCCCGCGAGTGTGCTTGAGGTCTCGGAGGCACCGGAACCGCACGCCGGACCGGGACAGATCCGGGTGGCGGTTCGGGCCTCGGGTGTCAATCCGGCCGACACGTACGTCCGCGCCGGCCGATTCCAGGAATGGATTCCGCTCCGCCTGCCGCACGTGCCCGGCGTCGACGCAGCCGGCGTGGTGGATGAGGTCGGTGGCGGAGTGACCACGGTTCGGGTAGGTGATGAGGTTTTCGGGATCACGGACTACGCCCAGATGGGCGGAGCGAACGCCGAATACGCCGTCCTGGCCGCGTGGGCACCGAAGCCGGCCGCCCTGAGCTGGGAACAGGCCGGCGGTGCGGCCGGCAACATCGAGACGGCCACGCGCGTGCTCGACCGACTGGGCGTGAAAGATGGCACCACGTTGTTGATCGAGGGTGCGGCTGGCGGGGTCGGTACGACGGCGATCCAACTCGCGGTCGCTCGCGGCGCGGCCGTCATCGGCACGGCCAGCGACCGCAACCATGGCTTCGTCGCCTCGCTCGGGGCGATCCCGACCACGTACGGCCCCGGGCTGGCCGAGCGGGTCGACGCTCTGATGCCCGGCGGAGTAGATGTCGTACTCGATTGTGCCGGCTCTGGCTCCATACCCGACCTGGTCCGCCTGGTCGCAGGTCCGGACAGGGTGGTGAGCATCGCAGACATCAACGCCGCGGCGTACGGCGTGCACCTATCGCGCGGCTCTGGTCCCGGCGCGGACTCACCGTCTCTCGAAGGAATCGCCGCCGCGGGCGACCTCGCCGAGCGGGGCTGCTTCACGGTGCCGGTCGCTGCCGTATTTTCCCTGGAAGAGGCGGCCGTTGCCCACGAGTTGAGTGAGTCCCGCCACGCGCGGGGAAAGATCGTGCTGAAGCCGTAGCGTGCCCCATGCGTGCCGTGGACCCAGATTGATAGCCAATTCCGATTGGGCAGTTCGACGGACGGGACCGCCCGCCGTTGGGCGGGCGGTCCTAGTTCGTCGACAAACCCGAGCAACCGGTCGCGAGGTGGTGCGCCAGGGCCGAGGGGCGGCGGACCGTTGTCGATCGCGACGTGGATGCGGGTTGCGTGCTCGGCGAGCAGTTCCTCCGTTGCCCGCAGGATCGCTTGGCGGTTGCGAGCGGGAGCGTCTGCCCGTTCGACAGCCATCACGCCTCCTGGAAACCGGACCACGAGTCCGGGCAGTGCGACAGACCCGGTCAATCTCTCGCCTCAGTCCGCGGTCTCGTGCTGGCGGACTACCCGGTCAATGCGGCGGTCGGGAATGATCCAGATGATCGCCGTGGCGACGAAGCACGTCAGGGCAGTCCAGACGCCGATGCGGCCCCGGTCGATCGCTAGGGCGCTGAGTATCCCGACGAGGTTGAGCGCGGCGGAGAGCTTGCCCTTGAGGTCACTGCCGACGGCCCGCCTCAGCGGCGAGTCCGGTCCCTGCCGCCGGATGATCACGGCTTGGAGCACGCGGTATGCGATGGCCGCGGCGAGCAGATTCAGGCCGTAAATGACGACCGGGGTCGGCTCGAACCTCGACTCGTCCATCCAGGCTGTCGTGAACGGGAACAGCGACAGGCAGAACAGCAGTGCCGAGTTCGCCCACAGCACCCCGCCGCTGACCTGCCTCACCAGATGGAACATGTGATGGTGGTTGTTCCAATAGATGCCCACATAGACGAAGCTGAGGAGATAGGTCAGCAGCCCGACGCCGGTCGTGTGAAGAAGGCCGCTGAGGCTGTGGTCCTCCGGCACCTTCAGTTCGAGCACCATGATCGTGATGATGATGGCGAGCACGCCATCGCTGAAGGCTTCGAGTCGACCTGTCCTCACCGCTCTGTCGTCCCTTCCCCGCTAGTGGTCCCTTTATCCGACGCTGTCATATTCTGTCCTTGTTGGTGGTTGCCGGCGGAGGACCGCGGCTGCGGTTCTGTGTCGTCACCGTCCAAGACCGGGCAGCCGTGGAATCTGTGACAGGCGGCGGCAGCGTTGCCAGACCGAGATTGGGCTGTGGCTGCCCGAACCCGTCGACACGAGTTCGGACCGATGCGTGGGCGCCGTGTGCCGGAAGCCGCTCACTTCGTGAGGCCGTACATCGGGGCGGGTGGTGACAGCGCATCTCCCGTACGTGTCCTGAGACACCTCGGCCGGCGTGTCACAGGTCGCGGGGCTGCCTTGTCTTTGCTGGTGTTCACCCGCGTACCGGGTGGAGAAGAGGAAATTCCCGGTCCAGCGATGACGCCTTCTTGTCCAGGCTCGAGCGCAACGTCAGGGGAGAGTTGACGGACGTCGCCCTCGCTGTATCGATCGACGGGTTGTTCGATCCGGCGGATGCCTAGCGCGAGGAGGCGGGCCTCCACAGCCTTTCCGGCGCTGGCGCGGCCCTGGAGGACGGACGGCTCACGGCCGGCCGAACGATACGGAGATCGAGATGCCTGAAAGCGGTAGCCGCGTGGCCGCCCGCGACCATTGCCTCAGCCTGGTGCGCGCCGTGGACCGGCCCACCGGGGCGGCCCGCTACGGACGTATGTTCCCAGGCCTGGGCCCGCTGGGCACCGACCCCGGGCTGCTGATGCGCGCGGGTGGCGACGGCGGGATCTGCGACGCCGCCCCGGTCCTGGATCAGTTGAACCGGGACGCCGACGACGCCACCGAGGCCGCCGGGTGGCCCTTCTTCGGCCAACTGATCGCCCACGACATCACCGCTGACCGCTCATCCATCACCGGCGGCGTCGACCCCGAGGTGCTGCGCAACGCGCGCTCCCCGAAGCTCAACCTGGAGATCATGTACTCGGACGGCCCGATCGGTTCGCCGTACCTGTTCGACGGGGGCGACCCAGCGAAGTTCCTGCTCGGCGAGGACGGCGGCGACG
The DNA here is from genome assembly GCF_042650685.1 of Micromonospora sp. GCM10011542. NCBI lineage: Bacteria > Bacillati > Actinomycetota > Actinomycetes > Micromonosporales > Micromonosporaceae > Micromonospora > Micromonospora sp. GCM10011542. Next base: position 63,423 of record NZ_JBHSBO010000040.1, read on the forward strand.
TGCCGCGCAACCGGCAGGGCGTGGCCCTGATTGGCGATCCGCGCAACGACGTGCATCTGTTCGCGCTAAGTCTGCACGTCGCGCTGCTGCACGCGCACAACCACGTGGTCGACCTGCTGCGCGAGAGCGGGGTGCCCGAGGCCGACGTCTTCGACCGGGCGCGGGTCACACTCACCTGGCACTACCAGTGGATCGTGGTCCATGACTTCCTGCCCAGGCTTGTCGGGGCGAGCCTGGTCGAGCAGGTGCTCGCCGAGGGCGGCCGGTGGTTCGCGCCGCCGCCGGGGCAGGCGTACATTCCGCTGGAGTTCGCCGACGCGGCCTTCCGCTACGGCCACGGCCAGATCCGGCACACCTACCGGCTCGTCGACGGCGGTCCCGCGGTGCCGCTCTTCCCCGATCTGGTCGGGTTCGGCCCGCTGCCCGCCGGTCGGCGCCTGGATCTGGCGCAGATCTTCGATGTTCCCGGGTACCCACCGGCGCAGCGCGCCAAACGCCTCGACGGCCGGCTCGCTGCCAGCCTCATCGGCCTGCCCGAGCGAGTCACCGGCGTGGTCGACACTGCCGCCTATCGCTCGCTGGCGGTACGCGACCTACTGCGCGGCGGAACCACCGGGCTGCCCAGCGGCGAGGCAGTCGCCCGGCTGGTTGGCGCGGCGCCGCTGACCCCCGACGAGTTGGGGCAGGCCTGGCCGCACGGCACTCCGCTGTGGTTCTACATCCTCAAGGAGGCCGAGCACCGCGGCGGTGGCGACCGGCTCGGCCCAGTCGGCGGCCGGATCGTGGCGGAGGTCCTGATCGGACTGCTCCGCGCCGACCCGGCAAGCTACCTGAGCCTGGAACCGGACTGGGAGCCGACCCTGCCTGCCGCGGGAGCACGCTTCGGCCTGACCGACCTGCTCGCCCTTCAGCGGCATGCGTCCTGTGTGTGACATGCATCGTAGTCACAACCGGCGGTGCTGTCCGGTCATAACTGGCGTAGCCGGGTGAACGCCCGGCCTCCCGACCAAGACAGAGGTGTGAGAGAAATGAAAATCGCCGTACTGGGTGGTACCGGGCTCATCGGGTCGCAGGTCGTCAAGATCCTTCAGGCCGAGGGGCACGAGGCGGTGCCGCTGTCTCTGTCGAACGGCGTGGACCTGCTCACCGGCGAGGGCCTCGACACCGGGCTCAAGGGCGCCGACGTCGTGCTGAATCTGACGAACTCGCCGACGTTCGACGAGGCCTCGGCCGACTTCTTCCGGTCGACGATGGAAAATCTGCTGGCGGCCGCGCAGCGCGCGGGCGTCGGCCACGCCGTGATCCTGTCGATCGTCGGCGTCGACCGGGTGCCGGACCTCGCTTACTACCGCGCCAAGGTGCTGCAGGAGGAGATTCTGAAGGCTGGCCCGGTGCCATACTCGATCGTCCGCGCCACCCAGTTCTTCGAGTTCGCCGACGCGATCCTGTCCTGGACCGCCGACGGCGACACGGTGCGGCTGCCCGGTACGCCGGTGCAGCCGATGGCGTCGGCCGACGTCGCGAAGGCGGTGGCCGAGGTCGCCGTGGGCGCGCCGCTGCAGGGCATCCGGAACGTGGCCGGTCCCGAGGTCTTCATGCTCGACGAGTGGGGTCGGGTCGCGCTGGCCGCCAAGGGCGACAAGCGCATCGTCGTCCTCGACCCGGCCGCCGGCATGTTCGGCGCGGTGCCCGGCGATGTCCTGATCGCCCCGGAGGGCGCAGTCCTCGCGACGACCACCTACCGCGACTGGCTGACCCGCTAGTCGCCGAGATCGGCGTACGCGACGAAGCGGCGCGCCGCCGGCGTAGCGACCACCACCATGCGGTAAGAGGGCATCTGCCACGACCGAGCTCGGATTCCACTGCGGACGGAGCCGGTGACGCCGCCTGGTGCCTGGGGCTCTGCACCATCGAGACAAAGCCGCCGTGCTCGGCGAGATCCATCGGCTACTGATGCCCGATGCCTCGCCGGGCCGCGGTCTCGATGCAGTTGATCCTGCGGTTGCCCGCCCAGCCCCGGACAGGCGCCGAACAGGCAGCACACGGAGGAGAAATGACCAACCCGACCACGACTCACTCCGAACCGCAACGGACAGTGGCAGCCACATCGACGATGCGGATTGAGACGCTCGAAGATCTTCGCAAGCACCTGCAATGGGCGATCGAGTTGGAACACGCCACCCTGCCGTCGTACCTCTGCGCGCTCTACTCGCTCGACCCATCTTGCAACCCCGAAGCCGTTCAGGTGGTCGGCAGCGTCTTCGTCGAAGAGATGATCCACCTGGCGCTGGCCGCGAACCTGCTCAACGCCGTCGGCGGGCACCCTCGGCTGGACACGCCGAAGATGCTGCCGCACTATCCCAGGCTTCTGCCCCACGGCGACCGCTCTCTGGAGCTGTCGCTGGTTCCGTTCGGGGCGGAAGCAATTGAGATGTTCCTCCGACTCGAACGGCCGGCGCCGCCTGGTGCCCCGCCCGAGGGCGACAGCTACGAAACGATCGGGCAGTTCTACAGCGCGATCGAACAAGGAGTGAGCCATCTGTGCGCTGAACTCGGCGAGCGGACGGTCTTCTGCGGCGACCCGGCTCGTCAGGTCACCGGGGGCCCATTCCATCGCAGCGGCGGACGGCTGATCGCGGTCAGCGATCTCAACTCCGCAATGGCAGCGTTGGAAGAGATCGTCGAGCAGGGCGAAGGCACAGGACGAGGCGAGGTCTGGGACGGTGACCAGGACATCCTCCACCCCGACCGGGACGAGGTCGCGCACTACTACCGGTTCCTGGAACTCAAGCTGGGCCGGCGATACCGGCGCGGTGACACCTCGCGATCCGGGCCCACCGGCGAAGCTCTCTCGGTCGACCTCGGCGGCGTCTACCCGATGCGGCCCAACCCACGTCTGGCCGACCACGCTCCAGGTAGTCCGATCCGCGCCGCCCAGAATGACTTCAACCACACCTACTGCGCCGTGCTGAATCTGTTGGAGCAGGCGTTCAACGGCAGCCCGGGGATGCTCGGCGTCGCAACCGGCACCATGTACGCCCTCAAGGCCCAGGCGCAGGGACTGATGGAGATGTCCGATGGAGGAAGCACAACAGCCGGCCCGACATTCGAGTACGTACCGCCGGAACTCAGGCGGCCGTGACGCCGGTCGCCGTGATCGCCGTGAGCTGCGACGAGGACGGGGTCGTAGCCCTTTGGACCGTGCTGAGAGGAAGGTGACGCGATGCGGATCGCGGTGGCTGGAGGTACGGGCTGGGTCGGCAAGTTGGTCGTCGAGCGGGCGCGCGCGGCGGGCCATCGCGTCGTGGTGATCTCCCGGTCTCACGGAGTCGATCTGACCAACGGAGTGGGTTTGGACGACGCACTCAGGAACGTGGCGACCGTCGTCGACGTGTCGAACATCCAGACAATCAGTAAGCGCGCGTCGACTCGGTTCTTCGAGACGACCACGCGGAACCTGTTGAAGGCGGAACAACGGTGCGGTGTCAATCACCACGTACTGCTCTCGATTGTCGGTATCGACCGGGTGAACTGGGGCTACTACCACGGTAAGCGTCGTCAGGAAGGACTCGTGCTTGCCGGCCCGGTGCCGGCGACCATCCTGCGGGCCACCCAGTTCTTCGAGTTCGCCGTTCAGTCACTCACCCTCTTCCCGGGACCCGTGGCCGTTGTCCCGCGGATGCGTACCCAACCGGTGGCGGCGGCTGAGGTGGCCACCGAGTTGGTGCGTCTGGCCGAAGGACCCGCGTTGGGGCGTGTTCCGGAGATGGCAGGGCCTGAGGTGTTGATGATGTCGTCGGCCGTACGCCGGGTAGCCAGGGTTCGGGGCCCGCGCAAATTCGTAGTGAGCGTGCCGTGGCCGTCAGCTGCGGGGCGGTCGATGGCCAACGGTGGCCTCCTTCCCGCCGGGCCGGGTCCCCGTGGCACTTTGCGGTTCGGTCAATGGCTGACTGAGGCGGCGAAGACCGACGCCGCACAGTGATGGATCGAGCCCGGGACGGGGGTGATCCTTGCTGGTCGCTGCCGCTTTCCGTGGCTGGGACCTGTCACCAATCCGCCGAGCCGAGAGTCTTCCAGCCATGACACCTCAATCCACCGACACCGCTGTACCGATGATGAAGAAGTGGCTGCGTGGCGGGCTGATCACCCTGGCCGCGCTGCAGACGGTTGCCTCCGTGTGGCAGTACGTGTTTCCCCGATCGTTCTACGACGACTTCCCGACGGTGCGACTCGACCCTGCGTACAACGAGCATCTGGTGTCCGACGTCGGCGGCCTCGGGCTCGCGTTGACCGCCATGTCCAGGGGCCGATGCCTGCGTCTATCTGTGCGCAGGGAAGCCGATGTGACCAAAAGGGGCCGTAGTGCTCGACGATAACGTCCTGCGGCGATGGTTTGGTTCAGCTGCGGTGCCAGTCCCGCAGCTTGGCGGGATTCAGCACGATCCAAAGGGCTGCGGCCCGGTCCTCGTCGCAGCCCACGGCGATCACGGCGACGGCACGCCCGGTCTGGCAGATCACCAGTCCGGTGTGCCCGTTGACGCTCTCAACGGTCAGGTCCGCTCCGGGCAGCAGGGCACATAGCAGCCGGGCGACCTCGGCTGCTCCGTGCACCGGACGGATCGGAGCGGGCACGCTGCCGCCGCTGTCGCACACCGCAACGGCGTCCGCGCCGAGGACGGCCTCGATCGCGGTGACGTCGCCCAACTGGCAGGCAGCCGCAAGCCGGCGTACGACGTCGTCATGAACGCGCGGCATCGCCCGCCGTGACACCCGCCGGCGGAGCACTCGCCTCCGCGGGTGCCGGTGCTTGCGCGCCGGCCAGAAACGCCTCCCGGGGGTGCTGCACCGAGGTCAGCGAGACGATGTCCCGGCCGAACAGCGCGGCGGTCGCCCAGACCGCGAGCACCCGGACCTTGCGCTCCCACGTCGGCACCGCCAGCACGTGGTAGCCGCGGTGCATGAGCCAGGCCGGGAAGCCCTTGATGACCAGGCGGTGGAACTGGAAGATGCCGCGGCCGAGGCCCAGCGTGGCGACCGTGCCGAGACTGTGGTGCACGTACCGCTTCGGCTCCCGCCCGCGCAGCGTGGCGATGATGTTGCGGGCCAGCAGCTTGCCCTGGCGCACCGCGTGCTGGGCATTGGGCACTGTCGAGACGCCGGTCCGCTCCGCCGCGAGGTCGGGGACGGCCGCGTCGTCGCCGGCGCCCCACGCGTCCGGCACCGGCGCGTCCTCGGTGCCGACCCGCAGGTCGGCGCGGACCACCAGCATCCCGCGCCCGTTGACGGGCAGGTCGCTGTGGTTGTGCACCATCGGATTCGCAGCGTTGCCGACCGTCCAGACGATCAGCTCAGAATCGAACTCCTCACCGGTGGACAGCACCACGTGACCGTCGTGCACGGAGAGCAGTTGCGCGTTCAGGTGAACGCGCGCGCCGCGCTTCGTCAGCGAGCGCACGACCCACTCCCCGGGCCCGTCGGTCACCTCGGGCAGGATCCGGTCGCGTGCCTCCACCAGGTGGAAGCTCAGCTCGTCCAGGTTCAGCTCGGGATAGCGCCGGATCAGCGCCGTCGCCAGCGACAGCAGCTCACCGAAGCCCTCGACCCCGGAGAAGCCACCGCCGACGAACGTCACGGTGAGCAGCCGCCGGCGCTCCGGCCCGGGCGGCAGCGTCGCGGCCTGGTCGAAGGCGGTCAGCAACCGGTCGCGGATCGCGACGGCCTCCTCAACGTGCTTCATGCCGATCGCGTGGTCGCTCACACCGGGAATGGCCAGGGTGCGGGTCACCGCACCGGCGGTCACGACGATGATGTCGTACGCGAGCGGGTATTCCCGGCCCACGGCCGGGCGTACCATGACCGTCTTGCGCGCGTGGTCGACCGCCGTCACCCGGCCCGCGATGATCTCCGTCTTCCGCAGGTGCCGGCGCAGTGAGACGGCGGCGTGGCGCGCCTCGACCGAGCCGGCCACCACCTCGGGCAGGAACGGCTGATAGGTCATGTACGGCCGGGGGTCAACGACGATGACCCGCGCCTCGCCCCGGCGCAGCTTCTTCTCCAGTTTCCAGGCCGTGTAGAAGCCGGCGTACCCGCCGCCGACCACCAGGATGGTCCGCACCTTCGTCCCCTGTCTCTCGCCTTCGCCAGTAGAGACCGGCCTGCCCCCTAGTTTGTGACGTCGGCCATTGCGGCGATCTTCTCCGAACTCATCATCCACAGCACCTGGTCGATACCCTCCGAAGAGGCGACGACCGTGACGATCCCGAGGACCGTGTCACCGCGGCGCATGATCGCGCTGGTCTGCCCGTTCGTGGTGACCCACCGCAGGTCCATGCCCTCCCAGTACTCGGTCGAGAACGCGGCGATGTACTTCGCCACCCGGGCCGCGCCCACGACCACCTTGCGGGAGACCTGCCGCGCGCCGTTGCCGTCGGAGACGCTCGCCACGTCGGCCGCGAACAACTTCTCCAATGCTTCGAGATCACCGCTGCGGGCGGCATCGAGGAAGGTTGCCAGCAGCCGGCGCTGCGCGGACTCGGGCACCGGGATCTTCCGCTCGCTGGCGACGTGCTTACGCGCCCGGCTGACCAGCTGCCGCACGGCCGGCTCGGTGGACTGCAGGATCGCGGCGATCTGCGGGTACGGGTAGTCGAACGCCTCCCGCAACACGTACGCCGCCCGCTCCTGCGGGGTGAGCTTCTCCATCAGCATCAGGACCGCGAGCTCGAGCGCCTCCCCGCGCTCGGCGCCCAGGAACGGGTCCGCGCTGGTGTCGACCGGCTCCGGCAGCCACGGACCGACGTACGTCTCGCGGCGCGCCCGCGCCGACTGCAGCTCATTGATCGCGAGCCGCGTCGTGGTCGTCGCCAGAAACGCGCCCGGATTCTTCACCACGCTCCGGTCGGTCGCCTGCCAGCGCAGCCAAACGTCCTGCACCAGGTCCTCGGCCTCGCTGGCGCTGCCCAACATGCGGTACGCGATCCCGAACAGACGTGGCCGCACGCCCGTGAAGATCGCCGCCGCCTCGTCGAGATCCCCCACCACTGTCTCCCCCAAGGTCGTTCGCCGCTCCAGGCTAGCCTCCTGTGACAGATTCCTCGCCGCGCTCGCCCCCAGATACGGACAACCCGAGGACGCCCACGCCGGCTCCGTGCACTACGGTGAGTAGCTCAGGCCGTGCATCCCGGCCGGCCCCTACTTTGGTGGGACTCGGCGAGCAGGCGGACGAGGCTGACCAGCGCATGGCAGGACAGTCCTCCGCCTGTTGCTATCGCGTCACGTGATCGGGGCTGCCGCCAAGGCGGCTTGAGGGGTGCTCCTCACCCTTCTGCGCACTGAACTTCGCCGCCGTTACGAACGGCGGCAGCCGCCGGGCGAGTACCGCGCACGCGATGCCAACGGCCAGGGATGCGGCCAGCGCCGCCGACCGCGACCAGGGGCCGACGACCGGCATCACCTGCCAGTGGGTGAGGTAGATCCAGAGCGAGCTGGCGGCCAGTACGGCGGCGGCCCGATTGATGGCCGGCCGGCTCGGCAGCCGCGGCACCCAGACCAGCAGGGCGAAGCCGGCGACGATGAACGCCTCGCGGAACGGTTCGCCGAACAGGCCCGGCACCGTGAGCGCCGCCGCGGCGGTGACGGCCACCCGCTGAGCGGTACGGGCGGCGCGGGCCGCGGCCCAGCCGAGCGCGAAAAGCCAGCACACCACCAGGGCCGACGGGACGTAGCCGAACGTGGCGAGGCCGGGTAGGTCGTACCGGGTGACCAGGCCGAGGGCAGCGAGCGCCAGCGGCAGGCCGAACGGGTACCGCCGTTCGATCCGGTCCACCGCCGGCACGGCGATCAGCGCGGTCGTCGCCAGCAGGATGTGGACCAGCGCCTCGATGAACCAGAACTGCCACTCCGTGGCGCCGTCGTGCGGGCCGAGGACGCTGTTGAGCAGCAGCACGTTGGTCAGCGTGTAGTCGCCGGTGACCGCCCCGGCCACGGCGATGAAGGCCACCGACGGCAGCACGATCCGGCCGACCGCACGTACGGAGGCCCGTACCCGCTCCCGTCGGGCTACGGTGGTGAGCTGGATCCGGGCGAAGTTGAACCCCGCTACGGCGAGCAGCAGGTGCGCCCCGCCCTTGACGGTGAAGACGGGAATGTGCGAGCCGACGACGACCACGATCGCCAGCGCCCGCAGGGCCACGCTGGTCTCCAGCACGCGGCGTCGGGTCGGGTGGGCCGGCGCGGTTCGGGCCAGCTCCTGGATCGGCGTGATGTGCCAGTCGGCGGGCAGGTCACCGAGGAGCTGTTCGAGACGGACCGACATCTCGACGTACGACAGGGAATCGCCGCCAAGGTCGACGAAGCTGTCGTCAGCGCTGACGCCGGGCTGGTCGAGCAGGTCGGCGTATAGCCGGCAGAGCTGCTCGGTCCCCACACCGGGCGCGCCCACGGCGGAGACCGGCGGTTCCTTCGTGAGTTGCCTACGTCGCGTCCGTCAGCCACGGATACGCCGTGTGATGCGGATCTGGGCGACGAGGCTGATGAGCGTGAGGAGAACGGTCAGCGCCGTGTAGCAAACGACGGCCGGCACCTCGCCGAGCGGGCCGGTGAGCTGCCCCTCGACGACGATGGGTAGGCCGAAGGCGACGTAGGAGACGACGTAGATCCCGCCGACGACTCCCGCGCGCTGGTGTGCGGCCGCGAGCGGGAAGATGAGGCGCAGGGCGGCGGTGAAGGACGCGCCGAAACCGACGCCGGCGATGGCCTGCCCGATGATCATGGCGGCCAGGCTCCCGGCGAACACCCCGCCGATGATGCCGACGGCCCCGACGAGGGACGCGTGGATCCCGACGATCATCGCGCGCCGCGGGTCGATGCGGGCGAAGGTCAGTCCGACGACGGCCGACACCGCCGGCGCGATGAACCCGGCCACGCCATTGAGCAGGCCGCTGTCGAGGTGGAACACGCTGCGGACCATGCTCGGGGCCAGCCCGCCGGAGAGACCTGCGAGCATCCAGACCGCGGCGACCACCGGCGCTGCGGCGGCGAACTCCGTACGGGCAGCGGGCGGGATCGCGACGCGCGGAATCATCGAGCGGAGCGCGCCCGAGGTGCGGGCCATGGTCTCCGGGGACAGGGCGATGACGACGGCCCCGAGAACCGTGAGGGCGATGAGGCCGACGAAGACGACGGTGTTCGCCGTGGACGTGAGCCGGATGGCGAGACCGGCCAGCAGAGAGCCGGCACCCAGCCCACCGGTCAGGCCGACACTGCCGAGGATGGTGCCCAGTCTCTTCTTGTTCGGCGGAGCGAGCTCGACGAGCGCGGCGGTGAAGGCGGCCGTCGCCGCGCCGCTGGCGACACCTTGCACGATGCGCCCGGCGATCACCCAGCCCACATCGGGTGCGACGAGGAACAGGACGTTCGACGCGAGCTGGATCATCAGCGCGCCGATCAGCACCGGTCGCCGTCCGACATGGTCGGACAGCGACCCCAGCGTCAGGACGGCGGCGAGGAAGCCGACAGCGTAGACCGCGAACGCCAGCGTGAGCAGTGACGGTGCGAAGTTCCACTGCTGGCGATAGAGCACCAGCAGGGGCGTCAGCACACCCGCCGCGAGATACAGGCTGGTGAACGCGAGCGCCGCGCCCGTCAACGCCAGTCCGGCGGGGAGAGTACGCCGCCGGCGGGTCGCGGGCGCGTCGATGGTTCCCGGAATTGAGGACATGACAGCTCCCTGGGGCGGCCCGCACGCAGCGATGCGCAGGCCGAAAGAGTCGGTGAAGGTGGAAAGGGGATCCGCCGCCGGGCCGGACCGCCGTCGGCCGGGATCTGGTCCACGGCCGAGTTCGGTCCGGCTCGGCGGCCAGATCGTGATCGCTAGTCAGTGATGACGACGACGCCCGACGGCGCATCAAGCAGCTCCACCGTGCGTTCGGCCGCCCGATCGATCTGGACCCGGGGCTCGGCGGGGATCTGCTGTTCGTTGTAGGTGCCGGGCCCGTAGAACTGCCCATAGCTCAGCACCACGCCACCCTCGGCGAGAACGGCGCGCTCCAACTCGGCGACGGCGCGGGCGTCGGGTCCGTCCGGCAACTGCCAGGCGACGGTCTGGGCCAGGATCTTAGGTGATCCGCTCTGGCGTGCCGCCTCGATCAGGTTCTGGTTGCCCTCAGTCCGGATGCGCGCGTTCAGCTCCGCATGATCACCAATCTTCTCCACCTCATCGGGCAGATCGGTGAGCTCGTTCAGGATGACCTCCGGTTCGAATTCTCGAACCGCCTTGATCAGGGCGCCCCGGTCGAAGACGTCACACAGGATCGGCTCGGCGCCGAGCTGCGCCAGCAACTCCGTCTTGTCGGACGATCGCGTCATGCCACCGACCACGTGCCCCGCCTGCACCAGCCGGGGGATCAGCCGCCGCCCGATCACGCCGGACGCACCGGCGAGAAATACCCGCATCATTTCTCCCACTTTTCATAGTTCGGTAGGTCTGGCTCTTTACTGTCACCGCCGAACCACGCCCGGCCAGCGGCAGATCCCGTCCGCTGCACGCATGCGTACTTTGGCGTCGGGTATCCGTTTCGCGGGCGCTTGGTCCTGCGGTCACGGCCGCAAAGTTACGCGCTGAGTGGCGCTGTGATTTGGTCCAGTTACCCGACAGATTCATGGGCCAATTCGGCAAAGAATCTGGCACTCCACTAGAGCTACCCGTGGAGAAACTCGGGGTGCGCCGACTGGGCGGCGGGCGGTCGGCTGACCTGCCGCTAACAGCACCGACCCACGGGAGGTCCAACGTCTGCCGCCGCTGGCCAGGCCCGGCGACACGGCAAGCCTCTGACTGGGCCGGCCTACGGCATGACCCCGCACAGGGCGTCCAACGCTCCCGCCCACGCGCTGTCCGAGGGAGCCGCGTAGTTGACCACCAGCCCGTCCGGCTCGGCCGACCGCCAGCCCGCATCGGCCAGCTCGTGACGGAAATCGGCCATCGGGGCCACCGCCAGGCCCCGGCGGGCCGCCGCCTGGACGACCGCGTTTTCGGTGCCGGGCGGGAGCTCGAGGACCAACTGCAGCCCGGCGGCCATCCCGGTCACGCGGACGGCGGGCGCACGCCGGGCCAGCGCCGCGACCAGCTCGTCCCGGCGGCGCCGGTAGCGCACGCGCATCGTGCGTACCTGACGGTCGTACGCCCCAGAGGCGATGAACTCGGCGAGCGTCAGCTGTTCCAGCGCGCTCGACATGTAGTCGATGTCTCCCTTGGCCGCCACGACCTCCGGGACCAGCTCCTTCGGCAGCACCATCCAACCGAGGCGCAGTCCGGGCGCGAGTGACTTGCTCGCCGTGCCGAAGTACACCACCCGCTCCGGGTCGAGGCCCTGCAGCGCGCCCACCGGCTGGCGGTCGTATCGGAACTCCCCGTCGTAGTCGTCCTCCAGGATCAGCCCGCCGGTGGCGCGGGCCCAGTCCACTGCCGCCGTGCGCCGCTGCGGGGTCAACGCGACCCCCGTCGGGTACTGATGCGCCGGTGTCAACAGCGCCGCGCCCACCGCGCTCAACCCCGTCAGATCATCGGTGCGCGCGCCGTGTTCGTCGACATAGACGGGCGGAATGCGCAGGCCGGCGCTGGTCAGCAGATCACGATAGACGTCGAGGCCGTACGACTCGACAGCCAGCGCCGCGACCCGCCGCGCCCGCAGGACCTGCGCCATCAGGGTCAGACCATGGTGGAAACCGGCACAGATCACGATCCGGTCCGGTTCGGCGTGCACCCCGCGAGCCCGCGCCAGATAGTCGGCGAGGGCGGTACGTAGCTCCACCCGGCCGAGAGCGTCGCCGTAGCCGAAGGCATCGTTCGGGGCCGCCGTCAGCGCCCGGCGAGCGGCTTTGAGCCACTGCGTGCGGGGAAACTCCGCGAGGGTCGGCGCACCAGGCAGCAGGCCGTACGTGGGACGGCGTTGGGCGGGCCTTGCGCGAACGGCGGCGGGCGCCTCGCTGCGTGGTTCGGCCCGCTTGGCCACCCGCGTTCCGGAGCCCTGTTGGGCGGTGAGCCAGCCCTCGGCGACCAGTTCGGCGTAGGTGTCGGCAACGGTGTTGCGGGCGACGCCGAGATCAGCGGCGAGTGAACGGGACGACGGCAGCCGGGTGCCGGGCACCAGACGTCCGGTGCGGATGGCCTCCCGCAGGGCGTCCGTAAGCCCGGCCCGTAGCCCGGGGCCGATCAGGTCCAGATGCAGGTCGGCGCCGAACACCGACGGGACGGCCCCCAAGTTGGTCCGCGAATCTGTCACGGAAGTGGACCGTATCCCAGTACCACCGGCCGCGTAGAGTTGCTGGCATGACGATCAACGACGGCACTTAGCGTCTCCTACGCTCCGCGGCCCTGCCGACCCTCCGGGCGCGGCGAAGGTGACCGCCTCGGCCTTCCGCGCCCTGTCCCAGAACCGCACCAGCGGCGACCCGCTCGTCCTGCCCAGACCGTGGAACGCCACCGGCGCACGGGGTCGTCGCCGACGCCGGCTACCCCGCGTTGGCCACCCCGAGCGCCGGGATCGCCGCCTCGCTCGGCTACCGGGACGGCTCGACCCCGCCCGACGAGATGTTCGCCGCCCTGGCGAGGATCGTCCCAGCCGTCCCCGTCCCCGTCCCGGCCTCCGCCGACATCGAGGGCGGCTTGCACTGGACGCTGATCTCCAGCTGGGGGCGGGTGCCCAAGGCTCTGGTGTGGGACAACGAGTCCGCAGTCGGGCAGTGGCGGGCCGGCAGGCCGCAGCTGACGGAGGCGATGAACGCCTTCCGCGGCAGCCTGGGCATCAAGGTGATCCAGTGCCGGCCGGCGGACCCGGAGGCCAAGGGCCCGGTGGAGCGGGCCAACGGCTATCTGGAGACCTCGTTCCTGCCCGGTCGCCGGTTCAGCTCACCGGCGGACTTCAACGCCCAGCTCAGCGACTGGCTGGTGCGGGCCAACAGCCGCCAGCACCGGATGCTGCGCTGCCGCCCGCTGGACCGGTGGGACGCCGACCGGGCCGCAATGCTGCCACTGCCACCGGTCGCGCCGGTGGTCGGCTGGCGGCAGACCACCTGGCTGCCCCGCGATCACTACGTGCGTCTGGACGGCAACGACTACTCGGTGCACCCGTCGGTGGTCGGCCGGCGAGTCGAGGTCACCGCTGACTGCAACCAGGTGCAGGTGCTCTGCGACGGCCGGCCGGTGGCCCGGCACGACCGGTGCTGGGCATCGCATCAGAGCATCACCGACCCCGCCCACCGCCAAGCCGCCGTGGACCTGCGCATCGCTGCCCAACGCACCCCGACAACCGCCGTCGACGCCCAGGTCCAACGACGGCTGCTAAGCGACTACGACCGCATGTTCGGCCTCGATGAGGTGGCTGCGTGATGGCCGCCAAGACCAGCAACGTCGCCTCGGAGATCGCGTTCCTCACCCGCGCCCTGAAGGCGCCGTCCCTGGCCGCCTCAGTCGAGAGGCTGGCGGAACGGGCCCGCGCGGAGTCCTGGACGCATGAAGAGTTCCTCGCCGCCTGCCTGCAACGCAAAGTCGCCGCCCGCGAGGCCCACGGCGGAGAGGGACGCATCCGAGCAGCGAGGTTCCCGGCCCGCAAGAGCCTGGAGGAGTTCGACTTCGACCACCAACGCTCGTTGAAGCGGGAAACGATCGCCCACCTCGGCACCCTCGACTTTGTGGCGTCGAAAGAGAACGTCGTCTTCCTGGGCCCGCCAGGAACCGGCAAGACCCACCTGTCCATCGGCCTCGGGATCCGGGCCTGCCAGGCCGGACACCGAATCGCGTTCGCCACCGCCGCCCAATGGGTGTCCCGCCTCGCCGACGCCCACCACGCCGGACGCCTTCAAGACGAGCTGGTCAAACTCGGCCGGATCCCACTGCTGATCGTCGACGAGGTCGGCTACATCCCCTTCGAAGCCGAAGCGGCGAACCTGTTCTTCCAACTGGTGTCCAACCGCTACGAACGAGCCAGCCTCATCGTCACCAGCAACAAGCCCTTCGGCCGCTGGGGCGAAGTCTTCGGCGACGACGTCGTCGCCGCAGCCATGATCGACCGCCTCGTCCACCACGCCGAAGTGATCTCCATGAAGGGCGACAGCACCGGCTCAAAGACCGCGACCTCGGCCGCGTCCCCGCAGCCACCAAGACCAACGACTGAACATCAACAACCAGCGAGGGGGTCAACATTCGGCCGGAACAGAGGGGTCAGAGGTCAGCCGGCGTCGACAGATCGTTGCTCGGCATCTCCAAGTAGCCCCACGCATGCGACACGTCTGTCGCGTTGGGTGCATCCCAACGGCGCCTTACCGTGATCCGCCCCTCGTTCCACCCACCTCCGGGGGGTCTTGCTGCAACGATGCAGGACGTGGCAACCGCGAAAACGACTATGCCTGCTATCTCGCCCCTTGCTGGTGAGCCGATCGAGCGTGCCGATGCTGAGCGGCTCGCCGCGGTGCTGAAGGCATTCGCCGACCCGGCCCGGCTGCGACTGCTCAGCCTGATCCAGTCGTCTCCGGACGGAGAAGCGTCGGTGACTGACCTCACCGCGCCGCTCGGTCTCTCCCAGCCCACCGTGAGTCATCACCTTCGGATTCTCACCGAGGCCGGACTGCTTGAGCGCGACAAGCGCGGCGTCTGGGCGTACTACCGGCTGGTGCCGTCCGCGATCGGCGCGATCGCTGACCTGCTGACGCCACCCCGCAAGCGGTCGACGAAGAAGAATCGCTGACCGAGCAGCGGCGAGGGCGGACGCGATATCGGCTGAGGCGGCACACCCCTGATCGATACGCGCCAGGAAACACGGCTGGCGACGGGCAGGAGCCACCAACGCAGAAGCGATTGCGGCTGCGAGTGGGGCGCTCTGATCGGCTAGGGAAACGCCACCGCCCGAACTTGGCGCAGCGGCAGGGATCCGGTGCCTCGTCGCATCCGTGCCAAGGCATCCTCGTGGTCCAACTCCATGGCGGTCAGCCGCTGACGCACCGACTCCTGAAGACCTGATGTGCTCAACGAGCAGGAGCGGTCTGCTCCACAGACGGCGTCGGTATTCGCCGCTCCCGTTAACGCGAACCGGCGTGGGGGATGCGGGCACAGGAGGCCGTCATGGTGGCCGGGACCTGAGGGCAGATGAACAGGAGCCCACCCCCGAAAGATCGGGGATGGGCTCCTGCTCGGTTGTGGTGGGTTAGTTGACGGTGCCGATGGAGACGGCACCACGGCCGACGACCGCGCCCTCGGTGGTCACGACCGCCAGCTCGCCGAACAGCTCACGCCCGGCGCCCGGAGCGGACTGGGCGGTCACCGTACCGGTGAGCGTGGCGGTGGTGCCGTTGGGCAGGGCCAGCGGGGTCGCCGGAGTGGCCAGCGTGCCCAGCGACGAGGCCGAGAACGAGTCCCGGTAGTCGTAGGCGGTGCTGGTGCCCGGCCCGTCGACGGCGTACCCGTCGACGACGACCCGGTAGGTGCCCGCCGGCGGGTTCGCGACGGTGACGGTCTCCTCGGAGTCACCGTCGGCCGACTGGCCGACCTGGAGATCGCCGCGGAACACCGTCAGGTCCAGGTCCGCGCCCAGGTTGGCGGTGTTGCCGATCCGGGCGGTGAACCGGCTCGCGCCCGCGGGCACCTCGACGGTGTACTCGTGCTGGGCGCCCTCGGCGATGGTCGGCCGCTCGGCGTGCACGCTGGACAGCGGGCCGCCCTGACCGGTCACCGCGACCGGACCGAAGGTGTTGGTCAGCGTCCAGGTCGCCGAGGTCGGCTCACCGGCGGTGACCGACGGCAGCTCGATCACGGCCGGCTCCACCGCGACGCCCTGCACCCGCGCCTGAAGCTGGAACGGGTTGTTCAGCGCCGGGGAGGTCCGCCGCGACTCCACCTCGATCTCCCAGACCCCGGCGACGGGGTTCTGGTAGTCGCGCTCCTGCGGCTTGCAGGCCGCGGCGTCGGAGAAGTTGGTGTAGCAGGCGGTGCTCGCCGTGCTTTCTACCGGCACGCCGTAGGGGTTGATGGCGATGAACCGGGTCTGCGACCCGGTGGCGATGCCGGACAGGTTCACCTGCAGCGCGCCCGCGCCGGGCGGCACGGTGACGAAGTACGAGGTGAAGCTGTTGCGCTGCACCGATCCCTCGGCGGAGAACGAGTAGCTCGGTTTGGTGGTGTCATTGGCAGCCACCACGACGGCGGAGACCTCGAAGTCGACCACTGAGGTCTTCGGGTCGTCCACGGTCAGGATCGTGCCGTGCGCGCCGGTGGACGTCGGCTTGGCGCTGACCGGGACCGTGACGGCCTTGTTCAGCGGAAGTCCGACCGTCTTGGGTGCGGTGAAGGTGCCGTCGTTGCCGCGCAGGGCCAGCTTGTGGCTGATCGTGCCGGCTGGGCCGCTGGTCCGGGTGATCTTGACCGGGTAGGTGCGGCTCTGGTTGACCTTGTGCCCGCCCTCGGCGGAGGTGCAGCGGTTGTAGACGCCGGCGCCGCGGTTCGGGTTCGGGACGAACCGGCTCAGCTCGCGGTCGTAGCGGGTGAGGTTCTCCGACAGCTCGGTGCAGACCGGGGCGTCCGAGACGTACGAGCGGGTCTCGACGCTCTTCGCGAGCAGCTTCCACGCGCCGGGAACGTTGAACATGCCGTAGCCCTGCGCGTACGTCGCCACGCCCGCGATGGGCTTGGCGGAGGTGTAGATGGCCCGACGCAGCGCGGCCGGGGTGACGCCCTCGTCGGTGGCCTTCGCGGCCGAGAGCAGCAGAGCGGCGGCGCCAGCGGCCTGCGGGGAGGCCATCGAGGTGCCGTTGAGCATCTGGTAGCCCGGCGGCAGAGCGTAGCCGGCCTCAGGAACGGGGTTGCCCGGCTGCCAGGTCGGCGCGGTGGAGATCGCCGATCCCGGAGCGGTGATGTTGGGCTTGAAGCCGCCGTCCTCACGCGGGCCCCGGGAGGAGAAGTTGAACAGCGCGTTGTTCTTCGTGACCACCGAGCCGTAGTTGGCCAGCCAGGTGTCCTTGCTGATGCTGGCCGCGACGCTGACGACGTTCTCGGCGACGGACGGGTCGCCGACGGTGTTCAACCCGGGACCGGAGTTGCCGGCGGAGATGAACATCTGCACACCGTAGGTGCTGATCAGGTCGTTGTAGAGCTGCGCACGGGCGTTCGCGCCGTCGTTGAGCGTCGGCAGGCCACCGATGGACATGTTGACCACGTCGACGTGACGGTTGATGACCAGGTCGGCCATGCCGGTGGTCAGCGCGGCGGCGGTGCAGCCACCGCCCCAGGAGCAGGCCCGGGCGGAGACGAGCTTGGCGCCGGGGGCGGCGCCGTCGAAGGCGGTGTTGCCCAGCATGTCGTTGGCGGCGGTGATGCCGGCGACGTGAGTGCCGTGGGTGGCCTCGATGATGCCGATGTTGACGTAGTCGGCGGTGCCCGGGATGCCCAGGGGGCTGGTGTCCACGTCCTCGCGGTACTCCACCACGAACGGCATCTGGTCCCGCACGGCGGTGGCCGGGTTGTCGGTGCCGAAGTGCCCGACGTCGAAGCGCTCACGGTACGGGCGCATCAGGGTCTCGTCGGTGAAGCTGTTGTCCTGGTCGACGTCGACCCAGATGTCGTGGGTCTGCGGGTTGTAGAGGATGCCCCACGCGTCGGTGGTGTCGCCGTCGCGGTTGACGTCACCTGCCGGGTCGCTGGGGGCGGTGATCGACTCTCGGAACAGGTTGAACTTGTAGGTCCCCGCCGGCGCGGTCCACGTCGCGCCGCCAGCGCTGAACGAAGGGCCGGTCACCTCGGTGGCCATCCGCCGCCAGGTGCCGTCGTTCTCGGTGACCGGGTCGGTGGCCGTGACCCAGTCGACGATCTTCCGCTCACCGGTCGTGGTTTTCTGCAGCGCCGGCTGGTCCAGGTCGACGCCGGAGTCCATGATGCCGATGGTCACTCCGCGGCCGTCCCACTGCGGGTGGGCGGCCTTGAAGGACTCCGCGCCGGTCTCGTTGGTCGGCATGTAGGGGTTCACCGCGCCGGTGCCCGCACCAGGACCGGCCAACGTCGCGCCCTGCCCGGCGGCCTTCGCCCCGGAGGGCGCGGTGCCGGCGGTCGGGTCCGGAAGCTGAATCGTCTCGTCCAGGTCGACGGCGGCGACACCCGGCAGCGTGGCGGCCTTGAGCACCTTGCTGGTCGGCACGGTGGCGAGGACGTAGCCGATCTGGTCGAAACGCCGGTTGACCGCACCGCCGAGGGCCTTGACGCCGTTGGCGACGTCGTTGCTCTCGCCCTTCTCGGTGGCGACGATCAGGGTGACCGTCGGCGCGTGCTTCGCCTCGGCCTGCGCGAGCAGTTTGGCGTCGTGCGAGCCCAGCGCCTCGGCGGGGGTGGCCTGCCCAGCGTCGGGTGTGGAGGGGGCGGCGCTCGCGGTGGCGGCACCACCCGTCACGGTCATGGCACCGGCCGCCAGGACCGACGCGAAGAGCGCGGCGGAGGTACGCCTGCTCAGGTTGCGGGGTGTACTCACGTTCTCTTTCCTCCAGAGAACAGGGCCCTGAGATGACAGGGCGCGCGTGAGCGCATCCTTTGCGGTGTTGGTAGGCGGTGTCGACCGATGCCCCGACGTTGTGACCTCCTCGTGACCTGCCGTCCGCCGGAGAGACTGGTGTGGACTGATCGTGAGACCGCGGAGCGCCTGCATAGGCCCGGGCGCCGGTGGCCGCGCCAGGGCCCACGGAGGTACGCCACGGATCGATTGTCAACTGCGGCTTAACGGTACGTGTGCGAGGTCGTCGTTGATCCGGGACCGGCGGGTGCCGGACGCTGGTGGCCATCGAGCGCGAAGATCACCGGCCGGTCTCTGGCCACGCGCTGGGCAGATCAGGGACGTACCGTCCGTGGAACAGGGGAGAGGCACGTATGCAGTTCTCGTTGATGGGGATGGCGATCGCGGCGGGTAACCCGACCGCGAGCGCGGCGTGGTTCGTTGAGCATTTCGGGTTCAAGGTCGGGATCGACCTGGGCTGGTACGTGAGCACGCAGCACGCCGATCACCCGAACGTCAGCCTGGACTTCGTGCAGCGCGACCACGGATCGTGGCCGCGGGCGACCCGGGGCAAGGCGGTGGTCGGCACGCTGCTGGCGTTCCTGGTCGCCGACGTCGACGCCGAGTTCGAACGGCTGCGCTCTGCCGAGTTGGAGGTGCTCCTGCCGCTCGTGACCGAGCCGTGGGGACAGCGCCGATTCCAGGTTGCCGGTCCCGACGGGCTACTGGTGGAGGTTCTGCAGATGGTGGCACCGGACCCGCAGTGGCTCGCCGACAATGGTCTGGCCGGTGAGTGACGGTGTGCTGACCGAGACGCTGCGGCTCTCGCTGCGGCTCTTGCTGCGTCCAACGACGAGCGACCAGGCGGCGTTGCTCGTTGCGGGAGGCAGGCGGGGCTGAGCGGAGTGGCGTCCGGTCCGTACGGCCGGGCGCGCACTCCGTCTCCCACGCGACACCGACGTCGTCCGTCTTCCTGGCTCTCGGCTAGCGCATCAGCGGGCACAGGTCGTCGACGACCTGTGCCATCGCCCGGATGATCTCGGTTTCCGTCTCGGTGCGCCAGACCAGGGCGTAGTTCAGACGGGGCAGGTCGGTGATGGGCAGCCACCGCACGTCCGGCATGGCCCAGTGGTCGGTCACGTGGACGGGGAAGACCTGGACCGTGTCGCCGAGGGCGACGAGGTGGATGAGCTCCTCGCTGTTGGTGACGAATGCGCCACGCTCGATCGTCTGGCCGCGTGGGCTCTGGAACGGCAGGTACGCGTCTTCCCAGTAGTCCGGCAGGCGTTGCCCCGTTCGGAAAGTCGGCGAGCATCTCCAGCGACACGGATGGTCGTCGGGCCAGCTCGTGGTCGGTCGACACCGCCAGGATCCGCCGGTCGCCGAAGAGGACCGGCCCCACCGTCAGGTCCGGTTCGTTCACGGGCAGCCAGGCGACGAGGATGTCATTTCCGTTCGCGAGATGCCTACCCTGCCCGACCTCACCTACTCGTCGGCTCGCGGCTCGTCGGCCGCTCGACGGGCTGGGCGGCGAACCTGGCGGGTGGCGACGCCAGGGTGATGGGTGCAGCCCGACGTCAGCGGAGTGTGATGACGGGAACAGCCCCCACCGGCACGTGGCCAGGTCAGCGATGCGTGGAGGACCATGGGCGCACGCTCCGGGTGCCCGCAGCGGGTCCGATCGACCAGGGAGGCGGACAGTGAGTGACGGGGACATGATCGTCGTCCGGAACAACCCGGACATGAAGCGGTACGAGGTCCTGGTCGACGGCGCTCTCGCCGGCTTCGCCGACTACCGCCTCCACGACGACCGTGTGGTATTCACGCACACCGAGGTGGACGTCGCCCACAACGGGCGCGGGCTGGGCTCGCGGCTGGTCGGGGAGGCGCTGGACGACGTACGACGGCAGGGTCTGTTCGTCACCCCGCTCTGCCAGTTCGTCGTTTCCTACATCCGCCGACATGCCGAGTACGCCGACCTGGTGCGGCATCCGTGACCGAGCCGGCCGCGCACGATCCCTTCGATGACGGGAAGCGGTATTCCGGCCCGGAGATCCTGGTCAGCTACGACGCTCGCCGGTGCCGGCACGCCGGCGAGTGTGTCCGGGGTCTACCGGACGTGTTCGACGTCGGACGACGCCCATGGATCCTGCCCGGGGCCGCACCGGGAGACGAGGTTGCCACCGTCATCAGGCGATGCCCCACCGGGGCCCTGCAGTATCGCCCGACGACCGGTGTCGACACCGAGCAACCTGATCCGGTGACGACCGTACGCGCGGTGCCCGGTGGCCCCCTCCTACTGCGGGGGGACCTGCGGGTGTGGGCCGATCAGCCGGGTGTCGGTGCCGGGATGCGCCGCGAGACCCGGATGGCGGCCTGCGCCTGCGGCGCCACCGCGCTCGCGCCGTACTGCGACGGATCGTGTGGTGTCAAGCTCTCAGAGCTGTAGAACGGACGCTGGTCGGCTCGATCGTTCTCGTCGTCGACCGGTCCCGCGGCGGACCGGTGCGCTTCAGAGGGAGTGACTCCGCTGGCCGGGTACGGCGCCGGGTCGGGCATGCCCCGCAACGCCAGATAGCCCTCCTGGCCGATGTCGAGTCGGGCCGCCAAACCGACATCCGCCGCCCACACCGCCCCGACCGGGCGGTACCGCCGATGGCTGGTACCGCCCGCGGTCGGGGCGTTCGTGCATCTGCTGGTCATCGCCAACGCGGGTGGCCTGGACCGGTCCTCGATGAGCGGCATCCTGGCCGACAGCTCTTATCGTCTGCTGCCGGCCTGACGGCCCGGCCTCACTTCAGGTGCCGGGCGAAGAACCGGTTCCCGTCGTCCCCCTCGAACTGCGGGACGCCGGTGTGCCCGCCCATGTTGGCGTGCAGCGTCTTCTCCTTGGAGCCGAAGGCGTCGAACAGGTCCAGGGCCATCTGCCGGTCGTTTCCTTCGTCGTCCCACTGCAGCAGGACCTGCAGCGGAATGGTGACCTGCCGGGCCTCCTCGAACAGGGTGCGGGGCACGAAACTCCCGGCGAACAGAAGGCCGGCCGAGATGCGTGGCTCGACCACCGCCAGCCGGACGCCGATGGCGATCACCCCTCCCGAGTACCCGACCGGGCCGGTGATCTCGGGCAGCGCAAGGAGGGCGTCCAGGGCGGCCCGCCATTCCGGGACCGCCTTCTCGACCAGCGGGAGGACGAGCCGGTCGACGATCTCGTCGTCGACCGGCTCGCCAGCCTCCAGCGCCCGGCGCAGGTCGGCGCGGGCCTCCTCGGCGGCGGCGGACCGGGGCCGGTCACCGCTCCAGGGGAGCTCGATGGTGGCCGCCGCGAAGCCCTCCGCCGCGGCGTGCCGGGCCCGGGTCACCAGTCGGGGGTACATCCTGTGCAGTCCGCCGGGGTGGCCGATCAGGATCAGCGGGGCCGGTGCGGACGCGAATCCGGGCGTCCACAGGATGCCGGGGATCTCGCCGAGGGTGAACTCGCGTTCGAGGACGCCGTCGGCGAGGCGCTGCTCAGAAGTGAATCGCATGGTCGTGCCTTTCGGGAGTGCTCGTGGACGGCGCTCCCGGACGACCTATCGCCCGACCGTGACCCCGGAGGGGAGCACCCATGTCGATACTGCGTTCACGGGTACCACCTCCTCGTTCTCTCGCACGGTCGCCGGCAAAGTAGCAGTGGTCGCCGTGGTCCGCCAACGGGTTTTCGCGGAGCCTCCGCGGCCGGACGCCACGCAGTCACCCGTCTCAAGGCCAAGGCCGTGCGGTCCAAAGCTTCGGCCGGTGGCGTGATCACGGCATGACGCAGCCCGGATCGCACCGCCTGTGCCTCCCGCGCGCCGGCTTGACTTCAACCTCACGCGAGGTTCTAGCCTGCTTCCCGGAGGTACGGCATGAGCATGGAAGTGACCGCGTGGATGTCGCTGCGCCACGCGATGAACGCCCAGGACGAACGACCACTGTCGCGGGCGACGTTGACGCGCATCGCGCGGTTCGCGCGGCCGCACCGTACCTTGATCATGAGGTTCCTGCTGTTGAGCGTGGTGACGGCGGTCCTCACGGTGGCGGCGCCGGTGCTCGCCGGTCGGGTGGTCGACGCCATCGTCGACGGCGCCGACAGCGGCGTCGTGATCCGGTTGGCGGTGCTGATCGCCCTGATCGCCCTGGCCGAGGCCGGCCTGGGTCTGGTGACGCGGTTCCTGTCCGCGAGCATCGGTGAGGGACTCATCGTCCAGTTGCGGACGGCCGTCTTCGACCACGTCCAGCGCATGCCGGTCGCGTTCTTCACCCGGACCCGCACGGGCGCGCTGGTCAGCCGCTTGAACAACGACGTGATCGGCGCGCAGCGGGCCTTCAGCGACACCCTGTCGAGTGTGGTCGGCAACGCCGTCACACTGATCCTGACCCTGGCGGTCATGCTGAGCTTCTCGTGGCAGATCACGTTGCTGGCACTGGTGCTGCTGCCGATCTTCGTCCTCCCGGCCCGTCGGATGGGTTCGAGGCTCGCCCAGTTGCAGCGCGAAGCGGCCGAGCACAACGCGGCCATGAGCACCCGGATGACCGAACGGTTCTCCGCGCCCGGAGCGACTCTGGTCAAGCTGTACGGGCGTCCGGCCGAGGAGTCGGCCGAGTTCGCGGCGCGGGCACGACGTGTTCGCGACATCGGCATCCGTGCCGCCATGCTCCAGTGGGTCTTCATCACCGCGCTCACCGTCGTCGGCTCGCTGGCCTTGGCCCTGGTCTACGGGCTGGGTGGTCTCTACGCCCTGCGGGGCAGCCTCGACGCCGGCACCGTGGTCGCGCTCGCGCTGCTCCTGTCGCGCCTCTACGCGCCGTTGACGTCGCTGGCCAGCGCCCGGGTCGAGGTGATGAGCGCCCTGGTGAGCTTCGAGCGGGTGTTCGAGATCCTCGACCTCAAGCCGCTGATCCTCGACAAGCCCGACGCACGCCCGCTTCCCGACGGACCGCTCGCCGTGGAGTTCGACGCCGTACGGTTCGGCTACCCGTCGGCTGACAAGGTGTCGCTCGCGTCCTTGGAGGATGTCGCGAAGCTCGATACACGCGGCGGCGAGGAGGTGCTGCACGGCGTGTCCTTCCGCGCCGAGGCGGGGCAGATGGTTGCCCTGGTCGGGTCCTCCGGAGCGGGCAAGTCCACCATCGCCCAGCTCGTGCCGCGCCTGTACGACGTCGAGGACGGCGCGGTGAAGCTCGCCGACGTCGACGTACGCGACCTGTCGGCCGAGTCGATCCGGACGGCACTCGGCGTGGTGACCCAGGACGGGCACCTGTTCCACGAGAGCATCCGCGCCAACCTGGCGTTCGCCCGGCCGGACGCCACCGAGGACGAGATGTGGGACGTACTGCGGCGGAGTCGACTCGACGCCCTGGTCCGCTCACTCCCGGACGGCCTCGACACCATCGTCGGTGAACGCGGGTACCGCCTGTCGGGCGGCGAACGGCAACGGCTCACCATCGCGCGGCTCCTGCTGGCCCGTCCTCGTGTGGTCATCCTCGACGAGGCCACGGCGCATCTCGACTCCACGTCGGAAGCCGCGGTGCAGGACGCCCTCGCCGAGGCCCTGGCCGGTCGGACGAGTGTGGTCATCGCGCACCGGCTCTCCACCATCCGCGCGGCCGACCAGATCCTCGTCATCGAGGACGGACGCGTCGTCGAACGCGGGCGACACAGCGACCTGCTCGCCGCTGGCGGCCGGTACCGGGAGTTGTACCGCACCCAGTTCGACCAGGATGGGCCGCCGGTCCCGAAGGAGCGCGTCGCGACTGTCTGAAAACGTCCTAGTGCCGCCGCCCGCCACGGTGCACCGAGTGGTTGGCGGCTGTAGAGCCGTCCGCCGCCCCGTCCCTGTCGGCGGCGTCCGCGGCGTCCACGCCGAGCCTCACCGGCGCCTGCCCACCGCCGGGGTGATGACGGCCGCGCTGCCGCCAGCGCCGACCGTCGCGGCCTTCACCTTCGACTCGAGCGATCGGGGTGCCGTCGCCGTCACGGCGTTGAGCTCGGACATGTGCGCCGCCATGGAAGGTTTAGGGACGATGGCCGCGGCGCGGATGTAACGGCGCGCAAACGGGCAGCGCCTGTGGTGGTGGAAGGCCGAGGTGCGTGACCTTTCGACCGGGCGGGACCGCTCGACCCCCGCAGTCCCGCCCGGATGACAGCCGAACAGCGCATCACCACGCGGAGGCATTGCACGATGGCTGACTCGACATCGCGCAACCCCCCGCCGCGCTGGCCCGGTCGCAACGGGGTGGCTGCACCTCCTCCGGCATGGAACGTGAACCCGTCCGAGGTGAGCGCTCTGGCCAGGGAAGGGTGGGCCCTGACATTCCCGGGTACCTGTAGCCCATGGACTCGATCATGGAGAACTGGCAGACGATCGCCGGCAGGCACCGGCACTGCAACGACGATCCTCGCCGGTGTCGCGACTGTCAGGCGTACTGGCCCTGCACGTACCGCCTGCGCGCCGATGACGAGTTGAGCGGCGCACCGAGGCTCGCCACCTCGGCTCTGGCAGGGTAGACACGGCCGTCGGATGGTGCGAACCGTGGCGTCCGGACGGTGTGTGCGGCGTGACGCTGTTCCTCACTGCACCGCGATCCGGTCGCGGCTGGTGACGGCTGCGTGAGGGATTCTCGGACCGCGGGTGGGGGCTGAGGTCACCCGCGTTCGGTGGCGAGGCGGGCGCTGAAGCCGAGCAGGGCGACCCCGGTCAGCCCGTCGAGGCAGCGCCGCACCTGGCGGTGGGACAGCATCGCGCGGGCGCGGCTCATCACCCGGACGAGTACCAGCAGGTACGCCAGCCCCAGTACCGCGTGGCTGAGCGCGAAGACCAGCAGTACCGAAAGGGGCCCAGAGTCGCCGACGAACTGTGGCAGCACGGCCAGTAGAAGGCCAGCACCTTCGGGTTGGTGATGTTGGACAGGAAGCCTTGCCGGAGGCCGGCGATGGCCTCCCCGGGCGGACAGGCACTGACGTCGGCCAGGGGCGCGTACCGGCCGTGCCAGGCCGAGCGCCACGCCTGCACGCCCGCCCAGGTACGCCAGGTAGGCGACGCCCGCCCAGCGGATCGTCTCGAACAGCGGCTGGGAGCGGACGATCAGCGCCCCACCCCGGCCGCCGCGGCCACGCCCTGAACGACATTTGAGCCGGTCACCCCGAGCGCGCTCCACCAGCCGCGCCGCCGACCCGCGGCCAAAGTGTTGCGGGTGACCACGGCGAAGTCCGGGCCAGAGATCACGATCAACACCATTGCGAAGACCAGGAACGATCCATAGTTGCTCCACGACATGGTGCCGACCCTACGACGCCCCAGTCCGCCAGCGGATTGTCGCTGGACTGCCCATCTCCAGCTCCTGAGACCCAATCAAGAGGCCGAGATCAGTTCGTCTCGCGGCTTCACGCAGGATGACCGGCAGACACAAGACCGTGCCGCGCATGCCTGAGTCGTGTGACGTTGTGGTGATCGGCGACGGTCAGGCGGGCCTCGAGCCCGTGCTGATGGTGGATTCAGCCGTCATCAGCTGCCCGCGGGGTAGGGGCCGGCGCCCGTCGGGCTGAGGAAGACGAACCGGACTGCCGGGTTGCGCGCGGTGAGCCGTCGTCTGGCCTCGTCGGCCACGTCCTCGACGTCGGCGCCCCTGACCTGGTCGGCAAAGTCAATCTTCGCGACAACGAGAATGTCGTCGGGACCGAGCTGCAGGGTCAGCAGTTCCACGATGCCTCGCACGTTTGGCAGAGCGGCCAATTCGCGGCGAATCTCGTCCTGCACGGGCTCCCTGGCTGCCCGCCCAACGAGCAGGGCGAGGTTGTTGCGGGCCAGAACCGTGGCCACCACCAGCAGCAGAACACCGATGGCGACCGATGAGATGCCATCCCAAACCGGGTCACCGGTCAGCTCGGCGACCCCCAGGCCTGCACCGGCCAACCCCAGGCCGATCAGGGCGGCGCTGTCCTCCAGGAACACCGCCTTGATGGCGGTGTTGGGTGTGCGCCGCAGGACCCTGGCCGGACTGATGCCCCAGCGCTTGGCCCGGCGCCGTACCTGCCGCACCGTCCGGATCAGAGACACCGACTCCAGGACGAAGGAGACGACCAGCACCGCGTACGAGACGGCGTAATCTCCAGTCTCCTGGGCCGATGCGATGACGTGCACGCCGTGGGTAATGGAGAAGCCGGCGCCGCTGACGAAGGTGAAAACCGCCGCGAGGAGAGCCCAGATGTAGCTCTCCCGACCGTAGCCGAAAGGGTGCCCGGGGTCGGCCGGGCGGCCGCCACGACTCAGCGCCACGAACAGCAGCACCTCGGTCGTGGTGTCGGCGAACGAATGCGCGGCTTCCGACAGCATGGCCGCCGAACCCGAGAGCAGACCCGCAACCACCTTGGCCACGGCGACAGCGACGTTGACGCAACCGGCCACGATCACCGTGCGGACGCTCTGCGACTGCCCGTCCGATTCGGTCATGAAGCCAGGCTATGGACCGGGTGTCGACCGGGCGGACAAACCGACAGGCACACGGTGCCTGGACCATCAACCGCCGGCTGAGCTTGACCAACGACCTCACCCTCCGCAGCTGTGCGTGAACAGTGCGGTGGGCACCATGAACCGGTCAATTCCCGATATCCGGACAGCCGAGGACCAAGCCGGGCCGGGTCATCGCCGACCCGACCAGGTGCGTCCTCGTAGGCGACTCCGCCTCTGACATCGAAGGCGGACAGGCCTGCGACTGACCAAGGCTGAGCCCGCCGACGAACCACGAAACGATCATCCTCGTCGATCGCCGCGACCGCCACGCGCCCCTCTCGATATCCAGGGTCAATGCCCCGCCGCTTCTACAGGCGTCAGCAGCGGCCACGATTCTCAACGAGGCGCCGCTCTCGATTGCCCGGCTCAACGGCCATCGGCTGGTACGGGCGTCCTCGGTTGCCATTACGGCTGGTACAACACCGGCCGCATCCAAAGGGGGACTCGGCTACCTCAGCCCCGACGAGTACGAAACCGCCTGGCACACCCGCCAGAAGAAACCAGCCGAACCAACTATCGCTGCCCCTTCGCCATCCGGCGGCAGGTAACCACCGCTCCATCAAAGCGGGGGAACTCACTGCTACATTCTAACCCACAACTGGACGCTAGAGTCCAGACATGGGTCCCCGGAAGCGCTGATGGAGAAAGTCGGATGATCGTGTGCATCAGCAAGCCAGGCCATCAGGCATCCACTCTGACCTGCTCATGATCGAAGCAAGCCGCAGACCCGGCAGGGTCAGGCGCACACGTTTGCGAGCGGTGTCGCGACGTCTTATACTGGACTAAGTCGTCCATGTAGTCTCATGGTCGAACGGAGCGACCGAACTCATCGGGCCAACCACCTGCCGCTACTCGTGGACCGAGCATGCGGGAGTCATCGGCCGCGGAACCGACTGCGGTCGGCGGGCGTCGAGGCCCGACCGAGATTGCGACGTGGCAGCCGCGCACTGGTCTCATGCGGCTGGATCGCAACGTGAGTTGTCTTGAATGCCCGCGTGACTCGCGCGGAACATCCTCGGGTGCTTAAAGAGCGGAGCCCTTCCAGGAGCATGCGATGAGTGAGGAGAACATATGATCGAATCCGAACAGGCGACGCCGGCACATCACGCGTCGCAGGTGCGCGTGGTCACGGCATCGTCGTGCAGCGCGGCCGTCCCGATCGAGCCTGCAGCTATCCGCGCTGCTGCGGAGCCCGGTAGCAGGCGGGGCTGGGCGTCCGTCGGTGCGCTCGCGCTCGGCGCGTTCGTCATCGTCATGACGGAGACGATTCCGGTGGGGCTGCTGCCGCAGATTGCCGACGGACTGGATGTCTCGCTCGGCCTTGCAGGGCTGATGGTGCTCGTGCCGGGTTTCAGCGCCGCGGTGTCAGCGCCGCTGTTCTTCCTCGGTTCCGCCCGCTTTGACCGGCGCTCGGTCATCCTTGTCCTGGGTCTGATGGTGCTTGTGTCGAACGCGGTCGTCGCGGTGGCGCCGAACTTCGTCCTGGTGCTGATCGCCCGTATGCTCTTCGGCGCCACCCTCGGAGCCTTCTGGACCGTGGTCTCACCGGTCGGCCCCAAGCTGGTCGGCCGGGCCGGTGGCACTCGCGCCATCACCATCATCGCGGCGGGCATTTCGGGTGGGACGGTGGTGGGGCTGCCTGCGGGACAGTTCCTTGGCAACATCGTCGGCTGGCGTCTCGCTTTCGCCATTGCGGCGGCGGCGACACTGCTTGTCGTGGTTGCGCAGACGGTCGTGCTGCCGGGTATTCCCCCGGACGGGCGTACGCACCTGCGTGATCTCGTGGGAGTCGTGACGCGACGGGCCGCCCGGTTTGGGATGGCAGCGGGCGCGGTGGTGTTCATCGGACAGTTCACCGCCTGGACGTACATCACCCCGTTCCTGATGGACCACACACAACTGTCCAGCGGCGTGATCTCCCTGCTCTACGTCATCTACGGCTGCGGTGGCATCGTCGGCTCAATCGTCGCCGGATCGCTGTTCAAGCGCGGAGTGATCGGCAGCTTCGCCGGGGCGGCGACGGTGGTGGCCGCATTACTCATCGGGCTGGCGTGCGCGGGCTCCTTACCCTGGCTGGCTGGCCTGTTGCTCGTGCTGTGGGGCCTGTTTTGGGGAATCGTGAACCCAGGAACGTTGGTCTGGATACTCGACGCTGCCCCGGAAACCCCGGAGGCCGCGTCGGCGGTGAATGTGACGAACCTTCAGATAGCCCTGGCGGCAGGGTCTGGCCTCGGCGCGGTCCTTGTTTCGTCGACAACCTTGCAGAGGGTGTTCCTCACGGCGGGCTTCATCGTCCTTACCGGCGCCGTGCTCGCCGCGGTCGCGGCGCGGTTCGTGACACTCGCCCGGAGGGAATGAGGAGACCGAAACGAGGCGAGGGGTGGCCTGGCACGTAGACGTGCGCACCCCGAAACCTTCAAAAGCGCCGGCATGGTTCAGAACAGGAGAAAGACGGCTCGATTCAACACGTCCGCCGATCCCTCAACGCAACGGCCCCGCCGGGCCTACGTGCCAATCCGGCGGGGTTCGAGCCGGGTGGCCGCCGGCCCCGTCAGCTGCCAGAACTCCTTCGGCAACTGGGCGATGGAGTCCTCGTACTCCTTCGCGCTGACCGCGTCCCGCAGCGTGTCCAGCACGGCGCGCACCCCGTCGGTCGCCGTCTGGAACTCCACCGCGGCGCGTTGCTGCACCCGCTCGAAGAACTCGGGAAGCTCGAACGGTTCGGCCTCCTCGTCAGGCTTGCGTAGGTCTCCCCGCAGCCCCTCGGGGAGCTGCACGGCGAGATCCCGTGCCTGACCACCGCTGAGCCGCTCCGCCAACGTCGCGAGCGTGGCACGGGTGATCGGCTCGGCCAGGGTCGGTGACATCCTCGGTCGCGTCGCCACCGACTGGATGAACTCCTCGTACTGCACCTCGAACCCCCTCCTGCCGCGAATGCTGCGTCTACCCGCGCGTCCAAGGGTGAAACGGCGCCCGCCGCGTCAGTGGCCGGCAGCCTCGGCGGCGCGTGCCGCCGCGACGATGGCGCTCACGCCGATCCCGGCCTGGTCCATCAGCTGGGTCGGGGTACCGGAGGTGGGGAGGCCCCGCACCGCCAGGTGCTTCACCCGCACCGGCTCGGCGATGTCGGCCAGGGACTCGAGGACCGCCGACCCCACGCCACCCTCCGGGTAGTGATCCTCGACCACCAGCAGCCGACCGCCGGTGGCCCGGACGGCGTCGAGCAACCGGTCCCGGTCCAGCGGCTTGACCGAATACAGGTCGATGACCCGGGCCTTGATCCCCTCGCGCGCCAGCTCGTCGGCGGCGGCGAGGCAGTTGTGCACTGTCACCCCGGCGCCGATCAGCGCGACGTCGTCGTCTCCGCCGCCGCCGCGGAGCAGTTTGCTGCCGCCGACCGGGAAGGCGTCCTCGTTGTCGTAGAGCACCGGGTACTTGCCTCGCGTGGTGCGCAGGTAGTTGACGCCCTTGCGGTCAACCATCTGCGCGACGAGGGCCGCGCAGGACACGGCGTCGCTGGGATACAGCACCGTCGACCCCTGCACGGCGCGCATAGCCGCCAGGTCCTCCAGTCCCATCTGCGAGGGACCGTCCGCCCCGATCTCCACCCCGCAGTGCGACCCGGACAGGGCGATGTCGGCCCGGGAGACGCCGGCCATCCGCACGAAGTCGTAGGCGCGGGAGAAGAACGCCGCAAAGGTCGCGGCGAAGGGCCGATAGCCGCGTACCTGCAGCCCGACCGCGGCGGCGACCAGTTGCTGTTCGGAGATGAACATCTCGAAGAACCGGTCGGGATACGCCTCGCCGAACTTGTCGGCGCGGGTGGAGTCGCTGACCTCACCGTCCAGGGCGACCACGTCCGGCCGCGAGCCCAGCGCGCGCAGCGCGTCACCGTACGCGTTCCGGGTGGCCACCTTCGCCCCCTTCTCGTACCGGGGCAGCGTGGGCGGCTCGCCGACGGGGGCGCCGGCGGGCGGGGCGGACTCGGGTTGCGGCCCGGTGACGCGGATCTGGCGTACCCCGCCGAGAGCCTCCACGGCCCGCTCGGCCATGTCGGGTTTCAGCGGCTTGCCGTGCCACCCGGGCTGATTCTCGACCTCCGGCACCCCCTTGCCCTTGACCGTCCGGGCGAGCACCACGGTCGGACCCGTCGCCTGCCGCGCCCGGCCGAACGCCTCGTCGATCGCGGCCAGGTCGTGGCCGTCAATGACGAGCGCCTGGCAGCCGAACGCCTCGACCCGGCGGCGGTAGGTGTCCAAGTCCCATTCCAACTCCGTCGGACCCCGCTGCCCGAACCGGTTGATGTCGATGATCGCGGTGAGGTTGCGCAGCCCGTAGTGGCCGGCCTTGTCCAGCGCCTCCCAGATGGAGCCCTCGGCCATCTCGCTGTCGCCGCACAGCGCCCACACATGGAACGGCAGGTGGTCGAGGTACCGGCCGGCGAGCGCGATCCCGACCCCGACGGGCAGTCCCTGACCGAGCGACCCGGTGGCCACGTCGACCCAGGGCAGGGCCGGCGTTGGGTGTCCCTGCAGGCGCGACCCGAACTGGCGGTAGGTCTCGACCAACTCCTGATCGGTGATCGCGCCCACCGCCTTGAAGACCGCATACAACAGCGGTGAGGCGTGGCCCTTGGAGAAGATCAGGTGGTCGTTGGTCCGACCGCGCGGGTCCGTCCACTGGTAACGCAGGTGCCGGGAGATCAGCACCGCGAGCAGGTCCGCGGCGGACAGACTCGAGGTCGGATGCCCCGATCCCGCCCTGGTGCTGCACCGGATCGCGTCCACCCGGAGCTGGGCGGCGAGCTCACCCAGCCGGGTCAGCTCCTCCGCGCGCAGAGTGCGTTCTGCTTCCATCGTCACCGGTATCGCCTCCGCAGCTACCGTAGTCAGGAAAGACCCGCATTACCCGGTAACCGCCGATTTGCCAGGGACTGAGCGGGCCGACCGCGACCGGGGGACGACCAGCTAGCGCGCCACCGCCAGGTGCGGCACGGCGGCCAGGCGCGAAGGCCATAGCGTTGCCGGCCCCGCCTGACGCCCTCGGGGGCATATCGGGCCAGCCAGTTGTGGAAGCATCTGCCGCCACACTCCATACCGGGCGGCGACCTCCGTCTTCGGAGTGCCGCCCAAGAACTTGGGTTCGCCGGGTCCGGCCGTTAACCGGTCATGCCGGAGATGCGGTGGCGAGGCTGTGGACATGGGCGATGGCCATGTCCAGGGCGCGAGCGAGCGGACGACTGCTGCGGTGCGTCTTGGCCAGCAGAAACCCGCCCTGGAGCGCGGCCATGATCGCTTCGGCGAGGGCGGCCGGATCGGCTTCCGGCGACAGGCTTCCTCGGTCACGCATGGCGGTGAGCCCGGCCCGTAGCGGAGCCTCCCATTCGGCGAAGCACTCCTGCAGTACGCCGCGGGTTTGTGGGTCACCACCGGCAAGCTCGTTGGCCAGCGAGCCGAGCGGACATCCGCCCATCTGATCATGCGCGGCCTGAGCTGCGACGATCTTGTCCCGCCATCGGGCCAGGCCGGCGAGGGAGTCCAGCGCGTCCAGCTCGGGACGCTGGTTCTGCTGGATTCGCTGCGCCTGATGCCGCACGACCGCCCGGATCAGATCATCCTTGTTGCCAAAATAGTGGTACAGCTGTGACTTGCTGGTCCCGCTCGCCGTTAGGACGTCGTCCAGCGTCGTGCCAGTGGCGCCGCGCTCGAGCATCAGGTCGGCTGCGGCCGTCACGATGCGGGCCTTGGTCGTCACGCCCCGAGCCGTCAACTTCGCCGCCTGCTGCACAGATGTCACAGCGTCGATGCTAACAGTAACTGGACTTGCTAGTCCAGTTATGAAGACATACGTTGGACCGAGCGGTCCACTGGATCTCGGCTGGGCCGCCTACGGCGCGTTGGTGCATAAGGAGAAACCGCTATGGGTCGGCTCAACAACGGCCAGCACTTTCCCAAGCTTCAGGTTCCCGCCGTGGGGGGAGGTTCGCTCTCTCTGCCCGACGACCTCGCGGGTGGCTTCGGGGTGGTGCTGATCTACCGGGGCTCGTGGTGCCCGTACTGCAACGCACAACTCGCGGCCTTCCAGCGGGCCAGCGACACCCTCGGGGCGCTCGATGTCCGCGTCGCCGCGCTCTCCGTCGATGACGAGGCGACCAGCCGCAACCTCGTCGAGAAGCATCACCTCGGGTTCCCCGTCGGGCACAGCGCCGACATCGACGCGGTGGTCGAAGCGACGGGGGCCTACGTCAACGAGCCGTCGCCCGCCGACCAGCGGCGCTACCTCCAGTCGACAGGGTTCGTCCTCGCTCCGGACGGCACCGTGATCACGGCCGTCTACTCCAGCGGCGCCATCGGCCGCCTGGTTCCGGAAGACGTGGCCGGGCTGGTCCGCTACCTGCGCGACCACAGCTGAGGGCGGACAGCCGGCGGGTACGGTGCCGGCGGGCATGGTCTTCGCGGCATTCCCGGTGGCCGGCGGCCACCGGGGAAGGCCGAGTTCAGCATCCAGTTTGCGGGTGGCGGGCATCCGGGGTGTGCGGGGCGAGCCGTCCGGTGCGGATGGCACCCGGAGTGCCTGTTCGAGCCCGGACCGGCGACCGCTCGCCGGGGGCCGGGTCCAGATGGAGATCCACGCCCAGGGCTGCCGAAGTGGGCCAGGATTTCGTCATGGTATTGGACCTTGAGCATTCCAATCCGTGCGTAACATCGCTGCCATGACAGGTGAAGCAGCCGCACCGCAGACCCGAGTCGACTTCTACTTCGACTCCGCCTGCCCTTTTTCCTGGATCACCTCGCGGTGGATCCTCGAGGTGGAGCCGCTGCGCGACCTTGACGTCCGGTTTCACGTCATGAGCCTGTATCTGCACAACGAGGGCAACGAGCTGCCCGGCTGGTATCGCGATCTTGTCGATCGCTCCCTCGGCCTGGTCCGCGTCGCCACGGCCGCGGCCGAGCACCACTCCGAGGACGTACTCCGCGGCCTCTACACCGCCTTCGGCACCCGCATTCACGATAAGGGCATGGAGGACTTCGACGCGGTCGCTGTCGAGTCCCTGGCCGAGCTCGGGCTCCCCGCGAACCTCGCGGAGGCGGCGCATTCGGCCGAGTACGACGCCGCCCTCCAACGCAGCCACGACGCGGGCAAGGATCCTGCGGCGGGCAGTTATGTGGGCACGCCCACGATGCACATCGACGGAACGGTCTTCTTCGGCCCAGTGATGAACAGCATCCCGCGGGGCGAGGAGGCGGCGCGGCTCTTCGACGCAGTGCGGACCCTCTCGGCACACCCGGACTTCTTCGAGCTGAAGCGGGAACGGACGGGCAGCCTGCGCTTCGACTAAGAGTTCCTAACAGGTGCTCGTGACCGCGCCTGAGGCGGGCGGCTACGACCCGGAGGTGGGACTCGATCCGTCGAGCAGACGGGTCGTCCGGGATGCCCGGCCATGCCAGTGCGTCCCGATCCGGCGCTCGGCACCGATCCGGCATCCGGTGGCGAAGAGGCGTACGAGCAGGAAGCGAACAGCACCATGCAGCCGGGCTGGTTGTCTCTGGACCAACACAGCGAGGATGTGCGCGACCAGGCGCGGGCTTTGATCGACGCGCTTCAGCCCGCGCTTCCCGAGGAGCTACGCGAGGCCGTCGTCGTCGCCGGGGTCACCTGCACGACCTCGGCAAAGCGCACCCCGCTTGGCAGGCGCGCTCTGCGCACTCGCGGACGACGGTGATCGCCAACGGGTCGAAGCCGGACGGCCCTGGGCCAAGTCCGGCAGCCCACGATCCCTGAGCTTCCCGCGCGGTCAGGCGTTCCGGCACGAACTGGCCTCGCTGGTCCTGCTCGACGGGCCGCTGCGGGGCCTGCTCGATCAGGTGGTGGAGCCCGACCTCGTCCGCTACCTGGGCCGCCAGCGCATGCGCCGCCTCGCGGACCCGGTCCCGACGTGGTCGTCTTACCAGCTCGCCAGACCTTCTTCCGCGCTCCGACACACGAGGCTCGGATGCGCCGCGTCAGCCCATGTGCTGGTCGTCAGACGTCACGAACGTCCGCAGATGGTCAACCGCCGCAGAGAGCGCGTCCTGCAGGGGGCCGATGTCCCGGGCGACCTGAGCGAGGAGCATGCCGCC
This sequence comes from Micromonospora sp. GCM10011542, assembly GCF_042650685.1. Lineage (NCBI taxonomy): Bacteria > Bacillati > Actinomycetota > Actinomycetes > Micromonosporales > Micromonosporaceae > Micromonospora > Micromonospora sp. GCM10011542. The sequence goes on from NZ_JBHSBO010000040.1 coordinate 98,589, forward strand.
TTGATACGCCGCGAGGAACATGTCGGCGAGCCGCGCGGGGTCGGCGGACGCGTCGATGCGACCGAGTTGCCGCATGCGATCGAGCCCGACGCGGAAGATCTCGCGCCACTGCGCGAACACCTCCGCGAGCCGGTCGTGCACGTCGAGATCGGTCTTGACGATCTCGCTCGCGAGCGAGCCGAGGCTGCAGCCGTCCTCGAACGGACGCCCTGAGAGGACGTAGAAGTCCGCCCAGTCCTGGAACGCCTCGACGGTGTCGAAGCTGGCAAACCGTTCGCTGCGATGGAAGCCGAGGACGCTGTCGGCATGCCAGTCGATGACCGCCAGGACGAGGCTCTCCTTGGTGGGGAAGTAGTGGCTCAGCTGCGATCCACTCACCCCGGCAGCGCGGCGGACGAGCTCGTTGTTGGTTGCGTGGACCCCTCTGCCGTAGATCAACGCGGCCGCGTGCTCCAGTATTCGCTCGCGCGTGGCCTGGCCCTTGGGAGTGAGCTTCTGGGCTGCATCCGCACCGTTGTTCACCTGCATGTCATCAACATAACACAGACTGGGCTTGGCAGCCCACTTTCGATGGTGTTCACTCAAGCGAGTGGACGAAATCGTCCAGCAACGTCACACGGAAGTTCATCACCACGTCTCGCCTGACCGCTCCCGCGTCCGCCGAGATCCCCGCTGCTCACCTGCACGTTGTCGACGTGAACACAGACTGGGCTTGACAGCCCACTTCCGATGGTGTTCACTCAAGCGAGTGGACGAAATCGTCCAGCAACGTCACACGGAGGTTCATCGCCATGTCTCGCCTGACCGCTCCCGCGCGCGCCGACATGGACGCGAAGACGCAGGGCACCCTCGACGCCATCGCGAAGCAGTTCGGCTTCGCGCCCAACATGTTCACCACGCTCGCCGCGAACCCGACCGTGCTCGAGATCGTGATGGGCCTGCAGGGCAGCATCGCGAAGCTCCTGGACGCGAAGACGCGCCACACGATCGCCCTCGCGGTCTCTCAGTCGAACGGCTGCCACTACTGCCAGGCACTCCACGGTTTCATCTCGTCGAACCTCGGCGGTATGTCGGCGGAGGAGATTGAGCTCGCCCGCACGGGCACGTCCAGCGACCCGAAGCGCGCCGCCGTCGCGAAGTTCGCGCAGCACGTGATCGAGACGCGCGGCCAGGTCAGCGACGAGGACCTCGCAGCGATCCGCGAGGTCGGATATATCGACCCGGAGATCCAGGCGATCGTCACGGTCGTGGTCGTCACCCTGCTCACGAACTACCTCAACAACGTCAGCGACACCGTCGTCGACGTCCCCGGCGCCGACCACCAGTCGGCCTGACTTTCCTCTCCACCCGCCGTTCAAACGACAGAAAGCACGATTTTGAATCTCGACAAGCTGATGACGAAGCACCTCACCCGCTACTTCGACCCGAGCAAGAGGATCCCGGAGGAGACGTTCCAGCAGCTGCTGCGTTACCTGCGCACCTCGCCGACGACGATCAACATCCAGCCGAACCGTTTCCACGTGTTGGAGACGCAGGATGGCAAGGACAAGCTCGCGGACGCACTGGTCGGCCGCTTCGCGGACAACGCGGAGAAGGTACGCAACGCGTCGCACGCCATCATCTTCACGACGCGCAAGGACATCCCCGACACGCACCTGCAGGAGATCTTCGAGAAGGAGCGCGCCGATGGGCGCTTCGCCGACCCGGAGATCCAGAAGGGATGGGAGGCGGGCGCCTCCAACTTCGTGGAGATCCAGACGAAGAACTATGGCGGGGACGTGCTCCACTGGCTTGAGAAGAACACCTACCTCGTCGTCGGCGCCACGATGATGGCCGCCGCATCCCTCGGGGTGGACGCGACGCCGATGGAGGGCTTCGACCGCGCGACCGTGGACGCGGCCTTCGACCTGACCGACACCGACTACACGACCACGCTGCTTCTGGTGCTCGGCTACCCCGACGAGGCTCGGGTCTCCCGCCAGCCGGTCTCGCGGTTCGACGCGGAGAAGATCTTCACGCACATGTGACGGACGGGGCGGCCATCGGACCGCGGTGCCGGCCCCGTTCACTTCGACTCGGTTGCCCGGCGTCCGCACCTCCTCGACGGACGCCGGGCAATCGACCCCCTAAGGACTTCGAGGAGGTCAAGATGCAGATTGATAAGGCAGTGCAGGATCGAGCCGCCGCCCGCGCCGCCGAGCTTCCTGGCTCCGAGCACACACACCAGTTCACCGGCGACTGGGAGGTATGGAAAGTCGGCGGCAAGGTGTTCATGCTGCAGACGTCCATGCCCGGCGAGCCCGTCGTGATCCTGAAAGCGGATCCATCCGACGCGGAGGCGCTCCGCGCAGCTCACGCGAGCATCTCGCCCGGCTACCACATGAACAAGAAGCACTGGATCACGGTGCGGGCGGGTGCGGACGTCGAGCCCGCGCTTGTCGACAATCTCCTGACCGAGTCGTACCTCCTCGTCGTCGCCGGCCTGCCGAAGCAGAGCCGTCCCGTCGATCCCGCTTCATTCCGCGTCCCGCCCTCCGCCGACGGATCACGCTGACGCCGACCGCGCACAGAGCGCTGTTGCCCCTCATCCGAGCAGCGCCCGCACCGGCGCATGGCGCCCTTGCGTGGCCGGGCCGCAAACACTGGACGATGCGCCGGAAGCCAGCGTTGATCGCCTTCGAGATGGCCTTCGAAGGCCGGCTCGCCGCAGCCCGTCAGTAGTCCTCAACAACCCGTGTTACCCGTTTTCTCGACAGACCCGATCTTCGGTGCCTGACCTTCGACAAGCCAGAAACCTATGCCGATCTTGGGACTTCGCCCAACATCAGTAGCCCCTTCCTCGTTCTTGCCGGTGATGGCGGACGCCCCGTTGGCCGTCCACACCGGCCGCCGGGCTTGGCCTGAGCCGGGGCGCTCAGCATCAAGGTGCTCGATGGAATGGGCGTTCCCGGCACAGGCCCAGGTCCCGACCGCGCCGCCACGCCGGGGGGTATCAGACTGTCGGTCCGGCGTCGGTGCAGGCGGGCCGTCGTAGCGGTGCTGCCTCAGGGGGCGGGGACGGCGCCGGACACGCAGTACACGTCGCCGGCGTTGGCCTCGTGCGGCAGCGCCCGCAGGTGTGCCGCCATCTCGTTCGCCGACGTCCAGCGCTGGAAGGTCATCGACTTGTCGTCGCCGAGCGCGACGTCGAAGCCGTCGAAGCCGAGCGCGGTCAGGCGACCGAGACACCGGTGGGCGACCGCGCGCGCGATCGTGGTGAACTCGAAGGAGAGGGCGGGCAGGGGCCGGCTCAGGCCCGCCAGGACCTCGTCCTCGAAGCCCTCCACGTCGATCTTGACGAAGGTCGGCACGCCGTGGGTTTCCAGCAGCGCGTCGAGGGTGACGACCGGGACCTCGATCTCGGAGTCCCACACCTCGTCCTCCCAGCCGCCCGCGCCCTGCGCCGCCCGCACGAACCGATGAGAGGCGGTCGACACGGTGGGGTTGGCGGAGTTGACGTGGAACCGCAGCCTCCCAGGCGTCGAACCGCAGGCCGCCTCGACCACCGTCACCTGGTCGTCGCCGGCGTAGATCGTCCGCAGGGCGCGCAGGCAGAGCGGTTGGGGCTCCACGGCGACGACCCGGGCGCCGAGGCGGCGGAAGCTGCCCACGTGGTCGCCCACGTGGGAGCCGATGTCGAAGACCAGGTCCCCACTCCCGACGAAACGGGAGTAGAAGGCATCCATCCGCGCGTCGCGCTCGCGGTCGCCGTAGTAGACCTCGAGCGACCGGCGCAGGGGAGCGGTGGCCGGATCGTCGCGGAGCGCCGCGATCCTGGTGGCGACGGAGTCTGTCATCTGTGGTCCCGTCCGTGCGGTGGGTGGGGGGCGCGTGAGCCTACGGTCCGAAGGCGGTCAGGAACCGGTCGCGGAAGGCGTCCATCCGCCAGACCGGGGCCTGCGGTCCGGGCCTCAGCCCGTCCTGCCAGCCCCAACCGGAGATCCGGTCCAGTACCGCCGGGTCGCGGGCGATGATCGTGATCGGTACGTCGTGGCTGGCGTTCTCGCCGGTGACGACCGTGGCGGGCTGGTGGTCACCGAGGAAGACGAACACGAGATCGTCGTCGCCGTACGTCTGCACGTAGGAGATGAGCGTCCCCAGCGTGTACTCGATGGAGTGCCGGTAGTCGGCCCGGATCCGGGTGGTGCTGCGCCGGCCGTCGTTCGTCGCGGGGTCGCCGCCGGCGCCGAAGATCGCGCCGTCACCGACGTCGGTCCAGTCCATCATCGGGGGAACGGGCGTCCAGGGCGCGTGACTGGAGACCAGCGCCAGCTCCGTCATCGTCGGGGCACCGCCTCGCTTCCCCTGTTCCAGGCGCTGCCAACTGGTCAGGGTGTACTGGTCGGGCATCGTGCCGAAGCTGAACTTCGGGCCACGGTAGGCGAGCTTGTGGGCGTCGTAGAACCGGTCGTAGCCGAAGAATGCCCCCTCCGGCCACGCCCTGCTGACGGCGGGCATCACGCCCACGGTCTGCCAGTTCGCCCGCTGGAAGGCACGGTTGAGGGTCATCCGGTCGCTCGCCAGCAGCGTGCGGTGGCGTTGGTCGTTGTCGATCCAGAGCCCGGAGAGCAGTGTCGCGTGGGCCAGCCAGCTGCCCCCGCCGAACGTGGGTGAGGTGAGAAAGCCACTGCGGGCGGCGAAGCCGGCCGCCCGCAGCCGCTCGGTCCCGCTGTCGAGGACCGCCCCGACCTGCGGCGCGAACTCGGGGTCCTCGACGGCGTCGCGGCCGTAGCTCTCGACGAAGGCGACGACCACGTTCTTGCCGCGCAGCGCCGTCAGGAGCTGGTCGCCCGGCTTGTCGCGGAACGCGTCGGCCCCGATCGTGGCGCCGAACGTCCTGCGGTCGTCGAGTCGCAGGCGGACCTGGAAGCCGTGGCCGTTGGCCAGAGTGGTCGCGGACGTGTCGGCGACCGGTACGCCCGGCGCCACCCGTAGCCCGGACACGGCGCAGACCACCCAGACCACCACCAGCGCCGCCACGACCCGCGTGGTGCCGGTGTGGTGCCGGACCAGCAGGCGGCTCAGCCGCAGCACCGCCAGCGTGACCAGGAGAGGCAGGGCGACGATCAGCGCCAGCGCGACAGCGGCGCCGATCGCAGCGGGCCGGCCGTACGACTCGCTGAGGAAGGCGAACCCCTCGTCGAGCAGGGCCCAGTCGAGCACCAGGTCGAACGCCCGGCCCAGCGACGCGGAGAACCCCAGGTCGAGCAGCTTCAGCAGGCCGAGCAGGCCGAGGACCACACCGGCGAGCAGCGCGACCAACCGCCCGCCGCGGCGCGGCAGGGCGAGCAGCAGGGCCACGACCAGCAGGGCCTCCAGCGGGATCCGTACGAACGCTCCCGGTGTGAGACGGCCGAAGTCGTACGGCGCGGTGAGCACGAGCAGCACGACCGCCGCCGCCAGGGCGGTGGCCAGTCCGGCCCGGATCGCCGGCGCCCTGCGAGGTGCGGTGCCGGCGTCCTCGCTCGTCGTCCGATCGGTGTGCCCGCTCGCCGGCGGGTCGTTGCGCACCGCCTCCGGTCCCCACGGCGGTAGCCGACGGACCCGCGTCAAGAGCGACAACTGACCTGACCTCCTCGTTCGGTGATCCCTGATGGTGCGGATCGACGCCGGCTCAGAGCCGGACGACCCGGTCCCGGGCCACGGCCACCAGACCGTCGCGGTGGGGCAGCGTGGCCGCGTGTCCCGCGATCGTCGGGTGGTCGGGAGTGTGCGGGGTGCGCGGGACGTCCCGGTCCCTCGGGGCGCGGCGAGCGCGGCGGGTCTCCCAGAGCCACCCGACGTCGCGGCCGAACGACTCGACGAGCAGCGCGAGCGAGACCGCCAGCACGACGATCGTCAACGACCCCGGCAGCACCCCCGCCATCGCCACCGTCAGCGCCACGCCCTGGATCGCCGCCACGACCTTGCGCCAGTAGCGCGGCGGCAGCGATCCCCGCATCCAGGGCAGCACCCAGCTCGCGGCGACGAAGGCGTACCGCATCCCGCCGATCGCGAGCACCCAGGCGCCCGCCGACGGTGCCACCTGGACGCAGAGGACCAGCACCAGGAAGGAGTCGACCTCCATGTCGAAGCGCGCGCCCAGCTCGCTGGTCGTTCCGGTACGCCGGGCCGTGTAGCCGTCCACCCCGTCGAGCGCCAGCGCCACCGCGGTGAGGACCGCCATCAGCGCGACCGGCGCCGCCCGGTCGAACGACTGGACGGCCAACGCCGTCACGGCGCCCACGAGGAGCGCCCGGCCCAGGGTCACCCGGTCGGCCGGACCCAGCCCGCGCGCCCCCGAACGGCGCAACCCCCGGTCGAGCAGGGCGCACAGGACCACCCCGTACCCCAGCCCCGCCAACCACCCCGCGGCGCCGAGGCCGACTGTTCCGGCGAGCATCGCCAGTAGGACTGTCTGCACGATCAGTCCGACTACCGGACCAGTCCGAACCGTGGGCATCGTGCCTCCGTGACTCTGCTCTGCGACCCTGACCCTCAACACGGGAAATACGGCCGATCGGTTCGTTCTGGACGCAGGGGCACCGATTTTCGCAGACGCACGTCAGCCCGTGACCGCGGCTTCGGCAGGGTGAGCCGAGTGGGAAGTTGTCAGCCGGCGTGCCAGACCGTCGCCTGGTCCTTGGCGAAGGAGACGACACATCGCGTTCGGCAGGGCGTTCAAGCGCCACGCCGGTACGAGCCCGGGCCGGTACCGCCAGAGCCACCGTGTGCCGTGACGCGAGGACGACCGGGCCGAGGTGCCCCTGGTCGGGCGGGGAGCACTATCGTTCTGGCGTGCACATCCGTTTCGACGTCCCAGCCGATCCCGCCTATCCGGGCCGCGTGGCCACTGCGCTCGGCAGCGTTCGGCTGCGCAAGTACGGCTACATCGGCGCGGTGCTGGCGGCGGTCGGGGCGATCGGATTGGCCGTCTCGCGGGGCTTCGGGTGGGGCGAGCAGGCTTCGCCGCTGTGGATCGCGATGGTCGTGGGCGGCCTGCTGTCGACGCTGTACTGGCCGTGGGTGCGGTTGCGCGCCCGGCGCCGCTCCAGTCGCTACGCGGTGGAGGGCGCCTACGACATCACCGATGACAACATCATGATGCGCAGCGGCTCGGAGTCCGGCGGCATCGCCTGGGACGGGGTCGCCCAGGTGAGGGACACCCCTGAATTCTGGATCGTGTACGTCGGCCGGAAGCCGGCCACCGTGATCCCACGCCGGTTGATGTCCGCCGCGGATGCCGAGACGTTGCGAGAGTTCATGACCAGACGTGGGCTGCTCTGACTCCGGTGAACTCAATGCCTTTCCGGGCGGGACAGCAGATCGCGCGTGATGGCGTACGTCCGGAGGAGGTCGCTATTCGCGGCCGATCCAGGTGGCTACGCAGGCCTCATTGCCCTCGGCGTCGGCCAGGACCCACCACTTCGGCGCGTGCGCGTCGGAGATCAGCTGGCCGCCCGCCGCCAGGGCTGCGGTGATGCGAGCTTCGGCCTGGTCATGCGGGACGGCGATATCGAGGTGCATGCGGTTGCGTTGTGGGCGCGCCGCGTCCATTGGCTGCAGCCCGAAGCCCGGGCCTCGGCGCGCCGGGTCGGCCAGATAATCGTCACCGATCTGCCGATAGCCGAGCAGCGCCCGCCAGAACGGCAGCACGTCGGCGCCGACGAGTGTGTCGAGAGTGACATTGATGAGCTGTACCCCACGTGGGTCGGCGGGAATGCCCAGGTCCTTGGCCGCTGCGGAGATTCGGCGGGCCAGCGCGATGTCGCGCAACGACAGCGACACCGTGACACCGGCATGGCGCAGGTCGATGGTGACGTACTGCTGCTCCGCGCCGCTGGCGAGTCGCCCGATCTCATCCACCAGCGCGATGCCGCGAGCCAACGTGCCGGTCCGGAAACAGGTCGAAACCACGTGGTAGAGGCAGCGCCAGTCCTCCACACCGTCGGCCGCGTGGAACTGCCCGGCCGTGATCTGGACGGTCATGCCGGCGAAACTAGCATCCACGATGCGAAGACGTTGGAATCCGAACTCGATGCCGCCGTACGGCCAATGAGCAGCCATGGTGCCAACGGATCGTCACGACCACGCTCAACAGTGCCGTGGTGGGTGCTGGATCCGGCTGGCTCCACGTGTCGGTCAGCTGGCGAGTTGGCTGCGACGGCGGGTGAGGTAGGCCCGTTCCGCGGGGTTGCCGGCGAGCCCGATGGCCCGGTCGTACGCCGCCCGCGACTCACCACCGCGCCCGAGTCGCCGCAGCAGGTCGGCGCGCGCCGCGTGGAAGGCGTGGTAGCCGTCGAGGACTTCGGCGAGCCGGTCGATCTCGGCGAGCCCGACCCCGGGACCGTCGACCTCGGCGACCGCGACCGCCCGGTTGAGCCGCACGATAGGCGAGGGGTCGAGCAGCACCATGCGGCCGTAGAGGGCGACGATGGTGGACCAGTCGGTGTCTCGGGCGGACGGGGCAGCCGTGTGGACCACGTTGATCGCGGCCTGCAGCTGGTAGCGCCCGGGTGGGTCGCCGCCGGCCGCCACCGCCTCGATCCGCTCCCGGACCAGGGCATCGCCCTCGGCGATGAGGGTGCGGTCCCAGGCGCCGCGGTCCTGCTCGTCGAGGGTCACCAGCTCCCCGGTGCCGGACACGCGCGCCGGCCGCCGGGCGTCGGTGAGGAGCATCAGGGCGAGCAGGCCGGCTACCTCGCCGTCGTCCGGGAGGAGACTCCGGAGCAGGCGGCCGAGTCGGATCGCCTCGTCGGTGAGGTCGACGCGCACCGAGTCGTCGCCCTCGCTGGCGAGATAGCCCTCGTTGAAGACGAGGTAGACGACCGCGAGCACGCCGGCCAGCCGCTCGCGAATGTCGTCGGCCCGGGGCACCCGGTAGGGAATGCGGGCCGCCTTGATCTTTGCCTTGGCGCGGGTGATCCGCCGCGCCATCGTTGTCTCCCGTACCAGGAAGGCGCGGGCGATCTCGGCGACGGTGAGGCCGCCGAGCAGGCGCAGGGTGAGCGCCACCCGGGCCTCCAACGCGAGCGCGGGGTGACAGCAGGTGAAGACCAGCCTGAGCCGGTCGTCCTCGACCGGGCCGGTCGGCTCGGGAGGGGTGCCGTCATACACGATGCGGGCCGCCTGATGCTTGGCGTCGCGCTGCGACTCGCGACGGAGCCGATCGATCGCCTTGCGGTTCGCGGTGGTGGCGAGCCAACCACCGGGGCTTGGCGGTACGCCCTCGCGCGGCCACCGCTCCGCCGCCGCTACGAACGCCTCGGCCGTCGCTTCCTCGGCGACGTCGAGGTCGCCGAAACGGCGCGCGAGGCCGGCGACCACCCGCGCCCACTCCTCGTGGTGGGCGCGGGTGAGCGCCTGCTCGACGGTGGGATCAGTCACGGGTGCGCTCGGCCGGTCCGTAGACGGACAGCAGGTACCTGGGCACCGCGCTCAGTTCTCCCCGGAGCCGTTCCGCCGGGCCTCCCCGGGGCCTCGGAACCGGTGCACCTCCTGCGGCCAGTCGAGCGCGGTCGCGAGCCTGCCGGCCCAGTATCGCGCCGCCGCGTCGTCGGCCACGTCCACGACGGCGAAGCCGCCGAGGTGTTCCTTGGTCTCGACGTACGGACCGTCGGTGAAGATGGGCTTGCCGTCAACCGCCTCGACACTGCACACCGCGGTGGACCGGTCGAGTCCGCCGTTGCTGAAGATCAGGACATCGGCGGTCCGCATCTCCTCGATCACGGCCCGTCCGGCCACGCCCTTCTCGCGAATCTCCTCCGCCGTGTGGTCGGGCACCCACTCGTCGTTGAAGGCGATCAGGTACTCGGTCATGGTGGTCTCCTCCCAGTCCCCGGACGAGGGCCTTCCGGACTCCTCGTGGGCGGCGGCCCGGCCGGCCGCGGCACTGGTTCCACGAGCGGCCGCGCCTTGATACGACACCATCCCAGACCGTTTTTCCAAGGCAGCCATGGCGTAGCTCTTGAGACGCGATCGACCCGACGTACACCCGCTCCTGCTCCGGATCGAACGCGTGGGCGGCTGGTGCGGCCATCGCCGCGCGCGGCTACGCGCGCGGCAGATGTGCGGTGCCGGTGTGCGTGCCCGGGTGAGTGGCTATGCCCAGGGCGGGATGTGCCGGCCGACGTAGCGGCGAGCACGAGGGAGCGGGTCACGCCAATACTGGTCCGGCCCGCGGTGGTGGTGCTTCTCGCAGAACGCGGCGAGACTGTCGGTGATCTTGAGGCGCTCCAGCGGCTGGCCTTCGAAGCCTGTGTTGACCGCCAGCAGTTGTGGCTCGGGATTCCAACCTGAGTGGTCGAACGCCCAGCCATCCCAGGTTGCGTAGGTGTGGAAGACCTGCGGCTCGCCTGGGTAGCGCACCCCGGCTATCTCGATGGGCCGGTCTGGATAGGAATCCCGGCAGACCCAGGCGAGGATGTGACACGCTCCGGCGGCGAAGAAGGCCTGGTCCGTCCGTTCCCACGCAACCCGCTGGTCTGATCGCTCGATCGGCGTCCGACGAAACGCTCCCGCTGCTCTGGCTGCCACAACCCCGGACGGTAGTGGATGAGACGACGCACCCGCTCACTGCCGCTGACCCGCGCTCGCGCCGGTCACGGTCAGCGGGTCTCCATCGCCGCTGAGCTGACGGTGGTCTTCGGTCAGATGTCGTCTCTGGCCCGGACCAACGGAAAAGAAGGTTTGGGTAGGTCCGGGACGGCGAGCCGGTCGGCGCGCTCGCGTAGGTGGCGGGCGATCTGGTCGCTGGCCAGGGTGAAGCCTGCCGTGAAATCGGCGTCGAGGGAGATGCCGGTCGCGGCAACGTGGTGGTCGGCCTGCTGGCGCAGCTCGTGGGCGAGCGTGTTGCGCCAGCGGATCATTTCCTCGGTCAGGTGCGCCCGCTGAGCCGCCAGCCGGCGCTGCGTCGCGGCCAGTTGCTCCTCGATCCGTTCGAGACGGTCCAGCGTCTCGTCGAGACGGTCGAGCTCCGGCAGGTCGGCCACGATCGCCCGCCCGACAGCGGTCGGGTCGACGCTCGGGCCGCCGGCATGTAACGGCTCGATGGCCCCTGTCACTTGCGCCGTCCACTGCTCGCGTCGAGCGTCCCGCTGGTGGGGGAGTGCCGCCACCGCGTCGCGTAGGGCTGCCAGCACCGGGGTGGGCGAATCAGCCAGGTCTGCGGACGGAGCAGCCGTGGCCATGACGCCGCGGCGGGGGTTGCGCTCCGGCGTCCCCTCGAGCTCCCTCGCCCGATGCGCCATCTGCTTGAGGAACCCGGCGTACGCGGCCCGGTAGCCGACCTGGTGTTCACCCTCGCCGGTCACCAGGACGTGACCGACCCGCTCCGCCTCGAGGCGGAGGGCGTCGGCGATGGTGGTGTCCGGTTCGCCGATCTCCAACGCCGGGTTCGTGGGGTCGTGCAGCTCCATGTCGCGCAGTGTGCCGAGCAGACTCTCGGCGTGCTGGCAGCGCTGCCGGGCGTTCGCCATCAGGTCCAGCTCCGGCACGGCATGCCAGACCGCCCAGGCCGCAGCGGTCGCGTCGTCCGGCACCGGCGCGTGCCGCCGGACTATCTCTCCGATCGCCTGCACCGGTTCGGGTGCGTGGGCCGGCCTCGCCGACGCCAGGCGCCGCAGCAGGGCCAGCACCTCGGCCTGGCGCACGGGCCCGGCTGACGACCGCTCCCCGATCAGGTCCAGTAGGCCGGGCGGCCAGGGGGCCGGCAGGGCGCCCCGGGGTGGCCGGCGCAGCGGGGGACGGGATCCGCGCCGGAATCGATTCCACCAACCCATCGGTCCAGCCTTGCACCCGGCGATGATCACGCGCAATGTGTCCGGGTACGGAGGTGCGCGGCTGGATCGCCGGGCGTCGCCGGCTCGTACGGGCCCCACGCTGAGGCCGCGGCACCGGCGCGGCGATAGCCTGCCGTCATGGCGAGCGCTGAACTGGATGAGTTGATCGTCGCGGACGCCGACGCGCTGCGCGCGTGGTTGTCGGCCCACCACGACACGTCGCCCGGTGTCTGGCTCGCACTGACCCGGAAGGGCGGCACGGTCACGACGCTGACCTGGCAGCAGGCGGTCGACGAGGCCCTGTGTTTCGGCTGGATCGACGGGCAGGCCCGTAAACGGGATGAGGAAACCTCCTGGATCCGGTTCACCCCGCGCAGGGCCCGCAGTTCCTGGTCACAGCGCAACGTCGCCCACGTGGCCCGGCTGGAGGCGGAGGGGCGGATGCTGCCCCCGGGCCGCGCCGCGGTGGAAGCCGCGAAGGCGGACGGGCGGTGGGCGGCCGCCTACGCCCCGCCGTCGGAGGCCGAGGTGCCGGCCGACCTCCTCGCCGCCATCGCTGCCGAACCCGCCGCACAGGCCATGTTCGACGTGCTCACCAAGACCAACCGGTTCGCTCTCATCCACCGCGTCAACGCCGTCAAACGGGCGCAGACCCGGGAGCGGAAGATCGCCGAGTTCGTTGCCATGCTGGCCCGTCACGAGACGATCTACCCGCAGAAGGCCAAGCCTCCGAAGTCGCCGTCATCGGCATCTTCATGATCCTGCAGCGCGGCCGCCTTGCGCAGCAGCACTGAGCGTTCGCGCTGGTTGGCGCAGAGCCGGGCCGCCAGCTCCAGCTCGGCGCGTGCTTCCGGTCGCCGTCCGAGCCGGGCCAGCAGCTCACCACGTACGGTCGGAACCAGATGCGAACCGGGGAGCCGGTCCATAGCGATCAGCTCGTCCACCATGGCCAGGGCTTGCGCCGGACCCGAGGCCATGGCCACGGCGACGGCCCGGTTGAGTTCGACCACCGGCGAGGGCGCGATCCGGCCGAGCGCCTCGTAGAGCACCACGATCCGGTCCCAGTCGGTCGCCTCGACGGAGGGCGCCGACGCGTGGGCGGCGGCGATCGCGGCCTGCAGGCCGTAGGGGCCGAGGCCGCGAGTCGATGCCGTGGCCAGCGCGGCCAGCCCACGACGGATCGCCGAGAGGTCCCACAGCCGCCGGTCCTGGTCCTCGAGTAGGACCGGTGAACCGTCTGGGCCGGTCCGGGCCGGGAAGCGCGCGGCCGTCAGCTCGCACAACGCGAGCAGGCCGTGCACCTCCGGCTCGTCGGGCTGCAGCGCGGCCAGCGTGCGGGCCAGCCGGATCGCCTCGTACGCGAGGTCGGGGCGCAGCAGCCGGTCGCCCGACGTGGCCGTCGACCCCTCGGTGAAGATCACGTAGAGGACGCTGAGCACGCCGCCCAGCCGTTCCCGGCGCTCGCCGGCCGCCGGCAGTTCGAACGGCACCCCGGCCGCCGCGATCGTCTTCTTGGCCCGGGTGATGCGGGCCTGCACGGTCGGCACGGGTACGAGGAACGCGCGGGCGATCTCCTCGCTGGACAGGCCGCCGACCACACGCAGGGTCAGCGCCACCCGGGCCGGCGGGGAGAGCACCGGGTGGCAGCTGACGAACATCAGCGCCAGGACGTCGTCGTCGATCCGGTCGGGGTCGATCTCTTCGTCGACCGCCGGGTCGGCCGCCAGCAGGGCATACCGGTCCTGCAGGGCGGTCCGGCGGCGGATCGCGTCGATCGCCCGTCGCCGGGCCGTAGCCATCAGCCAGCCGGCCGGATTGGCCGGAGCGGCACGCGGCCACGACACCAGCGCCTCGGCCACCGCTTCCTGGGCGGCGTCCTCGGCCAGCCCGAAATCGCCGGTGAACCGGGTCAGCGCGGCGACGATCCGGGCCGACTCGATCCGCCAGACGGCCTCGACGTCGGCCGTACCCATCAGACCTGGCCGCTGCTCTCGCGCAAGGCCCCTTCCACGACGAACTTCCCGCCGTCCTGCGGGACCTCATCCTCCCCGGGCACCCGCCGGACCTCGATCTTGGACCCGGGGACCGCCGGGACCCGCTTGGCCCACTCGACCGCCTCCTGTTTCGAGGCGACATCGAGCAGGAAGAAGCCCCCGAACAATTCCTTGGTCTCTCCGTACGGCCCGTCCGTGACCACCGGGGCCTCGTCGCTGAAGTGCACCACGACGCCCTGGCCCGGATCGTCCAGGCCTTCGGCCGCGACGTAGACGCCAGCCTTGGCCGTCTCCTCAATGAACAGGCGGGTCGCCGCCATCATCTCGTCGATGTTGGCCATCATGGCCGCGTTCGTCTCATCGGTGCCCCGCATGATCAGCATGTACTGCGGCATCGCGTTCTCCTCATCCGGCGGGACCGTCTCTCGTCCCTCGCACCCACACGTCGAACGAGCGGCCCGCGGATCGACACGGCCCCGGAGAAATCTCTCGCCGCGACGCAGCCGATCCCTCCGACCCGCCCAGCGCGGCCGTTGCCCTGCGATGCTCTCGTACCGTGACTACTTCTCGCCACCTGGTGACGTCAGGATCCCCGCTGGAACCGGAGATCGGTTTCTCCCGCGCCGTGCGGATAGGGCCGTACGTATCCGTGGCCGGCACCGCGCCGATCGCGGACGACGGCGCCACCGTCGGTCCGGGGGACGTCTACGCGCAATCCGTGCGTTGCCTGGACATCGCCGAGCAAGCGCTGCGCGAGGCCGGCGCAGCGCTGACCGACGTCATCCGAACCAGGGTCATGCTTGTCGACATCGCCCGCTGGCGCGACGCGGCGCGCGCACACGGCGAACGGTTCGCCCAGGTACGACCGGCGTGCACCTTCGTGGAGGTGTCGCGTTTCATCGATCCACTGTGGTTGGTGGAGTTCGAGGTCGACGCGGTCGTGGCGACGACCGATCTGCCGAAGAGCGGGTGCTGAGCTCACCGACCGTACCGGGTCATCCGAAGCGGTCGGCCAGCTTCGTCAGCTTGGCGACGTACGCGGGCCAGTCATGGTCGTCGGGGATGTTGCTGCTCTCCCGCTGCCAGCCGATCGCTCCGTCGTGCTGCTCGCGCATGATGTCCGCGTGACCGGCGTGACGAGCGATGTCGCACGTGACGTGGATGATGATCCGGTGCAGCGTCACGGCCTGACGACCTGGCTGCCACCACGGCACCTGCCCCGGCGCGTCGAGCGGCAGCTTCTCGATGGTCTGATCCGCGAACACCCCGACACGGCGATACAGGTCGATCAGCCCATCCTTCGTCTCGTCCTCCCGCGCGTACCAGTCCGCCTGCGGGTCGTCCTCGAACGCCTGCAGGGGGACCAGCTCCTCAGGCGTCGGGAATTCGCGCCCGAAGGTCGGCCCGAAATAGCCGGCCTCGACATTGAGGCAGTGCTTGAGGACTCCCAGCAGGTTGTTGCCGGTCGCCGTGCGCGGCAGTCTGGCCTCGCGTTCGCTCAACCCGTCGAGCTTCCAGATCAGGTCCTCGCGATTCGCCCGAAGGTAGTGGTGCAGTGCAGCCTTCGCGTCGCCCAGGTCAGCCATGCCCGCCAGTCTTCCTCATGCGTCGAGCCATCGCGAGGTGTCGTCTGCGAGATCAGACGGTGTCTGCCGCAGCCTCCGCGCCTTCCAGACCGCGGTGGGCAGCCCACAAGGCGCCGGCGCGGTGGGCGGCCTTGTCGATCAGGGCCACCAGCTCGGGCCTGTCGGGCACGGGGAACGAGACGTACGTGCCGCGGCCGCCGGCGGTCGGTCGGCCGTAGGCCTTGGCCGCGAGGCTCCCGTCCCGGAGGAGCCGGACGTTGATCGTGGTCAGCGTGAACTCCTCACCGCGTCGGGTGTCGGTCCAGCGGAGCCCCTCCGGGATCGTGACGTTGATCGCCAGGGCGCTCACATCGAGGGCAACGTCGGTGTCCATGGACGCACTGTCTCACGCGCGACGACCGCTGAGGGCGGTGGCGGTCACCCGAGCGAACTCCTCCGGGCTGTCCAGCATGACGTTGTGGCTGGCGTCCGGCACGATCACCACCCGTACCCCGGAGGCGGTGAGGTCGTCGGGGTCCTGGACCGGGGCGCCCTGCGCGCCCTGGATGAACGTCCGCGGTATCGGCAGGCGCACCAGCATGTGGCGCATGGTGGGCCGGGTCGCCGCCACCAGGTGCACGGCGCTGCGGTAGAGGCCGACCGGATCAGCGAGCCGCATGGTGGCGGCCCACAGCGGCCCGACCCGGTCGAGCGTCTCGGCGAAACCGCCGGCGAGAAAATCGGCCTCGGTGTACGCGTTGATGCCGCTTCCGCCGACCTTCGGCGCCGGGCTCGGGTCCAGGTTCGCCTCGACGAGCACCAGTTGGCCGACGAGGTCCGGTCGCTGGTGGGCGAGGACGATCGCCACCGCACCGCCCATGCTGTGCCCGATCACGTCCGCTCCTCGCACACCGGCGGCGTCGAACGCCGTGGCCAGGGTCGCGGCGTGTTCCTCCACCGTGTAGCCGAAGTCGGCCGGCCGGTCGCTCAACCCGAAGCCCAGCAGGTCGACGAAGAGCGACCGGTGCCCGGCCAGTTCGGGGCGGGTGGCCACCGGGACGAAGTACGCCGCCGAGGCGGCGCCGAGCCCGTGCACGTACACCCGCGTCGGTTCGACGCCGCAGGTCTCCACCCAGCGCATCCGGGCGCCGCCCGGACCCACGGTCGCTGCCTGCACGTACGACACGATAGGTCCACGCCGCCGTGCCGGGAGCGGATTCACCCCCGATCACGCCACGGGCCGGAACCAGGATTCAGGACAGCCCGCTCTGAGCGGTGGCGCCCACGGCCGCGTAGATCAGTGCGGCCGGCAGGACTCCCGCGGCGCTCGCCACCGTGACGTGCCACCACCCCAACGCGGTGGTGCCGGCGAGCAGGGCGACGGTCTCGGCCAGCACCGGTACCGGACGGGTGACCAGTACGGCGAGCAGACCGTACCGGGTGAGCAGCCGGTCGGCGCGTGCCCGCTGCGCCGGTGTGGTGGTGCGGGCGAGCAGGCCCCGGCTGCGCCTGCCGAGGCCGAAGGCGACGAGCGTGGCCCCCAGCCCGCCGAGCAGCGACAGCAGCGTTCCGGCGAGTACCCCGAACAGGGCTCCGTTGGCGATCATCACCAGACTGGACGGCACGGGGACTGCCACGTCGGCCAGGAGCAGGAGCACGCCGGTCGCTGCTGCGGCAGGGCCCGCCTCGCCCAGCAGGGGAGAGGGGTCGGTCAGCAGTGGCGCATCCAGTGCCTGCACCGCGCCGAAGACCGCCAGCAGCGCCGCCGGCAGGCCGGTGAGCAGGACGGGATATCCCCAGCGCCGAGGCTGGCTCACACGTCGCGCCGGTAGAGGATCGCGTTCGAGGCCATCTCCAGGAAGCACTCGCGGATCAACAGCTGGTGCCGGGTCTTGTCGGCCACGATGGGACAGGTGATGTCCACGACGGCCGGCCTGCCCAGCGCCAGGGCCAGTTGCTCGGCGACCGCGAAGCCGCTGATCGCGTCGAGGTTGCTCAGCAGCAGCATGCGCATGTGCCGCCAGGCCCGTCCTCGTGCGCCGGCGACCACACCCTGCGCTTCGCCGACCAGTTCGCGGAGCGTACCCAGGGCGGCGGCGACAGCCGGGGCGGCGGCCGCACCGGTCCCGGTCTCCGGTTGGTGGCCGAACGCGCGGTGCAGGTCGGCCACCGCTTCCTCGTGGCGCCGCGCGGGCTCGGCGATCTCGTGCAGCCAGGCGCGGATGTGCGGCTCACCGACCTCGTCCGCGGTGTCCTCCAGGATCTTGCGGTACGCGGACTGCAGCGTGCGGGTGGCCACCAGCCACGGTACGACCCGGTCGAGCTGAGCGGTGACGGTGTCGTGATCGACCTCCACGAGCAGCGGCGGGTTCACCCCCGGCTCCCGTCCCGGACGACACGCCACAGCACGCCGGTGTGCCCGTAGGACATCTGCGTCGCCTCCACCACCCGGGACACACCGAAGTCGAGCACGTACAGGCTGCCGTCCGGGGCGAACTTGGCGTCGACCGGGCGCTCCAGCCCGCCCGTGCCCAGCGCCGAGGCCGGTCCCGGTCGCGAGTTGCGCATGAACGGCTCGCACGTGCCGTCGGTCGGGTCCACCGCCACCACCTGGAAGCCGTGCTCCAGGTCGGTCGGGTCGGGCGAGTTCATCGGGGCGAGCGTTCCCCACTCACAGGCGAAAAGCCGCCCCCGGTACCCGAAGGCGTCGCTGCGTGAGACGTCGAGACCGGCCATCGCCGAGTGCGGCTTCTCGAGGAACACCGCGGGGCCGGCCCACGGCGGCGGATCCTCGATCAGCGGTTCGGCCCGTCGTCCCCGGCGGGGCAGGTGGGAGTCGTGCCAGGCGGGCAGGCCGTCACCGCAGATGTCGGGGAAGCCGTACCAGGCGGGCCGGTCGATCGAGCCGTGCGGAGTCCGAGCGGCGTCGATGCGCCAGATCCGGTCCGGGTCGGCCCGGATCGCCCGGTCCCCGGTCTCCTCGAAGTCGTTGTCGGTGACGTAGAGGTCGCCGTCCTCGCCGAAGGCCATCCCGTACGGGTTGCGCAGGCCCCAGGCCACCAGCTCCATCTCGCTGCCGTCGGGCTGGGCGCGCCACAGGCCCGAACTGCACTTGAGCGCGCCCCGCACGACCTCGCCGCGCTGGGCCGGCGTGCCGAACGGCTTGAAGGGCCCGGTCTCCACCAGGTACGGGTAGGGGGCGGTCGGGTCGTACGTCTGCACGTTGTTGCCGGTCAGGACGACATCTTCACCGGGTACGTCGTGGACGTCGATGTGTCGAGCGACGTCGACCTGGAACCCCTGCGGCAGCACCACGCCCTGCTGTGACACCGAACCCTGGGCGAAGTACATCAGCCCGTCGGGACCGAATACCGGCCCGCCCGGTTCGTGCCAGCCACCGTTGGGCAGCCCGTCGATCAGCACCTCGCTGCGCCCGCTGGCAGGGTCGATGCGGTCTATCCGGGCGTGTCGGCCACCCTTGCAGGACACCAGCAGGGCGTCGTCGTGCACCGCCACGTGTCGCGGCCCGCCCAGCGCCTCCTCGGTGACCACGCCGAGGTGGCCGTCGGGATCCAGTCGCAGGATCCGGGCCGGGACGTAGGGGCGGGTGGGCCAGGTGCTGCCGCCTTCCAGGACGTAGAGGGTTCCGTCGCCGGCGAAACCCATCCCGCACGGCATCGACAGGCCGACGAGCACCGCCTCGACGTGGTACCCGTCGGGCACCACGACGTCGGCCGGATCGACACGCGGACGCGCGGGTGTCGGAAGCGTGGACAGCGCCTCCGGCTCCGCCACGGTCACCGACAGCGGCATCAACGAGGTCATCCGACATCCTTCGGCATTCGCGGCCCGGTCCGGTTCTCGCGCAACCCGCGACCTGTTGGGACGATTAGGGCGGGAAGGGCTGGTTACCGACATTCTGCGCTTCACGCATGCGCTGCGC
The DNA here is from genome assembly GCF_042650685.1 of Micromonospora sp. GCM10011542. Lineage (NCBI taxonomy): Bacteria > Bacillati > Actinomycetota > Actinomycetes > Micromonosporales > Micromonosporaceae > Micromonospora > Micromonospora sp. GCM10011542. The sequence goes on from NZ_JBHSBO010000040.1 coordinate 117,889, forward strand.
AGGAAGTCGTAGAAACCCTGTCAACTTGCTCATCGCGGCCCCGCCGGTCGCGGTCGCGCCGCCGCGCGGGGCTGGTGTCCCTCCCGCTGGTCACCGCACGGGCCGCGCGCGGGAGGATTGACCGGTGAGCGAGGACGGGGCTGCGCGGCTGCGCGTGACGCTGCTCGGCGCTGTCGAGGTGCGCCGCGGCGACACCAGCCTCCCCGTCTCCGGAGCCCGGCTGCGCGGTCTGCTCGTCCGGTTGGCGCTCGCCGGCGGCCGAGCGGTCGATTCGGGAGTCCTGGTCCAGGCGCTCTGGCCGGAGGACGGGCCGGCCGACCCGGCGAACGCCCTGCAGACTCTGGTGTCCCGGCTGCGCCGGATGCTCGGTGCCACGGGTGCGGTGGCGCAGGTCGAGGGCGGCTACCGACTCGATGTCGCCTGCGACGACGTCGACGTGCTGCGCTTCGAGCGGCTGGCCGCGGCCGGCCGCGAGCGGCTGCGAACCGGCGATCCCGGGTCCGCGGCGGCGCTGCTCGACGAGGCGGTGGCGCTGCTGGGCGAGCTGGCCGCGGTCGAGGCGGTCGCTCCGTCGGTCGCCACGCGGTTGGCCCGGTCGTTCGTGGAGGCCGAGATGGATCTGGCCGAGGCGCGGCTGGCCCTGGGCCGCCCGGACGAGGCGGCCGGCCGCCTGACCGCCCTGCTTAGCGAGCATCCGGCCGACGAGCGGGTGGCGGCGCTGCTGATGGACGCACTCGCGGCGCAGGGACGGCAGGCCGAGGCCCTGCAGCTCTACGAGCGCGTCCGGGCGACCCTGGCCGACCTGCTGGGCGCTGACCCGGGTGCTGCCCTGCGCGAGCGCCATCTGCGTCTGCTGCGCTTCGCCGACAGTCCGCGCGCCGAGGCACCGAGCAACCTGCCGGCCCCGCTGACCAGCTTCATCGGGCGGGACGAGGATCTCACCCGGATCGACGCGCTGCTGGCCCGGGGACGTCTGGTGACGGTGCTCGGGCCGGGCGGCGCCGGGAAGACCCGGCTGGCGATCGAGGCGGGGCGCCGGCACCGGCACGAGTACCGGGACGGGACCTGGCTGGTCGACCTCGCCTCGGTGACCGAGCCGGCGAAGGTCGGCGCGGCCGTGCTGGCTGCGATCGGGCTGCGCGGCGCCACGCTCTTCGAGGGCTCCGGGCGGATACGCGTCGACGGTGGGGAACTCGACGTGCTCACCGATCAGCTCAACGGCCGGGAGAGCCTGCTCCTGCTGGACAACTGCGAGCACCTGATCGACGCGGTCGCGCACCTGGTCGCGGCACTGCTGCCGCGCTGCGTCGGGCTGCGGGTGCTGGCGACCAGTCGCGAGCCGCTGGCGGTCGACGGTGAGGCGCTGGTCCCGCTCGGTCCGCTCACACTGCCCGAGCCGGGCAGCGGAGTCGAGCAGGTCCGCCGTGCCGCGGCCGTGCGCCTGTTCGTCGACCGGGCTGCGGCCGTACGACCCGGTTTCGACGTCGACGAGGACACCCTCGGCGACACCCTCCGGGTGGTGCGCGGCCTGGACGGCATGCCGCTGGCGCTGGAACTGGCCGCGGCGCGGCTGCGGACGCTGTCGCTGGCCGAACTGGCCGCCGGGCTGTCCGACCGGTTCGCGGTGCTGACCACGGGCAGCCGCACGGCGTCGCCGCGGCACCGCACGCTGCGCGCGGTCATCGCGTGGAGCTGGGACCTGCTCGGCGACCACGAGCGCACGGTGGCGGAACGGGTCTCGGTCCTGCCCGGCGGCGTGACGCCGGGCTCGGCCACCGCGGTCTGCGCCGGCACCGCCGTGCCGGCGGCCGAGATCCCGGAACTGCTCGCTGCCCTCGTCGACCGGTCGCTGCTGCACCTCGCGCCGGACGCCGGCCGCTACCGGATGCTCGAGACGCTGCGCGAGTACGGCATCGAGCGGCTGGCCGAGCAGGGCACGCTCGACACCGTCCGCGATCTCGCCGCCCGTCATCTCGCCGTCCTCGTGGCTCGCCACGACGCCCAGCTGCGAGGCCCCGGCCAGCTCGCGGCGCTGCAGGTGCTCAGAGCGGAGTACGACAACGCCCTCGCCGCCCTGCGCCACCTCTGCGACTGCGGCGACGCCGACGGCGCGGTCGCGCTGGCGCTGGACCTGGCCTGGTTCTGGCAGATGTTCGGCCGGCACACCGAGGCCGCGTACTGGCTGGGCGAGGCGCTCGCCGTGCCGTCCGGCGCGCACACGCTGACTCGGGACTGCGCCGAGGCCTTCCTGCTGCTTAACCGCATCGGCAGCCAGCCCGGCTTCGACACGGTCCGGGACCGCGAGACCCAGTTGCGCGAGGTCGCCGACAACCTGGTCGCCCATCCGGCGCTGCCGGGTCTGGCCGGTGCGCTGGCCGCGTTGACGCTCTTCTTCTCCGGGCAGCCCGAACGGGCACTCGCCCTCATTCAGGGCCTCATCGACGGTCCCGATCCGTGGCTGGCCGCGGTGGCGCGGACGTTTCGCATGCAGATCTGCGAGAACGGGGGCAACCTCGATCAGGTACGCGTCGACGTGGACGCTGCGTTGGAGGCCTTCGGCCGGGTCGGCGACCGTTGGGGAATGGCAACGGTCCTGCCGATGCGCGCGCTGCTGCGGCAGTACGACGGCGACCTCGACGGCGCGCTCGCCGACCTGCGCGAGGCGAAGGCGCGGGCCCGCGACTTCGGGTCGCTGAGCATCGGCGACGAGGTCTTCATCGACATGCGGTGGGTCGACCTGCACCTGCGGCGCGGCGACACCGCCGATGCGGTCGCCATGCTTCAGTCGGCCCGGGAGCGGGCGCTGCGGTCGGAATCTCGGGAGCTGAGCCGCCTGGTCGACATACTGGAGGCCGGCACCTGGATCCGGATCGGCGACCTGGACCGCGCGCAGGAGTTGATCGAGGCGGCCGAGGCCGGAATGGCGCGTGATCCGTCGACCCGTGGCGACCACGGCCGAGCGCTGGTGGGCTCCTTCCGGGCGGCGCTCTGCATCGAGCGCGGCGACGCCGCCGGCGCCGAGGCGGCGCTGGCCGACGCGTACACGGCGGGCGTGCAGACCCGCGACCTGCCGATCCTGTCGGTGGTCGCGGTGAGCGCGGCCCGGCTGGCCGAGTGGTACGGGCGGCACCGCGAGGTGGCTCACCTGCTCGGAGCGGCTGCCCGGTTGCGGGGGACCCACGACCGTACCGATCCGAAGATCGCCGCGATGGCCGCCCGCAGCCGGACCGCACTGGGCGAGGCGGCCTTCGCCGACGCGTACCAGTCAGGGTGGCAACTGGACGGGAAGGCGGCCTCGGCCCAGGTCGATCCGGCGCGGTTGCGCCGCGAACTGCCCGGCCCGGTTCAGGCGCGGCGGGCGTAGGCGCGCAGCGCCAGCGGCACGAACACCACCAGCAGGCCGGCCATCCAGGCCAGCGTGAACGTCAGGTCGTGGGCCACCGGGCCACCGACGAGCAGCCCGCGGATCGTGCCGACCAGCGGCGTGATCGGGTTGACGTGCACGAACGCCTGCAACCAGCCGGGCAGCGTGTGCACCGGGACGAAGACGTTGCTACCGAAGGAGAGCGGGAAGACCAACAGGAACATGACCCCCTGCACGGCGCCGGGGGTGCGTACCAGCATGCCGACCCAGACCGAGATCCAGCAGAAGCACAGCCCGAACCCGATGGACAGGGCGACCGCGGCGACCGCCGGAAGGAGCCCGGTCTCCACGCGGAACCCCATCGCCGTGCCGAAGCCCAGCATCACCACGCACACCGTCAGGTAGCGCACGACGTCGGCGGCGACCGCGCCGACCAGCGGCGCGGAGCGGGCCACCGGCAGTGACCGGAAGCGGTCGAAGACACCCTTCTCGATGTCGGCGTTGAGGTTCTGGCCCAGGGCGATGCCGCCCATCGCCAGCGACTGCGCGAGCATGCCGGGCAGCAGGAACTGCAGGTACGCGTGCCGGTCACCGCTCGCGATGGCCCCGCCGAACAGGTAGGTGAACAGCAGCAGGAAGATCACCGGTTGCAGGGTCACGTCGATCAGAGCCTCCGGCGTCCGCACCGTCTTGATCAGGCTGCGGCGCGCGAGCGCAACGCTGTGCCGCACGAGCGCGGCGAGCGGGCCGCCCCGCGGCCGGTCGACTCCGCTGGGGGCGGTGACGTCGAGCGCGGTCATACGAGCTCCTCCTTCTTCGCGGGCGAACCGACGGTCAGGGCGTGGAACACCTCGTCGAGGCTGGGCAGGTGCAGAGCCAGTTCGGTGACCTCGACGCCGGCCCGGCGCAGCGCCGGCACCGCCTCGTCGAGGGCGGTGTCGCCACCGACGGGCACACTGACCGCGCCGGGGCGGGCGCCCGCGGCCGTGTCGGCGGAGGCGTTGGTTCCCGGGGCGGCGACCGCGTCGAGCACCCGTAGCGCGTCCGGCACCCGGGCCGGGTCGGCCGGCCGTACCCGCAGGGTCAGCCCGCCGACGCGGCGCTTGAGTCCGTCCGGCGTGTCGTGGGCGATCACCCGACCCTGGTTGATCACCACGATCTCGTCGGCGAGCGCGTCGGCCTCCTCCAGGTACTGCGTGGTGAGCAGGACGCTGGCGCCCTGGGTGACCTGGTTGCGGACGACGCCCCACATGTCCTCGCGCTTGGCCGGGTCGAGGCCGGTGGTCGGCTCGTCGAGGAAGATCACCTCCGGGTGTCCGACCAGGCTCGCGGCGAGGTCGAGGCGGCGGCGCATGCCACCCGAGTACGTCTTGGCCGGGCGCCCGGCGGCCTCCGCGAGGTCGAACCAGTCGAGCAGTTCGGCGGCGCGTCGCCGGGCGTCGCGGGTGGTGAGGTCGAGCAGTTGCCCGATGAGCACCAGGTTCTGCGTGCCGGTGAGGTCCTCGTCGACGCTCGCGTACTGCCCGGTGAGGCCGATCCGCCGGCGTACCCGCTGCGGCTGACGCAGCACGTCGATGCCCGCGACCTCGGCGGTCCCGGAGTCGGGGCGCAACAGGGTGGCGAGCACCCGTACCGCGGTGGTCTTGCCGGCGCCGTTGGGTCCCAGCACGCCGAGCACGGTGCCCCGGCGCATCGCCAGGTCCACCCCGTCGAGCGCCTGGGTCTTTCCGAACCGCTTGCGGAGGCCCTCCGCCCGGACCACAAGATCGTTCATGGTGTTCTCCGTTCTTCCGTCGCGGGCCGCGACCGCGCAGGCCGGGCCCTCGACGTGCAGACTCGCGCGCCGCGCTGGCAGCGTGCGCACATCCCGCTGGCACGCCGCTGTCAGCGGACGATCGCCGTACGGAGACCGGCTCTCCTCGCTCCGACGGGCCACGGCCGACTCGGCGCCGGGGCCGGCCGTCGGACGGTCGGCCCGCGGGCCCATCGAGCTTCGAGCGCGGTTCGAGCGCCGTTGCCGAGGCTGACTGCGTCGCCGGGCGGCAACCCCGGTGGCCGTCGTCCGTGCACGTCCGGCGAAGGGAACCCAGCGGTGATGCATCGCTCAGTCCGTCCGCCGACTCCAGGTCCGGCCGCCCCGCCCCGGGCCGGCCGGACCGCTTCGGGAGCCCGCTCATGAACCGCCGTGTGGTCATCACCGGTATCGGCGTCCGCGCTCCCGGTGGGCGCGGCACCAGCGGCCGGTCGGTTCACCCCGGCCACGACGCGGTGACCGGGGTGGCGATCGCCGGCCGGTCAGAGGGTGACGACGGCGTCCTCGGCGAGAGTGAACAGGCCGGCGTCAAAGGTGATGGTCTTCAGCTTCGTGCCCTTGGGCACGTCGAAGTAGACGTTCGCCTTCACCGCGTTGCCCGGGTTGATCTCGTCGAGAAAGCCCTTGGCGTCGTCGTTGCCGTAGATGGCGGCTTCCCCGTCGACGTCGTACTCCCGGCCGGAGGCGTCCTGGGCGGTGATGGTGCCGTCGGCGTGGAACAGGTGGGAGCTCTTGGTGACGTTCTTGGCGGTCACGCTGAGACGGCAGAAGGTGCCCTGCGCCTTGTGGTTGAAGTAGCTGCTGCCGACCTGGGAGATCCCGCACTTGACGCTGTTGACGGTGAACTCGAAATCGCCGCCGCGCACCTTGTCGCCGATGCCGAAGGTCTTAGGCTTGGCCGGGGCCGGGGCCGGGGCTGCGGTCGTCGGGGGCGCGACCGACTTCGACGGCGCGGGCGCCGGGGCCGAGGTGTTCTGGGCCGCCGCCGGCGGGGCGGAGGTGCTGGTGGTGACGGCTGGAATGTCCCGGCTGGCAGACACGTCGTTCTTCTTGCCGTCGTCGCTGGTCAGGCCGATGACCAGCGATCCGCCGCAGCACAGCACGACGAACGCGCCGACACCGATGAGGGTGGGGATCAGCCACGGCCGCTTGCGGGCGGCAGGCGCCGCGAGCGCGCCGGGCTGCTGCCATCCGCCGGGTGGCGTCGGGTACTGGGGAGGCTGGCCGGGGGGCGGAGCGTACTGCCCGGCGGGCACCTGCGGGAACTGCGCGGTCGGCGGCATCGGCTGCTGGCCCGGCGCCGGCGGCTGGTTCTGGGCAGGGTCGTAGGGGTTCGTCATCGAGTGGTGGTCTCCCAGGTCTGGATTCGCGCTTCCCCGTAACGAGCGCGATGCTGGCAACGTTGTCACGGCGTTCGCGCCGGCACAGTCCCCCGGGCGTCCCGTCGTCTGAGCCGGTCAGCTGGGGAAACCACCAATGTGATCATCCACTGCTCGGACGTTGAGCCACACGCCCGCGCACGGCCCGGCGAGCTGGGCGGCACCGTCCAGCTTGCTTGGGGTGGTGGTGCTGACGAGCGCACAATTCAGCGGCACGGCCACGCGAGTCGCCCCTAGGGTCGCGTCATGAGCAGGATGCCGCAGATTCGTCCCATCGCCCTCGCCGCCGTACGACGCGGAGACGACCTCCTGGTCTTCGAGGGGCACGATGCGACGAAGCAGGAGACCTTCTATCGGCCCCTGGGTGGCGGCATCGAGTTCGGCGAGTCGGCCGCCGAGGCGGTGCGACGGGAGTTGCGGGAGGAGCTTGCCGCCGAGCTGTCCGATGTGGAACTGCTCGGCGTTCTGGAGAACATATTCACTGCCTACGGTCGAGTGGGCCACGAGATTGTGTTCGTCCACTCAGCCGCCCTGGCCGACCGTTCGATGTATGAACGAGATGCCGTCGGTCACGTCGCGGACGAGGGCAGCCCCGTCACCTGGCAGCCGCTGAGCCGCTTCACCAGCGGCGAGGCAGTCCTGTACCCACGTGGTCTGATCGACCTTCTGTCAGCGGTGACACCGGCGGGATGACTCCTGCGGGTGCGGTGCCGGAGGCGCTGCCGCGGCCCGGATCCCGCCGGGGAGCCGGGCCGCGGCGGCGGGTTCGCGTCGCGTGCGACCACGCCGGACACCCCGACAGCCGCTGGCCCGGCGCCTCCACCGTCAGCAGGTCGTGGGTGGGATGCGTACTGGAAGACGTTGTGGAGGTCGTACTTCTCCTTGATCTTGCGCAGTCGGTCGAAGTTGCGCCCCCAGTAGGCCTTCTCCCATTCCGCCATTCCGATGTTCGGCACATTGATCCGGAACCCGGTCGGGTGACGGTCGTCCGCCTGCTGTCAGGTGGCCGAGCGCGCGGAGGCGACAACCCGTCCGCGCTCCGACTCAGGGAAGCGGTCGAGCATGGCGCGCACCTCGTCCGCGCTCACGTTGGCGCCGAACAACTCGCTGCCTGGTTCGAGCCGCACGCCCTCGGCGAGGGGACCGGCCACGACCGGGTCGAAGCCCAGCGCGTCGACGAGCGACGCGATCACGCTGAGATCAGTGGCATCGTCACCAGCGATCGCGATTGCCTTGCGGCCAGCCGTGCCAGCCGGCCGTGCCCCATCCTCGAGATCGTGGTACCCCATGTGGTTGAAGGCCTTGACGACCCGGGAATCGGACAGGAACGCCTGGACGGTCTCGCTCGACGAGGTGCGTGGGTCGGTGAGGTCGGCGCGGATGCCGTCGATCTCCCACCAGTAGTTCATCGCGTCGACGACGAGCTTGCCGCGCAGCGCCTCGGCGGGGATGGTGCGGTACTTGCCCAGAGGGAGGGCGAGGATCACGATGTCGGCGCTCGCAACGGCGTCGACCGCGGTGGTGGCGACCGCTCCGGGCGTGAGTACCTCGACGGTGAGGGCGATCTTCTGCGGGTCGCCGGAGCCGGCGACCAGCACCCGGTAGCCGGCGGCGAGGGCGAGTCGAGCGAGCACCGTGCCCACCTTGCCGGCACCGAGGATGCCCAACGTCTGTGGCCCGCTCCGGGCGCTGTCGTTCATGTCGTCCTTCCGTTCTCCGATCGGGCGTCCGTGGCCCTGGTCAACTGGCGAGGATGTCCCGGACCAGGGGGATCACCTTGGTGCCGTACAGCTCCACGGCGCGCATACGGGCGCTCACCGACTGGGCGCCGGCGGTGTAGATGAGGTCGAAGCGGCCGACGCCGAGACTGCGGATCGCGCCGGCGATCCGGCGGGCCACGGTCTCCGGCGAGCCGATGTAGAGGGATCCGTGCTCCACCTCGGCGTCGAACTCCTGGCGACGGATCGGCGGCCAGCCGCGCAGCCTGCCGATCCGGTCCCGCATGACCCGGTAGTGCGGCCAGAACAGTTGCTTCGCCTCGTCGTCGGTGTCGGCGATGAAGCCGGGGGAGTGCATCCCGACCGGGTGCGCCGTCGTGCCCAGCTGCTCGGCGGCCCGGCGGTACAGGTCGATGTAGGGCCCGAAGCGTTCGGGTGCGCCGCCGATGATGGCGAGCATGAGCGGTAGGCCGTACCGGGCGGTACGCACGACCGACTGCGGCGAGCCGCCGACGCCGACCCACGTGTTGAGGCGGCCCGACTCGGTCTTCGGGAAGACGTCCGCGTTCTCCAGGGCAGCCCGTGTCGTGCCGCTCCAGGTCACCGGCTTCTCGTCCAGCAGCTTGACGAACAGCTCGATCTTCTCCTCGAACAGCACGTCGTAGTCGCTCAGGTCGTAGCCGAACAGCGGGAAGGACTCGGTGAACGAGCCACGCCCGAGGATGACCTCGGCACGGCCGTTCGACAGCGCGTCGACCGTCGCGAAGCGCTGGAACACCCGGACCGGGTCGTCCGAACTGAGCACGGTCACCCCGGAGGCGAGCCGGATCCGCGACGTACGGGTGGCGATACCGGCCAGCACGGTCTCCGGCGTCGACACCGAATATTCGGGGCGGTGGTGCTCGCCGAGGGCGATGACGTCGACGCCGAGTTCGTCCGCCAGGACCGCCTCGTCGACGACCTGCCGGATCGCCGCCGCGTAGGAGACGGGCTTACCGGAGTCGTCCTGCGGCACGTCGCCGAAGGTGTCGAGGCCGAATTCGAGGTCAGACATGGGTGGGCTCCTTCGCCAGCAGCTCGCGGACCCGCGGCGCGACCTCACTGCCGAGCAGTTCGATGGTGCGCGCGCGTGCCTCGCGAGGCAGGTGCATGATGTCGTACTTGAGGTCGAAACGGCTCAGCCGCAGGTCACGGGCCATCGTGGCGATCTTCTGCGCGACCGTCTCGGGTGACCCGACGAACAGCGCGCCGCGGTCGATTTCGGCCTCGTAGCGCTTACGGTCCGGCTTGTAGAAGCCGCGCTCCTCGGCGACCGCCGCCACGACCGGCTGCCAGTACCGCCACCACGTCTCCACCGCCTCCTCGTCGGTGTCCGCGACGAGGCCGAGCGAGTGTTGCCCGATCGGCTGGACAGTATGCCCGGCCTGTTCGAGCGCCCGCAGGTAGAGCTCGACGTGACCGGCGAAGCGCTGCGGACGGCCGCCGATGATCGCCATCATGAGCGGGAGTCCGTAGCGGGCGGCGCGGACCACCGAGTCCGGGCTTCCGCCGACGCCGATCCACGTCGGGATGCCGCCCGCGCGCATCCGCGGGTGCAGCCACTGCGAGACCAGGGGGCTGCGTACGGTTCCCGACCAGGTGACCGGTTCGTCCCGCTGGAGCCGTACGAAGAGGTCGAGCTTCTCCTCGAACAACCGCTCGTAGTCGGCCAGGTCGTAGCCGAACAGGGGAAACGACTCGGTCGCCGACGCCCGCCCGAGCACCATCTGGGCCCGGCCGTTGGACACGGCGTCGAGGGTGGCGAACTCGTGGTAGAGCCGTACCGGGTCGTTCGTGCTCAGCACCGTGACGGAGGTGCCGAGGCGGATCCGATCGGTCGCCGTGGCGATCGCCGCGAGCAGCACGGGTGTCGCCGAGTCGTTGTGGCCCTCCCGGTAGTGCTCGCCGAGGCTGAACACGTCGAGTCCGACCGACTCCGCGAGCCGTGCCTCGTCGACGAGCAGCCGTACGGTCTCCGCGTCGCTCAGGATCCGGCCGCCGTCGGTGGCCACCTCGCCGAACGAGTTGAGCCCCAGTTCGAAGCCTTGAGCCGTCATCGTCCCCTCCTTCACATGGGCCAGCCGGCGGCCCCGGAACGGAGGCCTCGCGGTTGACGTGTCAACAATGCTAGCCTGGCAATTGACACGTCAACTCTCGGGAGATCTGGATGACCAACGCCACACCCGAGCGGCGCAGGGGCCGCCGGCTGCCGGCCGCCGAGGAGCTACGGATCTGGCGGGACTTCATCGAGACGACGGAAGGTCTCAGGTCGCAGCTCGCGTCGCGCCTGCAGGCGGAGTCCTCGCTCTCACCGGGGGACTACTCCGTGTTGCTCGCGCTCAGCGAGGCGCAGGACCGGCAGATGCGCTCCTCGGAACTCGCGGCGCACATCGGCTGGGAGCGGAGCCGGCTCTCGCACCACCTGGGGCGCATGGAGCGGCGCGGACTCATCCGCCGCCAGGAGTGCGCGACGGTTCCCCGGGGAGCGGAGGTGCTGCTCACGCCGAGCGGAGCCGAGGCGTTCCGACGGTCCACGGTCCCGCACCTGCGCGCCATCCGCGAACTGTTCGTCGACGCTCTCACGCCGGAGCAACTCCTCGCGGCGGGCGAGATCGCGGCGGCGCTTCGGTCGCATCTCGACACGCACCACGAGGAATGATCACTCGTACCCAGGCGGCTCGATGACCAGTTGGGTCAGCCGTCGCGGGTCGGCGATGATGTCGATGGCCACGATCCTGTTCGCGGTGACGGCGAAGGTCATGACCGTGACGAGGTGTCCGCGAGCAACCACCACGACTGCCGGAGCACCGTCGACGAGCCCAACGCTGGCACTCCAGCTACCGCAACCTCAAGCGCCTCCTGGAGAGCGGTTTGCCCACCAGGGCTGCAGGCAACGTATGAGGTGGACAGTGCAGACGCAGGGAGGAGCCGACGATGGTCAAGGGCGACATCGACACATACCACGAGGACGGGCAGTGGAAGAACCGCCCGGAGGGCAACGACCGGGCCAGCAGCACGCATGACACCAAGGCCGATGCGCAGGACCGTGGTCGCGAGATGGCGGCCGACCGCGGCGTCGAACACGTGGTCAAGAAGCAGGACGGCAAGATCGGGGAGAAGAACACCTACCCCCGCAGCCGCGATCCACGAGACATCGAGGGCTGACGCCCTCCCGCGGACTGACCTCTTCGGCCTGGCCGAGGAGGTCAGTCCGCTTCGGGGAACCGGGTACGCGCAGGACGGGTCCTCTCCCGTGCCGCCGCCCGTATCCTGCGGGTAACCCGCCGCGACAGGCGGCTGGCTGTCCCGTCCTCGATACCCGCTCGGCTCCCGGCAACCGCCCGGCGCCTTCACCAGACGGAGTGTGTGGTTATGAAGGAGTTCCTGGTGGAGCTCGTCACCACGGTCCCGGAGGGCACCGACCCGGCCGAGGTCGATCGACGCCGTGCCGCCGAGAGGGTCCGTGCCGGCGAACTGGCGGCCGCCGGTCACCTGGTGCGGCTGTGGCGCCCCGTCGGGGAGTTGCGCAGCATCGGGCTGTGGCGCGCCGCCAACGAGGCCGAGCTGCACGAAAAGGTACTCGGCACCCTGCCGCTGCGCCCGTGGATGACGCCCGTCGTCACCGCGGTGGAGCCCCACCCCAACGACCCGGGCACGGCCGACGCGACCCCGTGACCGCAAGCGCCCAGGTGAGGGTCAGTGCTCCCCGCTGATCCGGGAGACGTGGTACTGGCGGATCCGCCAGGTACCCTCGCTGAGCTGCAGCACCAGCGAGAGGTGCACCGGAGCTTCCCAACCTGTCGGGTCCCGGAAGGTGACGTCCGCGAACCCCCCGGCCACTTCGCGGCCGATCGTGTAGCTGTGCAGCAGGGTCACCTCGGCGTTGCGGTTGTCGGGCACCGCCTCGTAGTAGTCGCGCACCGCGTCCCGCCCGACCATGACCTCGGGGCCGAAACCCTGAAAGAGGGCATCCGGAGTGAACAGGTCGGCCATGGCCTGCACCCGGTGACCGTCGAACGCCGCCTTCCAGCGGTCCAACACGTCTTCCAGCGGATCACTCGTCATGTCTCCGGGCCCCGTCCTCTGTTCGCTGGCGATGCGGTCCTGCTGCTGGAGACCGGGCGCGCACGCCCGGGAACAGGCCCATGGTCCCTCACGAGGGTGAGGTCGGGGCCGAACGACCGAAAAGCGCGACGCCTGCCCGGATGATCGACGATCGTGGCCCGTACTCCAGCGGGCCCGGAACGCCGGTCCGCGGCGGACCCGGTGGCGATGGTCAGGGAGTGGATCAGACATGTCGGCGACCCCGTACACCGATGCCGCTGAACGGGCGCGAAAGATGCCGAATGCCCCCGTGCCACAGGCGGCCCAGGGGCCCGAGATCCCCAAGGCCGGCTACGTGCTGGAGGAGATCGCCGACCGCGTCTTCTTCCTCGGTGAGGGCATGTACAACATGATGTTCGTGGTCACGGACGAGGGCGTCATCGTCGTCGACGCGCCACCCACCCTCGGCCACAACATCCTCCGCGCGGTTCGCGGTGTGACCAGCCGCACCATCACCCACGTCGTCTACAGCCACCAGCACTCCGACCATGTCGGTGCGATCTCGGTCTACCCCGACGACGTGCCCCGCTACGCCCACCGCATCACCGCGGAACGGCTCGCGCTGCTCGGCGACCCGAACCGCCCCATGCCGACGCACGTGTTCGACGACACCCTGACGATCGACGCGGGAGACCACAGCCTGCAACTGGACTACAAGGGCCCCAACCACGCCGAAGGGAACATCTTCATCTTCGCGCCGACGCAACGCGTCCTGATGCTCGTAGACGTGATCTTCCCAGGCTGGGTTCCCTTCTCGAACCTGGCGGTCTCGGCGAACATCCCCGGCTTCGTCACCGCCCACGAGCAGGCACTCAGCTATCCGTTCGAGAAGCTGATCGGCGGACACGTCAACCGACCCGGCACCCCGGAGGACGTGCGGATCCAGGTCGAGTACGTGAACGACCTGCGGGCCACCACCGAGGCAGCGCTCTCCTCGGTCGACCTGAACGAGATCATGGCCCCGGTCGACACCGCCAACGCCTGGGCCGTCTTCAAGGCCTACCTCGACGCCGTGGCCGCCACGGCCGCCGACGACCTGGTACCTCGATGGACAGAGCGCCTGGGCGGCGCCGACCTGTTCACACTGGCGAACGCGTGGACGATGGCAGAGGCCCTGCGCTTGGACTACGGCAGCATGGGCCCGTTCGGCATCGCGCCCTGAGCACTGGTCGCTGACCCGGTTGCTGCCCGGCGCCGCCGCCGGCCTGTCTGGACCGGCGGCGGCGTGGGCGGGTCGATCAGGAGTACGGCAGGCGCAGCACCGACTGGTTGCCGATGCCCAGGGTGGTGGGGTTGTTGCCGATCGCCGACCAGATCTCCACCCGGACCGTGCCGTTGCTCAGCGCGCCCAGCGTGCCGGTGGCCGAGGCCAGGCCGGCGTTCTGGGTGTAGTGCTCATAGCCCGGGACCGGGTCGGTGGCGAAGTAGCGCGAGGTCTCCACCCGCTCCCAGCCGCCGTTGCCGGTCAGGTCGTAGGAGACCCGCACCTGCACGCCGTTCCCGACGGCCGTGCCGGCGTCCACGAACAGGTCGAACCCGGTCTGCCCGCCGGTGTAGGCGAGGTTCAGGCCGGTCGCCGTGAAGACCTGCGGGTTGGTCGGCGTACCGTCGTGGTTTCCGTTGGCCGCCGCGACCGTGGTCGTGGCCGCGCCGCCGGCGGCGCCGAGCCCACCACCGGGCAGCAGGTACCGCGTCGGCGAGCCCGGGGGCGGGGTGGTCGGCGGCGGGTCGGTGGGGGTCGGCCCCGGGGGTACGCCGCCCGCCGCGCTGCCGCCGCTCCAGGTGTACGCCCCGGTGGTGGCCGTTCGGCCGGCGGGCACGGCGAGCGTGGTGCCGTTGGAGAACGTCACCGTGATCGGGTTGGCGGTCGGGTTCGAGGCCACGTAGGTGCGTGCCCCGTTGCGCGAGAAGACCGCCGCGAGCGGATGGTTGGCGGTCACCGTCGTGTCGACGGTGCCGAGCGCCGCGAGGTTGCGGACCCAGTGGAAGGTGTGCGCCCGGCTCTCTCCCTCCTCCGGGGTGTAGCCGGGGTTCGCGCGCAGGTTCGCCAGCGCCGCCGCGCCGTCGCCGAGGGCCTGGAACTGCCAGAGGATGTCCTGCCACACCGTCGGTTGCCCGCCGTTGTTGCGCACCAGTTCGGCGTAGTTGGTCCGCACGTACGCCGGGTGGTAGCCCAGGTAGAGGTGCCCGCCGGTGACCGGCAGCAGGTTGATGCCCTGGATCATCTCCGGCTCGGCGCTGAACCAGGTGGCGTACGCGCCGCCGTCGCCCCAGACCATGCCGACCGTCGAGTGCCCGAAGGCGGCGGGGAAGTTCTGGTCGCCGACGTCGAACCAGTACTCCTGGATGGCCGCGGCCTGGGTGGTGTAGAGGAAGATGCCGGCGTCGCGGACGGCGCTGTCGCCGGTGACCTGCCCCCACTGGATCAGGGCGTTGGCGAAGTTCATCCCCTCCGACGAGGACTCCTGGTTGTTGCCGGCGCCGAACGAGCCGTGCCCGGAGGCCCAGTCGTGGCCGGCGTAGATGTCGAAGTCGCGCAGGTAGGGAAAGCGGGTGTCGTCGCGGCGGTAGTTGTTGGCGTCGCGGATCAGCAGGTCCACCATGCCGCCGTAGCGGCTCGTGGCGGCCCACGCCGGGTCGAACTTGGCCAGCGTCGCGGCGGCGGCGATGAAGTAGCCGTAGTGGAAGTGGTGGTCGTTGAGTTCCTGGTCGGAGCCGTACGACGCCGGGTAGCCGATCAGGGTGCCCCAGTTGCCGTCGTAGTGGAAGACCTTGCCGGTCTCGCCGCTGGACGCGGTCAGCCAGTCGGTGAGGGTGCTGCGGATCGCGTTCAGCGCGCTGTCTCGCGTCGCGGTGTCGTTGACCAGGTCGGCGACCTCGGCGAGTCGGGCCGCCCGGCCGAGCCCCTTGCCCGTCCAGTACGTGTCGGCGCCGCGCTGGTCCATCGGGTTGGACCGGGCGGCGGCCAGGTGACCGGTGAGGGTGGCCAGGTCGGCGCCGCTGCCGTCGCCCACGGCCGGCAGTTCCGGCAGGACGCCCTGGAACTTCATGGCGGTACGGAACTGGTTGACGCCGGTGAGCACCCTCATCCGGCCGCGCGCCGACGGGTAGGTCGGCGTGATCGCGCTGGATCCGCTCAGCGACTTCCACTGGTGCGGGTAGAGGCTGACCACGGTCTGCGTGGCGGTGCCCTCCCGGGCGGTGGTGGTGAACGCGTACGTGGTGGTCAGCCCGCTGGTGGACGGGTCGTAGGCGTAGGAGACCCGGGTGCCGGTGACGTGGGCGTGCGCGTACCGGCCGTAGGTGGCGGCCAGGTCGGCCCGCTCCGTCGCGCTCGCGGTCGGCGGCAGCAGGGCGACGGAGAAGTAGCCCCGCCCGGCCAGGGTGGAGGAGATGCGGCCGGCACCGACGGTCCAGGTGGCGCCGCTGGGTGCGTACCCCACGTAGTCGTGGCCGTTGACCCGGAAGCCCACGGTGGCGCCGCCGTTGGACCAGACCTCGGCGGTGCCGGCGGTGCTGATCACCGCGTCCCCGCCGCTGGTCTGGAAGTACGCCAACGGCAGGCCGTGGCCGATGGTGGCGCGCATGGTCCGCGCGCCGTCGCTCCAGTACGGGCTGACCGTCCAGTCGGTCCAGCCGTCGACCTTGACCAGCGGCGCGCCGAGCCCGGCCACGCCGACCCGGATGTCCTGGACGTACGGGTAGTGGTACTCCCCGACGCCGGTGGCGGTGCCGCTGATGGCGGGCGTGGAGTTGGCCGAGAAGCCGAGGCCGTCGGTGAACGTGTCGTACGAGACCGGGTGGGCGTGCAGTGGCTCGCTGAAGGCGCAGTCGGTGCGCTTCCAGAGCAGCGAGGACCACCAGTCGTTGGTGGGTATCGCGCCGGCGGGCGCGTTGGCGGTGGCGAACTGCCGGGGGTTGCTGGACATCGCGCCGCAGCCGCTGGGGAGCGCGCCGACCGGGGTGGTGGTGTAGCTGCCGGCGCCGACCGGGGCGGCCTGCGCGGGGCGGGTGACGGCGATCGCGAGGCCGCCGACGACCAGGGTCAGCGCGGTGGTGGCGGCCAGGGCCCAGTGGTGGAGTGGGACGGGAGGTTTCATGGTGCCTCCATCGGGATGCCAGCCTGCCGGTCGGCACGTCGTGTCCGGATTGGGGGAGAGGATGCAGTGAGAGAGCGCTCTCTCATCGGCCACGGTAATCCGGTACGACGACATGCGTCAATGTGTCGAACGGGTTGCGTGCTGATGTCGCGATGCGGCAGCTTGCGCCTGACGAAGACCTTGACCGGGGGCACCGACGACCGGGCCTGGGGATGCCACCAGGAGAGGTTCGACTGCGTGAGGGGGATGTCCGTCCGGCGGACGATCAAGGGAATGGGAACTGCCCACTCCCTTCCACTCCTAACGTATAGCGCACCGGGGGGCTTGCGGCAAGACCCCGGTGGTGCCGCAGAATCACCCGGCCAAGGCCAGGACCTGCAGAAACGGGAACAAACAGTGAATCCCCTGACCGCCGTGTTCGATCTCCCCGACAATCTCGCCGCCAAGGCCGACCCGGCGCTCATCGCCCGGGACGAGCGGCACTTCGTGGCGATCGCGGAGAGCCTGGAGCAGTCGATCGCCGACCTGTCCGACCGTCTCGACGCAGAGCGCAGGGCGC
The DNA here is from genome assembly GCF_042650685.1 of Micromonospora sp. GCM10011542. Classification (NCBI taxonomy): domain Bacteria; kingdom Bacillati; phylum Actinomycetota; class Actinomycetes; order Micromonosporales; family Micromonosporaceae; genus Micromonospora; species Micromonospora sp. GCM10011542. The sequence goes on from NZ_JBHSBO010000040.1 coordinate 134,965, forward strand.
CCGCCGGCAAGGGCCGGCAGGCGGTGGTCCGGGACCAGGAGGTCCGCCGGCTGACCGCTCGCTTGCGCGCGCTGCGTCGCTTCGGCGTGGACCTGTGCCTGGGCCGCATCGTCGGCGTGGACGACCCCGAGCCCGTGTACATCGGACGGTTCGGCCTCACCGACAGCGCGGGTCGCCGGCTGCTGGTCGACTGGCGGTCCCCGGCGGCCGAGCCGTTCTTCGCAGCGACCCACGCCAACCCGATGGGTCTGGCCAGCCGCCGCAGGTACCGCTGGACCCGGGGCCGGGTCAGCGACTACTGGGACGAGGTGTTCACCGCCGACGGGTTCGAGGGGCACGCCGCACTCGACGACCAGTCCGCCTTCATCGCCAGCCTGGGCGGCAACCGGTCGGCCCGGATGCGCGACGTGCTCGGCACCATCCAGGCCGACCAGGACGCCATCATCCGGGCGGGATCCACCGGCGCGCTCGTCGTCGACGGTGGTCCGGGTACGGGCAAGACCGTCGTCGCCCTGCACCGCACCGCCTACCTGCTCTACTCCGACCCCCGCCTCGGTCACCGCCGGGGCGGCGTGCTCTTCGTCGGTCCGCATCAGCCCTACCTGGCCTACGTCTCCGACGTCCTGCCCAGCCTCGGCGAGGAGGAGGTGCAGACCTGCACCCTGCGGGACCTCGTCGCCGAGGGAGCCGCAGCGACGATCGAGGCCGACCCCGAGGTGGCCCGCCTGAAGTCGTCCGCGACCCTGGTGCAGGCGATCGAGGCGGCGGTCCGCTTCTACGAGGAGCCGCCGGACCGGCCGATGACGGTCACGACCGGCGAGTCGGAGATCCGGCTGAGCGCCGACGACTGGGCCGAGGCGTTCCAGGCGCCGGGGCCGGGCACGCCGCACAACGAGGCGCGGGACGAGATCTGGGAGGAACTGCTGACGATCCTGCTGGAGAAGTACGACGGCGACGAGCCGGACGACCTGGTCCGCAGGTCGCTGTCGCAGAACCGGGAGCTGCGTACGACCTTCAACCGCGCGTGGCCGCTGCTGGAGGCGACCGACCTCGTCGGCGACCTGTGGTCGGTGCCCGCCTATCTACGCCGTTGCGCGCCCTGGCTCGCTCCCGACGAGGTCCGCAAGCTCCAGCGTGGCGACGCCCAGGCCTGGACGGTGTCGGACCTGCCGTACCTGGACGCGGCACGACAGCGGCTCGGCGACCCGGAGGCGTCCCGACGCAACCGCCGACACGAGGCCGCGGTCGCCGTCGAGCGCGAACGCATGGCCACGGTCGTCGACGAGTTGATCGAGGCCCACGCCTACGACGACGGGGAGGGTGTGCTGTCGAGCCTGCGCCAACTCGATCTCCAGGATGCCCTGGTCGACCAGACCGTCCTGCCCGGCACCGAGCCGGACCTGCTCGCCGGCCCGTTCGCGCACATCGTCGTGGACGAGGCCCAGGAACTGACCGACGCGCAGTGGCAGATGTTGCTGCTGCGCTGCCCGTCGCGCAGCTTCACCATCGTCGGGGACCGCGCCCAGGCCCGGCACGGGTTCACCGAATCCTGGCAGGAACGGCTCGCCCGGATCGGGCTCGACCGGGTCACCCTGGCGTCGCTGAGCATCAACTACCGGACGCCGCAGGAGGTCATGGCGGAGGCCGAGCCGGTGATCCGGGCCGTGCTCCCGGACGCCAACGTGCCGACCTCGATCCGCAGCAACGGCCTCCCCGTCGTACACGGATCCGTTTCCGACCTGAGCTCGATCCTCGACACCTGGCTCGCCGCGCACGCCGACGGGATCGCCTGCGTCATCGGCGATCCGACCTTCCCGTCGACGTCCCGCGTCCGGTCGCTGGCACCGGAGCTGACGAAGGGTCTGGAGTTCGACCTGGTCGTCCTCGTCGACCCCGATGGCTTCGGCGACGGCATCGAAGGAGCGGTCGACCGCTATGTCGCGATGACCCGAGCCACCCAGCAACTCGTCATCCTCACCAGCTGACCCCCTCAGTCCAGGCAGAACTCGTTGCCCTCGGGATCGGTCAGCACGATGAAGCCGGCGCTCAGCGGGGGAGCGGGCTCGGCGCGGCGTACCCGCGTCGCTCCCAGCGCGACCAGCCGGTCGCACTCGGCCTCCAGCGCCGCCATCCGCTCGCCGCCCTCCAGCCCGGGCGCCGCCCGAACGTCGAGGTGGACGCGGTTCTTGGCGACCTTGTCCTCCGGCACCTGCTGGAAGAACACCCGTGGGCCGTGCCCGTCCGGGTCCTCGATGGCCGAGTTCGAGTTGCGCTGCTCCTCCGGTACGCCGATCCGCGCCAGGAAGTCGTCCCACGCGGCCAGCGGGTCGGCGCCCGCGGGCAGGTCCACTCCGGGCGGGGCGGGGTGGACGTAGCCCAGCGCGTCGCGCCAGAAGGACGACAGCGCCCGCGGGTCGTGGGCGTCGAAGGTGACCTGGATGTGGCGGCTCATCGGGTTGCTCCGTTCGTAGCGGACGTCGTGTGCAGGTGCAGGTCGCGCAGCAGGCAGACCTCGGACAGGTGGTGGATCAGTTCGCGGTGGATGTGCAGGATCAGATCGGCCATCGACGCCTCGGGATAGGGCTCCTTCGCGCCGACCGGCACCCGGAGCCCGGCCTCGCCAAGGCCGCGTACCCCGGTGAGCCAGACGTCGAGCTGGGTCTCGAGCTGGTCGAGCGCGGTGGCCGCGCTGCCGGCGTACTCCCAGCTCTCGTAGGAGGCCGCCGGCGCCCCGAAGTGGGCCGCGTTGCGCGCGGCGAGCACGCCGACGATGACGTGACCGAGCCGCCAGGCGATGGTGGTGAAGGCCGCGGGGGTCGGCTCGGGGAAGGCGTAGTCGATCGTGAAGGCACCGGCGCCGACCTGCGCCGGGGCCGTCGAGCTGCCGCGGGGCCGCACGCTCCAGGCGTCCGGCACCGGCGACCAGAAGTACTCGTCGTCGGTGAGGCCGTCGAGCCGGGCCCGAAGCTGATGGTGCCAGTGGAACTCCAACTGCTCGCGCAGCGTCCGGTTCCAGTCGAGGTCATCTGCGTCCATGGGGACACCCTGACATCCCTGGCGGACAGGATCGGTCCGCTATCTCTGGCAGGGTGGCGACATGGACGTGGCGGGCGGCGAGGTGCGGGGTACGACGGAGCGGGTGCTCACCCTGCTCGGGCTGCTGCAGCAACGCCGGGTCTGGACCGGCCCGGCACTCGCCGACCGGCTCGGGGTCACGCCCCGTACGGTCCGGCGCGACGTCGAGCGGCTGCGCACGCTCGGCTATCCGGTGCACGCCAGCCAGGGTGTCGGCGGGGGCTACCAGCTCGGCCCGGGTCAGGAGCTGCCGCCGCTGCTCCTCGACGACGAGGAGGCGATCGCCACCGCGGTCTCGCTGCTCGCCGGCGCGGGTGGCGGGGTCGCGAGCGCCGGCGACGCCGCACTGCGGGCGCTGACGAAGCTCGACCGGGTGCTGCCCACCCGGCTGCGGCACGAGGTGCGCGCGCTCGCCGGCTCGGTGGAGTCCTTCGACGGTGGCCGTACGCCGGTCGACCCCGAGGTGCTCATGACGCTGGCCCGAGCCTGCCGCGACGAGGTCGAGGCCGGCTTCGACTACCCGTCCGGCACGCGGGTGCGACGGCGGCGGGTCGAGCCGTACCGCCTGGTCGCCTCCGACCGGCGCTGGTACCTGCTCGCCTACGACCTCGACCGCGACGGCTGGCGCAGCTTCCGCGTCGACCGGATGACCGAGGTGTCCGCGCGGACCTGGCGCTTCCGTCCGCGCGCGGCGCCCGACGCGGCGACGTACGTGCAGCAGAGCGTGGCCAGTGGGGCCTACCCGCATCAGGCGTGCTTCCTCGTGCACGCCCCGGCCGACACGGTACGCACGCAGGTCCCGGCGTCCGCGGCCGTCGTACGACCGCGCGGGAGCGGGCTCTGCGAGGTGCGCAGTGGCGCCGGCAGCCTCGACTTCGTCCTCATGCACGTGCTCCTGCTGGGGCACGCCTTCGAGGTACTCGACCCTCCGGAGCTTCGGGAGCGCTGCCGCGCGCTGGCCGGGAGACTGCTGGCGGCCGGTGCGGCGACCGCGGCGCAGGCGTCGGAGCGTGACCTCGTTTGCGGACATGACGGTGGGGAACTCGCCTGACCCAACGGCGAGAGGAAGGCCGCATGGTGAACGACAACGATTTCCTCGCACTGGTGGCGACACGGTCCGGGATGTCGTCGGAGCAGGCCACCGCCGTCACACAGGCCACGCTCACCACCCTGGCCGAACGGATCGACGGCGGGGAGGCGCGCGACCTTGCCGGCCAGCTTCCCGCCGGGCTGCGGGCGTACGCCTCCGCCAGCAGCGAGACCGCGGAACGGTTCGGGCTCGACGTGTTCGTCGACCGGGTCAGTGGTCGCGCGAACCTCGACCTGGAGCGGTCGAGGGACGGGGTGACGGCCGTCTTCGACGTCCTGCGGGACGCCCTCGGTCCGACCGGCTACGAACAGGTGGTCACCCAACTGCCGGCGGAGTACGGGGACGTCGTCGACCAGACCGCGCCGTTCGTGCGCCGGCAGGCCTGACGGTCGCACCCCGTGGCCGATGTCGCGCGCGGGTACAGGGCCCCGACCGGAGGTGCCGGGAGGGTGGGGGAAGGAGCGGGTCATGAAGTACGAGCAGTTGATCGCCACGGTACGGCGGCGCGCAGACCTCAACGAGGAGGAGGCCGTGCGGTCCGTGGGCGCCGTCCTGTCGGCGCTCGGTGAACGGCTCGCCGGACGGGAGGCCGACCACCTCGCGGCCCAGTTGCCGGAGCGACTGAACGGCTCCGTCACCCGCAATCCGCAGGGCCGGCGGTGGGACGTCGGTGAGTTCCTGCGCCAGGTCGGTGAGCGCGAAAAGTGCGCGGACGCGGACCAGGTGCGCCAGCACGCCCAGGCGGTGCTGCGTACCGTGGCCGAGGCGCTCGACGACGACGAGCTTCACGACCTGCTCGCCCAGCTTCCCGGCGGCATCACCGACCTCTTCGGTGTTCCCACCCCGCGCGGATGACCGCTTGAGCCCCGATCACGGCAGTGGCTCGTCGTCGTCGGGGGCATCCTCGTGCCAGCGGGCACGCCAGGCCGCCTCGTACTTCTCGTAGATCGTTCGTTCCTTCAGGGCGGCTTCACGCAGCGCCCGCCGGGCGTCGGCCATGATCACCATCTCGACGGCCACCAGTGCCACGCAGATCGCTGTCAACAGGGTGAAGGCGCCGAGCCCCGGCAGGTGCGCGGCGACCGGGATGGCGGCGGCGAGAAGGAGCACCGCGCCGACCCGGCTCCAGGACAGGGTGTGCAGCGTGCGTAGCTGGAACAGCATGCCCCCGCACAGGTAGCAGATCACGCCGCCGAACAGCAGCGGTACGCCGGGGCCGTGCGCTGGCTCGGCGAGGCTGATCGAGGGGTCGGCCACCTGGCGGACGATCTCCTCGGCGCCCAGCGCGAACAGGATCACCCCGGCGATCATCACCAGGTGCAGGTAGGCGTACGCGTCCCGGGCCATCGCCACCCGCGCGCGCCCCAGCGCCGCGTGTTGCGCGATCCGGGCGGCCGGCGCGATCACGTCGTAGTGGGTCCACCACAGCGCGGCGGTGAAGACGATGCCCAGCACGGCCGCCGTGATCGCCGGCCAGGTGACCGGCTGGCCGAGCAGGTTGCCGCCGACGCCGACGGAGATGATCGACTCGCCCAGGGCGATGATGAGGATGAGGTCGTACCGCTCGGTCCAGTGCTCGGCGGAGGTCACCATCCAGCCCCACGCACCGGCGACCAGGCCACTGCTGTACTGGAAGAGGACGACGCCGACCCAGAGCCCGTCCCGCACCATCGCGGCCATGGCCGGGTGCTCGATGTGTGGGGGAATCAACGCGGCGCCCAGCAGCAGGACCGTGCTGGCGACCAGCTCCGGGGAGTACTTCAGCAGCAGTCGCCGCTCGCCCGGTCTCTCCTGGGCGACGTGCCAGTACAGCACCAGGTGCACCCCGCGGATCACCAGATAGCTGGCCGCCACCACGATCGGCCCGGCGGCCGTCTGCATCGGATCGCCAAACGCCTGGGGCAGTGACAGCGCGAAGCAGAACAGCGCGGCCATCCCGACGACCATGAGCACGGGAACGAAGCCCTCGCCCAGCCGGACCCGGGTGGCCACCACGCTGTGCACCACCCAGCACCACCACAGCACGGCGAGGACGAGCATGGCGTGCAGCAGTTGCCGGCCGGTGATGTTGGCGGCGGTGGCCCGGGTGATGATGAAGAACGAGAAGACGAACACCAGGTCGAAGAAGACCTCGAAGCGGTCCACCCGGGCGCCGGGGGCCATCCCGACGGCCGGTCCCAGCCGTCCCCTCCACCCGTTGCCCCGCACCGGACCACTCTCGCAGTACCCGGGAGGCCCAGGGCCGGATTCGGACGGTCAGTCGTCGGCGACCGCCACCGGTTCCGATCCCACGCAGCGCAGCTTCAGCTCGTACTCGCCGCCCGATCCCTTGAACGTGACCTCGACGTCGTCGTCCGGGCCCCGGTCCACGTCGCGGACGCGGTAGCCCTGCGCGGGTGCCCACGAGACGAGGCGTACTCCCGCGGTGCCGCACTCGGCCACGGCGGTGCCGCCCACTGTGGCGAACACCCGGCGGGCCCCGGAGCGGGTGGTCGGGGTGACGCTCGGCGTACCGGCGCCGGTGGCCGGCGCGGCGGCCGTCGTGCCGGCGGGCGCCGGTTCGGGTGAGGCGAGCGCCCGCTCGATCTCCGCCTCGCTGCGTACCCCACCCGGGGTGCCGGTGATGCTCTCGCCCACCAGCCGGATCGCGGCCAAGCCGATCAGGGTGGCCACGGCGGCGGTGGCCAACCATCCGGTGGCGACGAGGATCGAACGGCGACTCATTCCCCGACTATCCCCGATCCATGGTTGTCGCCGGCACATGCCGACGCTAAGGCACGGTTAACGCGGGCCCCGCGTCGCGCCGCACCGGTTAGCCTGCCAGCTGTGGCCCGCCTGCTGCTCATCGAGGACGATCTGACGATCCGTACGCCGCTGATCCGGGCGTTGCGGGAACGCGGTCACGCGGTGGCCGCCGCCTCGACCGCGATGGCCGGGCTGCGCGACGCGCTGGACGACCGGCCCGATCTCGTGGTGCTCGACCTGGGACTGCCCGATCTGGACGGACGCGAGCTGCTGCGGATGCTGCGCGCGGTCAGCTCGGTGCCGGTCATCGTGGCCACCGCCCGCGACGACGAGGCCGAGATCGTCCGGGTCCTCGACGCGGGCGCCGACGACTACGTGGTCAAGCCGTTCACCGCGGCGCAGCTCGACGCCCGCGCCCGGGCGGTGCTGCGGCGGGGCGCCTCCGGTGCCGGCGCGCAGGACCGGTCGCTCGTCGTCGGTGAGCTGCGGATCGACCCCCGGGCCCGCCAGGTCACCCTGGCGGGGACGCCGGTCGAGCTGACGCCCCGCGAGTTCGACCTGCTGCACCACCTCGCCGGACGGCCGGGCCAGGTGGTCACGAAACGCGAACTGCTCACCGAGGTCTGGCAGATCCCGTACGGCGGCGCCGACAAGACCGTCGACGTGCACCTGTCCTGGCTGCGCCGCAAGCTGGGGGAGAGCGCCCAGGAGCCCCGCTACCTGCACACCGTGCGCGGCGTCGGGGTGCGGCTGGAGGCGCCCGGGGTGCGGCGGTGAGGGCTCGGCTCGCGCTGCTGGTCGCCGCGGTCAGCGTCCTCACCCTGATCGCGTTCCTGGTGCCGCTCGCGCTGCTGGTACGCACCGTCGCCGAGGACCGGGCCACCGTCCGGGCCACCGCCGACGCGCAGAGCCTGGTGCCGGTGGTCGGCACCGCCGACGCCGCGACCATCCGGCTCACCGTCGAGCAGCTCGCCGCGGAGTCCGATCGGGCGGTGAGCGTCTTCCTGCCCGACGGCACGGTGCTCGGCGCCCCGGCGCCGCGTACGCCGGCGGTGGCGCTGGCCGAGCGGGGGCAGAGCCTCACCGGGGAGTCGGCGGCGGGTCGCGAGGTGGTCATCGCCGTGCAGGGCCGGGCGGACGGCACCGGCGTGATCCGCATCGTGGTGCCCCGGGACGAGCTGAACGCGGGGGTGGCCCGGGCGTGGCTGGTGCTCGCGCTGCTCGGCGTGGTCCTGGTGCTGATCGGGCTGGCCGTCGCCGACCGGCTGGCGCGGACCCTGGTCCGGCCGATCAGCGAGCTCTCCGCGGTGTCGAACCGGCTGGCCAACGCCGAGCTGGACGCCCGGGTGGTGCCGGCCGGCCCGGCGGAGCTGCGCGAGGTGGCCGGCGCGCTCAACCACCTGGCCGGCCGGATCCAGGTGCTCCTGGTGCAGGAGCGCGAGCAGGTCGCCGACCTGTCGCACCGGCTGCGTACGCCGTTGACGGCGCTGCGGCTCGAGGCGGAGTCGCTGCGCGATCCGGACGACGCGGCCCGGATCACCGCCGCCGCCGACGGCCTCGAACGGGCGGTCACCGGACTGATCCGACAGGCCCGGTGGCGGCGGTCGCCAGCGGCGGAGACGGCCGCCTCGGACGCGGCGGCGATCGTCGGCGACCGGGTCGCGTTCTGGTCGGTGCTGGCCGAGGACACCGGCCGGGCGGTCACCGTCGACCTGGCGCCCGGCCCGCTGCCCGTCGGCGTGCCGGCCGACGACCTGGCGGCGGCCGTGGACGCCCTGCTCGGCAATGTCTTCGCGCACACCCCCGACGGCACGCCCTTCGCCGTCCGGCTCGTACCGGAGGCGGGGCAGGTGCTGCTCACCGTCGCCGACGAGGGCCCGGGGCTACCGGCCGGCGCGGTCCAGCGCGGCGCCAGCCCGACCGGGTCGACCGGTCTCGGCCTGGACATCGCCCGACGCGCCGCGCAGGCCGGCGGCGGTCGGTTGGAGCTGGGTTCCGGCCCGGGAGGCGGCGCGCAGGTGCTGCTCCGACTCGGAGCTGCGCAGCCGGGGCGGCCGGTGGCCAGCGGCGGGTCCGCGTCGGGGTTCGGGTCCGCCGAGAAGGGCTTAACCCGGCCTTAGCGTCCGGACAGCGCGGCGCTATCCCGATTCGGCCGATCCTCGAAGTCGACAACCGAGGAAAGGTGGACACCACGATGAAGCGCAACTCTCTGCTTATGGCATCGGTCGGCGGGGCGGCGGTGCTGGCGGTGGCCGGGGTAGCCATCGGCGTCAGCGCCGCCGAGGCCCCGCGGGCCGGCGGAACGGCACTCGCCGCCGCCACCGCCGACCCGACGGCCACGGACGCGCCGGACGACAGCACCACCAGCGGTCCGCCGTCGGGCGGCACCACCAGCGGTACGCCGTCGAGCGGCACCACCAGCGGTACGCCGTCGGGCGGCAGTTCCCCGGCCGGCGGGGCGGTCGACCAGCAGCGCGCCGGGGAGATCGCGCTCGCCAGGGCCGGCGGCGGCCGGATCGTCGAGGTCGAGGCCGAGCAGGAGCACGGCCGGCCGGTCTGGAGCGTCGAGATCGTCGCCGGCGACACTGAGCACGAGGTGGACGTCGACCGGGACAACGGCACGGTGGTCAAGGCCGAGCAGGAGCCCGTCGACGACGACGACCGTGACGACGATGACGACCGGTCCGGCGACGACGATCACGATGACGACGGGTCCGGCGACGACGACTGACCACCGGGTGCCGCCGCCCGCCACGGTCTACCGTGGCGGGCGGTTATACCCGTGTCCGCGTGTGGATACCTGCCGATGGAAGTCATGCCCCCCGAGTGGACGGCGTCGGGTCAGGTCGGCCGCGCGATCCGGGCGCGGCCGTCGCCCGCGAACGACGCCGCAGGCGCGCCAGGCGGCGCACCGGTCGAACGCGGCGGGCGCTCGGGAGCCGGGGCGGTCGACCGTCCACCCGCGGCGCTTTCGTCCCGGTGCGCGGTCCGTCCGGTCGGTTCCGTCGGCGGCAGGAGCGGGGCTTCGTCGGTGTGTCCTGCGGGGTCGCGAGCAGCACCACGCCGGCCACCGCGACCAGGCCGGACGCCGCCGCCGCGAGCACCGCGGGCACCGTGAGGCCGGCGCCGGCGTGCAGCAGCCCGATGCCGATCGCCGCGGCCACCACGGGGTTGACGATGGTGAGCGTGGCGAGCGGCGCACCCAGGCCCTGGCGGTAGGCCACCTGGGAGAGCAGCAGGCCGGCGGCGGCGAACGCGACGATGGCCGCGACCGCCGCCACCAGCACGGGGTTGCGCAGCGCGGTCGGGCCGGCGGCGTCGAGGCGCAGCAGCACGGTCTGGGTCAGGGCCGTCGACACGGCGAAGGCGATGCCGGCTCCCGCCGCCGGCAGCAGCCCGCCGTACGCCACCGGGGTCCGGACGGGCCGCACGGTCAGGATTGCCACGATCGCGGCGGTGACCAGCCCCAGCAGGACGATCTCCCGGTCGCCGAGCGCCTCTTTCGGAGCTCCGGTGTCGGTGGCGAGCAGCAGTCCGGCCAGGCCGGCCACGGTCGCCAGGGCGCCGCGCCACTCCCGGCCGCGAACCGTCCGGTGGGTGAGGACCGCGCCGATCGGCAACGCGACCACCAGGGTCAGCGCCCCGAGCGGCTGCACCACCGCCAGTGAGCCGTACGCCAGTGCCCCGACGTGCAGCGCCGCGCCGGCGCCGTTGAGTCCGAGAGCGGTCGACCACGCTCCGGAGGTGAGCAGGCGCGCCGGGCCGGCCGGGGCGCGCCGGAGCGCCGCGAGCCGTTCCTGTACGACGGCGGCGACGGCGTACGCGACGGCGGAGAGCACCGACAGCACCACGGCGGCGGCCAGCGGGGCATTGTGGTGTGTCATGCCGGTTGCTCCTCGCTGACCACCGGATCCACCGGACGGGCCGGGCCGCCGAGGGGGTCGTACGGTTGTCGGTCGGGCTGGGGGCAGCAGAACAGCACGACGCCGAGCAGCGCCGCGGCGAGGAGCCCGTCGAGCCAGTAGTGGTTGCCGGTGACCACCACCACGACGACGGTCAGCGCCGGGTGCAGCGCCCAGGCCCAGCGCCAACGGCCACGGGTGACGGTGATCAGCACGACGGCGACGACCAGCGCCCAGCCGACGTGCAGCGACGGCATCGCGGCGTACTGGTTGCTGAGGGTGTCGGTGGTCGGGTCGCCGTAGACGGCCGGGCCGACCAGCCGCCCGGTGTCGACCATGCCGGTGGCAGCGAGCATCCGGGGTGGCGCCAGCGGCAGCAGGACGTGGATGACGAGGGCGGTGCCGGTGAGGGCGGCCAGCGTGCGTCGGACCCAGCGGTAGTACTCGGGCCGGCGCAGATAGACCCAGCCCAGCAACGCACCGGTGGCCGGGAAGTGGACGTACGCGTAGTAGCTGTTGACCAGGTGCAGCAGCGAGTCGTGGGTGAGCAGCGCCTGTTGCACGCTCACCTCGCGCGGCAGCCGCAGGGCCCGTTCCAGGTCCCAGATCCGCCAGGCGTTGACGAAGGCGGCCTGGACGTCGCCCTCGATCAGGACCCGTGCCAGCTTGTAAGCGGCGAACAGGGCCACCACGAGGGCCAGTTCCGGCAGTGCCCGGAGCCGCGTGGCCGCTCCGGTCGCCGAGGTGTTGCCCGCCATGCGGATGGCGTCCTTTCCAGGTCGTACCGGGACACGCCGCCCTGGGGAAGGCGGCGACCCGGCGGGTCGATCAGGCGGTGACGGGCTCGGCGGAAGCGCCGGCGGGGGACCGCTCCGTGGTCAAGAGGGTGGCGGGGCGGTCAGGCGGAGCTGTGTCGCGCCACCGCTTCGGCCGGGGCGGCCGGCATGGGCACGCCCTGGCTCAACAGGTCGAGGACCTCGCCGACGAGCTCGGGGAGGGTGCGCCCGGTGCAGCCGCGGGACCAGAGGTCCAGGCTGGTCTTGACAGCCATGCCGGCGACGTGGGCCATCAGCTGCGGGTAGATGTCGGTGTTGGGGTCCGTGCCGGTGCGTTCGGCGATGACCTCGGTGAGCCGCCGACCCAGCCCCTCGAAAACGGTCAGGTGCTCGGCCAGCAGGGCGTGGTGACGGTGGACCAGCCCGACGAGCTGCATCAGATCTTCGGGGCAGCCGTTGTTGCCGAGTTCCTCGACCAGCACGATGCGCAGCGAGTCCCAGATCGGCTCACCGGAGGGCCTGCCGCGTAGGCCCTCGGCGACCCGGGTGACCTGCTCCTGGATGCCGGCGATCACCGCCTCCTCCGGGCTGGAGAAGTAGTTGCGGAAGGTTCGCGGTGAGACCTCCGCGGCTTCGGCGATGCCCTCCGGGGAGAGCCCTTCCGCGCCCCGGGTCAGGGCGAGATTCAGGGCGGCCTCGCACAGCGTCCTGCGCGTCGCCAGCTTCTTGCGCTCTCGAAGGCCCGGTCCGTCTGCCACGGCCCCACGCTAGCCAAGGTTTCCAAACCTGCAAACTTTCCAGGATGGCAAGTTTCGTGCCGAACCTCACTGTCGCCGGGGCTGTCGCCACCGCGGATCCGGTCGCCCGCCGCGCTCGGGAGCCTTCCCGTGCGGGCAGTTTTCTGTCACCATCCATCGACGCATTGAAAGTTTTCGTCGTCCGCAGTCGTTGCGATGATCGCCTTGGAGGACCAGTGCTCACCAGGAGAAATCTGCTGCTCACCGCCGCTGCCGCGACGGCGTCGGTGGCGGTCGCGGGGCCGACCGCGCAGGCCGCCCTTCCCCAGGTCAACATGGAGGCGCTGATCAAGGCCGCGCAGATCGACCCGCGGCGTGCGGACACGGCGATCACCACAGGCAGCAGGGACAGCGTGCTCCAGGTGGAGCGGGCGTTGCAGGCCCGGGGCCTGCTCGCCGCCACCTACGTCGACGGCCACTTCGGCACCAGCACCATCTCGGCGTACGCCGCGTACCAGCGGTCCCTGGGGTACTCCGGGCTCGACGCCACCGGCCTGCCCGGGCTGACGTCGCTGCGCCTGCTCGGCGACCAGCGGTACATGGTGACCCTCCCGCTCTCACCGGGCAGCACCGTGGCCTACCGCGGCGTGACGGTGAACACGCGTACCCGGGCCATGCTGCTCGAGGCCGAACGGCTGCTGGGCAGGCAGTTGACCCTCACGCAGGGCTCCTACACCTCCGGCAACTCGAGCTCCGCCGGCACGCACGACGGCGGTGGCGCGTTGGACATCTCGGTGACCGACCTGTCCACCACCTACCGCACGACAGTGGTCGGACGGCTGCGCCGGGTGGGCTTCGCGGCGTGGCTGCGTACGCCGTCACAGGGCGACTGGCCGTACCACATCCACGCCATCGCGCTGGCGGACACCGACCAGTCGGCTGCCGCGCAGCACCAGGCCGGGGACTACTACCTCGGCCTCAACGGACTCGCCAACCGGGCCGCCGACGACGGCCCCGTCGTCACGCCCAAGCTGACCTGGGAGGAGTACCAGCGGACGAGCTGAGCAGCGGGCGGACAGTGGTGATCGGCAGCGGATCCTGACCCGCCGGGGGAGCCGGGCGAAACACCAGCACCCGGCCTCCCGCGGTGTCCGCCGGGCGGCGCCTCAGCGCAGCCGGCGGATGTCGCCGTACGCCCGGTAGAACCCGCCACGGCCGGCCTCGCGGACCTCGGTCACCAGGTAGCGGGCTCCCGGCTCGCGGATGCCCTTGGGAAACTGCACGGACCAGTCGGGCCGGTAGCCGTCGGACAGCACCTGGACCCGCAGCCGCCCCCGGTCGTCCAGGCACTGCACCACCACGCCGCCGCCGACGTCGCTGGTCATCTCGACGACCATCGGCTCCACGGGCCGCGGTGCCTGGCGGGGCGCCTTCACGTCCAGCACCTGCGGCACGTCCCCGACCTGGGCCGCCCGGATCGCCGGCTCGCTGGCGTCGATACAGGCCAGGTGGCCGCCGGTGGTGACGACGTAGAGCCGATCGTCGTGGTACTGCATGGAGTACGCCGAGCCGCAGCCGGTGCCGAGCTTCCACAGCCGGGTGCCGGCCGCGTCGAAGCAGTAGATCGAGGACTGGCTGTCACCGGCGAAGACGTACCGGCCGCCCTCGGCGGTGGCGCAGGAGAAGACCGGGGCGTCACACCGGTAGGTGCGTTCGACCCGACCGTCCTTGGCCAGTCGCACCACCTCGCGGGTGCCCGTCCCGGCGAACACGCTGCCGCGCTCCTGCCAACCGAAGAGCACCGAGCCGGTGCGGGTGTGCCAGAGCTCGCGGCCGGTACGCCAGTCGTAGCCGGTCACGCCCTGGGAATGGCCGTGGTAGAGCGCGTCGGTGTCGCAGCGCACCATCCAGGCCGAGCGGCCCCGCCCGGGCCGGCGCCAGAGGAACTCGTCCTCGTGGTCGATCGCGGCGATCCCGCCGTCGGCGTCCGAGACGCCCAGGACGCCGTCGTGGATGTCCAGCCAGTAGATGTCGATCTCCGGGGCGATCGCGTACGCGACCCGGGGCACCTTGCCGGAGAGGTCGTAGACGTTGCCGTCGTCGCAACCGGCGTAGATCCAGGCGTCGTCGGCCACGATGCACTTGACCCCGTCGGGGAGCCGGACCTGGCTTCGCACCCGGGCGTCGTGGCCGAGGGTGGTGATCACCCCGTGTTCGTTGCCCACCATGCAGTGCTGCCCGTTGACGAAGATGCCGAAGGCGGGAGCACCGGAGTCGTAGCGCCAGAGCACCGGGGCGGTGTGGGCGGTGGACCGGGTGCTGACGATCTGCCGTCGGGAGACGCTGCGCTTCTGTCGGACGCCCGGGACCGCCGGGGCGTACCCCTTGCGGATCTTCTCGCCGATCTTCTTCGCCGCGGCCGCTCGGGCCCGGGTGTTGTCCGGATAGGCGCTCGCCTTGACCTGACCCTGGTCGCCGATCCGGCCGTAGCGCACGGTCAGCGTGGTGCCGTCGACGACGACCTCGTAGAACTTGTGCGCACCGTCCACTTCGGACAGTTCGAGGTAGGTCGTCTCCTGGGACATGGGGGCCTCCGAGGGGTCAGCGACCGACCCGAGGTGGCCGGCGCGGCGACAGTGACCACACGCTAACCAGCACCACCGACAAGATCAGCCGCGTCGGCGCTCGTCCCGGCCCGGTCCGGGCATTCTAACCCCTCATATTTGGTAAGGCGGTAAGGTTACCCACGGGGCGCCGCGACCACGACGGCCGCGAACGCCACGACGGCACCAGGGGGAAGAGATGAGCAGGCCGACCGTACGGGTCATCGGCGGACCGACCGCTGTCCTCGACTACGCCGGTGCGCGCTTCGTGCTGGACCCGACCTTCGACGAGCCGGGGACGTACCAGAACGGACCGGTCACCACGACCAAGCTCACCGGCCCGAGCGCCCGACCGGAGGACCTCGGCCCGGTCGACGCGGTGCTCGTGTCCCACGAGCACCACAGCGACAACCTCGACAGATCCGGACGGGAGTACGCCCGCGCGGCGCTTCGGGTGCTCACCACCGCGGCGGGAGCGCCGAACCTCGGCCCCCACGCCATCGGGCTGCGGCCCTTCGAGCGCGCCGAGGTCGGCGACGTGCACGTCACGGCCGTCCCGGCGCTGCACGGCACACCGGAGATCGGTGTGGTCAACGGCCCGGTGATCGGATTCGTCCTCGAAGCCGACGGGTGGCCGACGATCTACGTCAGCGGCGACAACGCCTCGATCGACGTCGTGGCCGTCATCGCCGAGCGATTCCCCGCGACCGAGATCGCCATCCTCAACCTCGGCGCGGCCTGGATCGAGGCACGCGGCGAGGGCTTCCTCACCCTGACCGCGCAACTGGCGGCCCGGGCGGCAGCTCTGCTCGGTGTGTGCGCGGTGGTCCCGGTCCACCAGGATGGCTGGGGGCACTACACGGAGAATGCCGACGACGTCGCACGGGCCTTCGCCGACGCGGGGCTGACCGACGTGCTCGTGGACCTCAGGCCGGGCGAGTCCGCGATCCTCTGAGGACGATCCGGCTACGCGCTGGGTGTGCGCTGGCGCTGGTAGTGGCGGGCGGCCTTGGCGCGGCTGCCGCAGCCGTCCATGGAGCACCAGCGTCGGGTGCCGTTGCGCGAGGTGTCGTAGAAGTGCAGGACGCAGGTGGGGTGGTCGCAGCGTCGGATCCGGGTGGGTCGCTGGCGCAGCAGGTCGAGGTAGTCGTTGACCGCCAGCCAGGCCGGCAGCCAGTCAGGGTCGACGTCATGGTGCTCCCGCACGGCCCCCTGGTGCAGCGAGTAGCGCACGGCACCGCGGGCCAGGACCGTGTTGACGCCCCGTTCGGCCTGCTCGCCCGGCTGTTCCAGGACGCGGCGCAGGGCCGCGCGCGTCTGGCGCAGCGGCAGCTCGACCGAGGCCGGGTCGCCGGAAAGCCGGTGCTCGGTGAGCCACCCCCGCAGTCCGTCCGGTTCGTCGAACAGGTCGACGGTGCGGCCACGGTCGACCCACTGCGTGTTCACAAGGTCTAGGGAGAGGGGCTCACCCACCAACGGTCGCTGCGCCATGCGGCCAACCCTACCGTCGGGACATGGTTTCTCACCATTAAAAAGCGCTACAGTGGTGAGAAGTGCCGGCGCCCTGTCCCGATCCACCCATCCGCCGCCGGGACGGGCAGCGCCGCGCCCGCCCCCGTCCACGCTCCGGAGAGGGTTCGCCGTGCCACACCGTTACCTGCAGGAACTGACGACCGGGTCGGTGATCGCCGCGCAGCAGCGCTACGGCAGCCGGGCCGCCATGCAGCGCATGGTCGCCGGCTGGGACACCGACGGGCTGCTCGACGCGGACGCGGCCGCCTTCATCGCCGAGCGTGACGGCTTCCACCTCGCCACCGTCAGCGAGAACGGCTGGCCCTACCAGCAGTACCGCGGCGGACCACCCGGCTTCCTGCACGTCCTCGACCCCGTGGACGGGCACAGCGTCCTCGGCTGGGCCGATCTGCGCGGCAACCGGCAGTACCTGTCGGTCGGCAACCTCGCTGCCTCGCCGCGGGTGTCACTGCTGATCATGGACTACGCCCACCGGCAGCGACTCAAGATCATCGGGACCGCCCGCGTCATCGACGTACGCGACGACGTGCCGGACGACCTGCTGGACAGGTTGCGCACGCCCGGGCAGACCGGCACGGTCGAACGGCTGATCACGGTCGACGTCCACGGCTACGACTGGAACTGCCCACAACACATTACGCCTCGTTTCAGCGAGGCCGAACTCGCCGAGGTGCTCACACCGGTACGCGACGAACTCGCCCACCTACGCGCGGAGAACCGCGCCCTCCGCGAGCAGTTGGCCGACCGGAGCTGAACGGCCCGGCGCCAGGCCGGGCGCTCCTGTGCTGCGTCGAATGGTTGGCTGGGCGGGTCGTCTCCGGTGGGCGCGGGCCTGTTCCTGCCTTCGGTGGCCCCTGTCGAGCTGCCCCAGATCTGAGACCACGAATGATCGACGCCCCGCACCCGGCGCGGCCCCGCACCCGGCGCGGCCCCGCACCCGGCGCAGCCCCGCACCCGGCACAGCCCCGCACCCGGGGCGCCACCAGGTGGCGGCGCGACGAGTCGAGGGCCAGACCGACCGGTCGGAGAGGTCTGACCGGCCTCGATCGGCCAGCCGCGACGTGCCCCACATCTGGGGCAGCTCGACAGGGACCAACGGGGTAAGAGCCGGCCCGACTCCATCACGTGCCGGCTGGACGACCAGTCAGCTCACCGCTGCCAAATCGACCTGCGACTGCACAGTCAGCGCAGGCCGGCGAACAGGTCGTCCTCGGGTAGCGGCGCGCCGGTGGTGTCGCGGACCCGGACGAAGGTCTCCATGCCCATCAGCTCGGTGAACCGCTCCCTGCCCAGTTGCAGGAAGAAGATGTTCTCGGTCTGACTGGCGTGCGTGGCCAACGCGTCGAACTTCTGCCCGCCGTAGCTGCTCGTGTCAACCCAGGTGCTGATCTCATCGTCGGGCAGCCCGAGCTGCGGCCCCGGCTCCGCCGCAGCGTCCGGGTCCGCCCACTCAACGCCGAGTTCCTGCATGATCTTGCCGAATTCCTGAAAGGCCGAGCGGGGCACGGTGGTCCAGTACACCTTCGCGGGGATGTCCGTCTTCGCGACGGCGGCCATGGTGATCCGGTGGGCCTGGATGTGGTCCGGATGGCCGTAGAAGCCGTTCTCGTCGTAGGTGACGACGACGTCCGGCCGGTACTGCCGGATCAGCTCCGCCAGCCGGTCCGCTGCCTCTTCCACCGGCGTGGTCCAGAACGCGCCGGGCAGGTTGTTGGTCGGCCAGCCCATCATCCCGGAGTCGGCGTAGCCGAGCGTCTCCAGGTGGCTGACCTTCAGCGCGGCGCAGCTCGCCTCCAACTCACTCTGGCGCATCGCCACCACGGCGTCCGGGTCGTGCCCCGGATCGCCGGGCTTCACCCCGCCAGGGCCGTCGCCGCAGCGCCCGTCGGTGCAGGTCACCAGCACCGTCGTGATCCCCTCCGCCGCGTAGCGGGCGAGGACACCACCGGTGCTGGTCGCCTCGTCGTCCGGGTGGGCGTGCACCGCCATCAACGTCAGAGATCCCTCAGCCATGCCCTCACCCTATGAGGGCCGTCGCGACCGCACGGGGGCGGTAGGGCGGCACCGAACTTTCGTCCCCCGGGGCGCGTGCTTAGAGCGAGCACGCGCCCTCGGCGGGGATCAGGTGAAGCTCGCGCCGCCGTCGACCAGGAGCGACTGGCCGTTGACGTAGGCGCCGTCGTCGGAGAAGAGGAACGCCACCATCGCGGCGAGATCCTCCGGCCGGCCCAGCCTCGGCGAACGTACCGTCGCGAGCATCTGCTCGCGGAACTCCTCGGTCGTGGTCTCGAGCGCGGCGCCCGTGAGGATCACGCCCGGTGATACGAGGTTGGTACGGACACCGTGCTTGCCGCCCAGGCTCGCGGTGTGTCGGGTGAGGCCGATCAACCCGCTCTTGGCCGCCTGGTAGGCGACGCGTTCGGGCTCACCCAGCCACACGGCGCTCGACATGGTGTTGATGATCGAGCCCCCGCCTTGTTCCATCATGATCGGCAGGGCGTGGCGGATGCCGTACATGTAGCCGGTGAGGGTGACGTCGATCGTGTGCTTCCAGACGTCGACCGGCACCGAGGTGACGTCGGTGTCGCGGCCGATGTTTCGCGGCGAGAGATCCGCGGCCACGTTGAACAGGCCGTGCAGAGCGCCGAACCGGTCGACGGCGAAGTTGATCAAATCTCGGAAGGAGTCCTCGCTCGTGATGTCGAAGCCGCGTGCCTCGGCCGTACCGCCCGCGGCGGTGATGTCGTCGACCACGGTCTGGGCTGCGGCCTGGTTCAGGTCCGCCGCGACGACCAGCATGCCTTCCTCGGCGAGGCGGACTGCCGTCGCGCCGCCGATGTTGCCCGGCGCCGCACCGGCGACGATGGCGACCTTGTCCTTGAGCCCACGCATTCTCTGTTCCTTCCACTCCTGCTCGGTACGCCGCAGCCTTACTTGCTACGCAGCGGCGCGAGGGCCTCGCTCCACGCCACCACCTGATCGAGGGTGGCGTTGAGCGTGTCCTGCTGGCGCTCGTTCGGCTTGAAGACGCTGAAGTTCTCGAAGTCGGTGAAGAGCGACAGGGCGACCTGGGACCGCACGTCGGCCATCTGGAGCTCACCGGCGATCAGCCGCAGGTGCTCCACCGCCCGGGTGCCGCCGCGCGAGCCGTAGCTGACGAACCCGACGGCCTTGTTGTTCCACTCGCTGTAGAGGAAGTCGATGGCGTTCTTCAGAGCGCCGGAGGTGGAGTGGTTGTACTCCGGCGTCACCATCACGAAGCCGTCGAACGACGCGATCTTCCTGGCCCACTCCAGCGTGTGGGGTTGCTGGTACTGGCCCATCGCCGGCGGGTACACCTCGTCGAGGTGCGGCAGCTTGTAGTCGAGCAGGTCGACCAACTCGAACTCGACGTTCGTGCGCTGTTTGGCGACCTCGTACACCCACTGGCCGACGGCCGCGCCGTTCCGTCCCGGCCTGGTGCTGCCGATGATGATTCCGATCCTGGTCATCTCTGGTTCCTCCTCGCGCGAAGGACACCTGCTCGGTGTCCTTGCTTCGCGAAGCAACTGTACGAGACATTGCTTCGTCAAGCAAGTACACTGGGTCTCATGTCCACCGTCACATCACAGCCGACGCCAGGCTCGAAAAGGGTCCAACCCCTCAACTCAGACGAAGAGGCCGTCGTCCGGTCACTCAGCCGCGTCATGTACGCCCTGCCCCGCGCCATCGACGCCGAGATGCTGCGCGAGCAGCGGCTTCCCGCCATCGACTACCTGGCCCTGATGCACCTGTCCGAGGCCCCCGACCGCCGGCTGCGCATGAGCGAACTCGCCGGCGCCTGCCAGATGTCGCTCAGCGGGATGACACGCGTCGCACACCGGCTGGAGGGCGAGGGGCTCATCCAACGGGTCCGCAGCGAGGAGGATGCCCGCGGCTGGAACGCCGTCCTCACCGACGCCGGCTTCGCCCGCCTGGAGCAGGCCTGGCCGACCAACCTCGCCGCCATACGCCGGCACTTCCTCGGCCACCTCACGGGCATCGACCTCGGCGCGCTGGCCAGGGCGCTCGAGAAGGTGGCCACCTGAGCAGATGCCGGGGGCAGCGGAGGCCGGCGTGCACCGCCTTCGATGACCGCGTGGTAGCCGTTTCCGACGGCCCGGTCAGTGTCTCCGGCCGAGCCGGTTCAGCTTGGTTGTGACAGGCCGCACCGGGTACTCCGCTGCGGCCTGCCAGCAGGGGCCGTTCTGGCCGACCGCGCCGGGCGGCCGCTTGCAGCTCACCGGGAGGAGTGCGTCTGATGGTTGTCGCCGGACGGGGGCGGATCTCGCCGAACACCTCCCTGTTTCTGCTCGCCTCGATCCTCGTGTCCTTCGTGGCCGCGTCGACAGCCCCGACCCCCCTCTACGGGATCTACCAGGCGCGCTGGCACTTCTCGCCGGTCACGACGACGGTGGTGTTCGCCATCTACGCCCTCGCGGTGCTGGCGTCCCTGCTCACATTCGGCAAGCTGTCCGACCACCTCGGGCGACGACCGATTCTTCTCGTCGCGATCGCGGTCCAGATGCTCTCGCTGGTCATCTTCATCTTCGCCAACGGCGTACCCGCACTGTTGGCCGCCCGCGTCGTGCAGGGGCTCGCGGCTGGCGCCGCGACCGGCGCCGTCGGTGCCGCCATGCTCGATATCAACCGCGCCCGCGGCACGCTCGCCAACTCGATCGCCCCGGGTATCGGGACCGGCATCGGTACCCTGCTCTCGGCGTTGCTCATCCAGCTCCTGCCCGCGCCGACGCGACTGGTCTACGTGGTCCTGCTCGTCGTCCTGCTGATTCAAGGCCTCGGGGTCGTACTGATGCCGGAGACGGTCACGCGGATGAAGGGAGCGCTGCGGAGTCTGCGGCCGGAGATCAAGCTGCCCCCCGCCGTGCGCGCGCCACTACTGGCCGTCGCGCCGGTGGTCTTCGCCGTCTGGGCGCTGGCCGGATTCTTCGTCGCGCTCGGCCCGGCGCTCGTGCGCGCGCTCATGGCCACCTCGATCGTGGTCGGCGGTCTGGTCCTCTTCGTCTTCTCCCTCTTCGGGGTCAGCGCCATTCTCCTGCTGCGCAACGCTGCCGCGCGGACCGTGATGCACACCGCGATCAGCGCACTCATCCTGGGCATGGTCATCACAGTGGTGTCGGTCACCACCGAATCCATCTTCGGCTTCTTCGTCGGCCTCGCGCTCGGCGGCGTCGGTTTCGGTGGCGGTTTCCAGGGCAGCGTCAAGACGGTCATGCCACTCGTGGAGGCGCACGAACGCTCCAGCGTCCTCTCGCTGCTTTACATCGTCTGCTATGTCGGCTTTGGCCTGCCTGCCGTCATTGCCGGTTTCCTGGTGGTCTACGCCGGCGGCCTCCTGCGGACCGCCAACGAGTACGCCGTCGCCGTGATTGTCCTCGCGCTGATCGCCCTGCTCGGCCTGCATAGGGCCAGGAGAACGGCGGGCGGATAGCCCTGTGGGCCTTTCTCGCTTCGAGGCGCCGCCGGGTTTGCGCGACCTCCATACCTAGAACTACGATGCATAGCAGTTCTAGGTATAGGTGGTCACATGCACATCACCAAAGATCTCGTCGCGGCCTCGGCGACACCGCTGGTGCTCGGGATCCTCGCCGACGGCGAGAGCTACGGCTACGCGATCCTCAAGCAGGTCAACGAGCTGTCGCGCGGGCAGCTGGAGTGGACCGACGGCCTGCTCTACCCGCTGCTGCACCGCCTGGAGCGGCTCGGCCACGTCGAGTCCACCTGGCAGACCCCGGCCGGGGGACGCCGCCGCAAGTACTACCGCATCACCGACCAGGGGCGGGCCGAGCTCGCCGAGCAGCGCCGCCAGTGGGCCGCGGTCGTCGACGCCCTGCGGGGCGTCTGGAGCACGGCACAGTCCATCACGCCGGTGCCGGCACCGGTGTGGGGGGCGGGACGATGACCGTCGACGGCGACAAGGACCTGGAGGGCCAGATCGCCGAGTGGCGCGCCTACGTGCAGCGCCGCCGGGAGTTGCACCACACGGATGCCGAGGAGCTGGAGGACCACCTCCGCAGCCGGATCACCGAGCTGACCGAGGCGGGGCTGCAGGCCGACGAGTCGTTCCTCATCGCCGTCAAACGCATGGGCAGCCTCGATGAGCTGTCGAGGGAGTTCGCCCGCGAGCATTCCGAGCGTTTGTGGAAGCAACTCGTGCTGCCCGGGGCGCCGGACGCGTCCGCCGCCGCCCGATCCCGGCGCGAGCTGCCGGTCATGGTGCTGTGCGCGGCCGTCGCGGCACTCGCGATCAAGGTGCCGAGCTGGTTCGGGCTGGACCTGTCGGAGGACGATGCCGGCTTCTACGCGCGAAACGTCAGCCTCTTCGCGCTGCCGGCGTTGGCCGCCTACTTCGCCTGGCAACGCCGGGTCGGTCCCCGCGTCATCGGGGTGCTCGCGTCGCTGTTCGTTCTCGGCGCCGTCGCCGCGAACGCCTACCCGCTGGCCGATGACTCGCAGACCTTCGTGCTCACGGCGATCCACCTGCCGATCGCGCTGTGGCTGGTTGTCGGCGTCGCCTACGTGGGTGGTGACTGGCGCTCCGGTCGGCGGCGGATGGACTTCATCCGGTTCACGGGGGAGTGGCTGATCTACTTCGCCCTCATCGGGCTCGGCGGTGGCGTGCTCATGGCCTTCACGGCCGGCACCTTCCGTGCCATCGGCATCGACGCTGAGGGATTCCTCGAATCGTGGCTGCTGCCCTGCGGCGCCATGGGTGCGGTCATCGTGTCGGCGTGGTTGGTGGAGGCCAAGCAGAGCGTCATCGAGAACATGGCGCCGGTGCTGACGCGCGTCTTCACGCCGCTGTTCACGGCCACCCTGCTGGCCTTCCTGGTCGCGGTCATCTGGACCAACAACGGCATCGACGTCGAGCGCGACGTGCTCATCCTCTTCGACCTGCTGCTGGTCGTCGTACTGGGCCTGCTGCTGTATGCCATCTCCGCCCGTGACCTCGCGGCCCGGTCCGGGCTCTTCGACCGCCTGCAGTTCGCGCTCGTCGTCAGCGCCCTGGTCATCGACGTCCTGGTGCTGGCAGCGATCACCGGCCGAATCACGGAATGGGGCTTCAGCCCCAACAGGACGGCGGCGCTGGGCGAGAACGTCATCCTGCTCACCAACCTGGCGTGGTCGGCATGGCTGTTCCTCGGCTTCGTGCGTGGCCGCACGCCTTTCGCCCGACTGGAACGCTGGCAGACCCGTTACCTGATGGTGTACGCCGTCTGGGCCTGGGCGGTCGTCCTCGTCTTCCCGCTCGTGTTCGACTTCGCCTGAGCTAGGTACGGCCCCGCTCACCATCCACGGAACGCGGACGAGCCCGCTGTCGACTGTGCGCAGTCGACGGCGGGCTCCTCGGCGTTGCGGCACGGCCGTCACCCTCGGCGACGGCTTGTTTCGCCGTGATCAACCCATTGACATCGCCGCTGTCTGGCCGGAACTATCAGCGACAGTCCAACTGGTCCGACCGTCGTCGTCACTCGTCGTCATGACAACGATGTCAGGCCAGCTACTCCAGAGGGGCGGCCGATCGACCACTAGCCCGGTCCTCCCTGCCCAGAAGTTCGACCTGCTCGACCAGGACCGAGTCGAAAGGCCCTGCCCCCATGTCGTTCCGCCCCCTTGCGCGAGCCCTTTCCCCCCGACTGATCGCCGCGACAGCCGCGGTCCTGCTGCCGGCGGCGCTGCTCGTCGCCGCACCACTGGCCAACGCCGCGCCCGCCGCGGCACCAGCCGGCAATTTCAGTTCATCGTTCGAGTCGGCCGGCCCGCGACCCGCCGAGAGCACCGTCGAGGTCGACGCGAGCGGTAAGCCGGTCCAGGCGAACCTGAGCGGCTCGAGCCCCACCGGCCTGCCCGGCAGCCTGCTCGGTCAGGTCACCGCGGTGACCGCGAGCGCCGAGAACGCGCCGAACGAGACCGCCACCAGCCTTATCGATGGCAATCCCTCGACCAAGTGGCTGGCGTTCAACCCCACCGGTTGGGTGACCTACCGGCTGGCCAAACCGGCGGCCGTGGTGCGGTACGCGCTGACCTCCGCGAACGACGCTCCGACCCGTGACCCCAGGGACTTCACGGTGCAGGGGTCCAACGACGGCAGCACCTGGACCGACCTGAACCGACAGACCGGGCAGAGCTTCGGCGGGCGGTTCGCCACGAAGACCTACAGCTTCACCAATACCACCGCCTACGGCTACTACCGCCTGAACGTCTCCGCGAACTCCGGTGACTCCCTGGTCCAGCTCGCCGACTGGGACATCAGCGACGGCTCGGACGTCCGGCCGCCGGCCACCCCGATGCGCAGCGTCGTCGGTGCCGGTCCGGTCAGCGGCCACAACATGAAGCCCCGCGCGGGCTTCACCGGGCTGGCCGCGCTGCGGTACTCGGCCGGCGCCGAGGCCGACGGGCGCTCGTACGCGACCAACCGGTTGTTCGACGTCGACATCCCGGTCGGCCCGAAGACCCGGTTGTCCTACAAGATCTTCCCCGAACTCACCGGCCAGGACACCCGGTACCCGTCCACCTACGCGGCCGTCGACCTGCACTTCACCGACGGCGGCTACCTCAGCCTGCTATCGCCGGTCGACCAGCACGGATACCCGCTGACGGCCGCCGGGCAGGGCTCGTCGAAGGTGCTCTACGCCGACGAGTGGAACGCGGTGCAGTCGGACATCGGCGCCGTCGCGAACGGCAGGACGATCGACCGCATCCTGCTCGCCTACGACAACCCGCAAGCGAAAGCCTCGACCCGCTTCCAGGGATGGCTCGACGACATCACGCTGTCGGGCACCCCGACGCCGATCGACGCCTCCAGCCGGACCGGTTATGTCGACACCCGACGCGGAACCAACTCGTCGGGCTCCTTCTCGCGCGGCAACAACCTGCCGATCGCGGCGGTGCCGAACGGCTTCAACTTCTTCACGCCCGTCACCGATGCGACCTCGAACTCCTGGGAGTACGACTACCAGCGGGACAACAACGCGGCCAACCTGCCCACGCTGGAGGGACTCGCGATCTCGCACGAGCCCAGCCCGTGGATGGGTGACCGCAACCAGATGTCGGTCATGCCGGTGCCGGCCGGCGGGCCACTCACCGGAGCACCTGGCGGCCGGGCACTCGCCTTCAGCCACGACGACGAGATCGCGCGGCCGGACCTCTACCGGGTCACGCTGCAGAACGGCCTGGTCGCGCAGGTGTCGCCCACCGACCACGGCGGCATCATGAGCTTCACCTTCCCGTCCGGTCAGGCCAGCGGAAGCCTCGTCTTCCACAACGGCACGTTCACCATCGGTACGGACGGAACGTTCACCGGCTGGGTCGACAACGGCAGCGGCCTGTCGGCCGGACGCAGCCGGATGTTCGTGTCCGGCACCTTCGACCGGGCGCCGACGGCGTCCGCCGCCACGTCCGCGACCTTCGACACCGCCGGGAACCGGACGGTGACGCTGCGGCTGGCCACGTCGTTCATCTCGGTGGACCAGGCACGCCGGAACCTCGACCTGGAGGTCGCCGGCAAGAGCCTCGACGAGGTCCACGCCGCCGCCACCGCGGCCTGGGAGGACCGGCTCGGCCGGATCGACGTCCAGGGCGCGACCGAGACGCAGCTGGTGACGCTGTACTCGAACCTGTACCGACTGAACCTGTATCCGAACTCGCAGTCGGAGAACACCGGCACCGCCACCGCCCCGCACTGGCAGTACGCGAGCCCGGTGTCCGCGCCGACCGGCACGTCGACCGCCACGCGCACCGGCGCGAAGATCGTCGACGGGCAGATCTACGTCAACAACGGGTTCTGGGACACCTACCGCACCGTGTGGCCCGCGTACTCGCTGTTGTATCCCGACGTCGCAGCCCGGATCGCCGACGGTTTCGTCCAGCAGTACCGCGACGGCGGGTGGATCGCCCGCTGGTCGTCGCCCGGCTACGCCGACCTGATGACCGGCACCAGCGCGAACGTCGCGCTGGCCGGCGCCTATCTCGACGGCGTCAAGCTGCCCGATCCACTGGGCGCCTACGACGCGGCGGTCAAGGATGCGACCGTCGCGTCCGGTCGCAGTGAGGTCGGCCGCAAGGGCATCGAGACCGGATTGTTCCTCGGGTACACGCCGACCTCCACGGGTGAGTCGGTGTCGTGGGCGCTGGAAGGCTTCATCAACGACTACGGCATCGGCAACATGGCCGCCGCCCTGGCCAAGGACCCGGCCACGCCGAAGTCGGAGCGCAACCGGCTCAAGGAGGAGTCGCGGTACTTCCTCCAGCGCGCCCGCAACTACGTCAACCTGTTCGACAAGAACCAGAAGTTCTTCCAGGGCCGCGACTCCCGCGGCACCTTCCTCACCGGCGACCCGCTGGACTGGGGTGGCGTCTACACCGAGACCAACGGATGGAACTTCGCCTTCACCGCGCAGCAGGACGGCCGCGGGCTGGCCAACCTGTACGGGGGGCCAAAGGCGTTGGAGCAGAAGCTCGACGAGTTCTTCGTCACCCCGGAGAACGCCGATCACCCCGGCGGGTACGGCGGCACGATCCACGAGATGCTCGAGGCGCGTGCCGTGCGCATGGGCCAGCTCGGCATGAGCAACCAGCCGTCACACCACATCCCGTACATGTACGACTACGTCGGGGCTCCGGCGAAGACGCAGGCGATCGTGCGTGAGATCCTGCAGCGCCTCTATGTGGGCAGCGAGATCGGCCAGGGTTACCTGGGTGACGAGGACAACGGCGAGATGTCGTCCTGGTACGTCCTCAGCTCGCTGGGCCTCTATCCGCTGCAGGCCGGGTCGTCCAACTGGGCCATCGGATCGCCGCAGTTCACCCGGATGACCGTGCACCGCACGGGCGGCGACATCGTCGTCAACGCGCCGGACAACAGCACGAGGAACGTCTACGTGCAGAGCGTGACGGTCAACGGGAAGACCCAGCGTGGGGTCTCCATCGACTCGTCCGCCCTGGCTGACGGCGGCACGATCGACTTCGAGATGGGCCCCGAGCCGTCGTCCTGGGGCACCGGCAGGAACGACGCGCCGCCGTCGTTGACCAAGGGCGACGAGGTGCCCAAGCCGTTGCAGGACACCACCGGCCCCGGTCTCGGCACCGCGACCGCGAGTGGCGGGCAGGACGCGTCGAAGCTGTTCGACGACTCGTCGACCACGCAGATGACCTTCACCTCCGCGACGCCGCAGATCACCTGGGCCTTCCGTGGTGGTGCGCAGACGCCGATGTACTACACCGTCACCTCCGGGGCAGGCGCGGGGGATCCGGCGGACTGGCGGCTGGAGGGCACCGACGACGGCATCACCTGGAGCACCGTCGACTCGCGCGAGGGCGAGGCGTTCCGGTGGCGCAACCAGACCCGTCCGTTCATGATCAGCGACCCGGGGCGGTTCGCGCGGTTCCGCCTCGTCGTGACGAAGACCGTCGGCGCCGCGCAGACGAACCTCGCCGAGATCGAGTTGCTCGCCGGAGGCGACCTCGAGCTCGGCGGCGGCGCCATCACGGTGACCGCCGCGGGCAGCGTGCACGCGACGTCCGGCGCGCCCGTGTCGGTGCCGCTGGCCTCCGTCACCGGAGGCACCGCCGGCGGCTACCAGGCCACCATCGACTGGGGTGACGGCTCACCGGTCACCACGGGCACCCTGACGCTCAGCTCGCGGGCCGTCTACAGCGTCACCGGCTCGCACACCTATTCCACGCCGGGTCACCACCAGGCGAGCGTCACGGTGACCGACGGTACCAGTCAGGGTTCGACGACGGTCGGCGTCGACGTGGCCTACGTGCCGAGTTCCAGCCTCACCGCGGCGTACGACACCGTCTGCATCGGCGACGAGGGCGTGCTCGCGGCGAACTGCGACGCGAAGTCGTGGGCGTACTCGCGTGCCGCGCTCGCGGCAGCCGGTCTGACCCAGGGCCAGCAGCACCAGGTACCCGGAACGGCGCTGCACTTCACGCTGCCGAAGGTCCCGGCGGGTCAGCCGGACGACGCGACCGGCAACGGGAAGACGGTCGTACTCAACCTGCCGGCCGACGCCAGGAGCATCTCGTTCATCGGCGCCGGCACGCAGGGCAACCAGAGCACCACCGGCACGGCGACGTTCAGCGACGGCAGCACCGCCAGCATCCCGATCCAGATGAGTGACTGGACGCTGGGTGGCAACGCCAACGGCACCCCGTCGTACGGCAACATCGTCGTCGCCAAGGCCGCGTACCGGCTGAGCGGCACGAGCCGGGACGGCGCACAGCCGTTCCTCTTCGCCACCGCTCCGTACCAGATCCCGGCCGGCAAGACGCTCGTCTCGGTGACCCTGCCGACGCAGACCGGGGACCCCGGCTCGGCGGGCAGGATCCACGTGTTCGCCATCGCCGACGACGGCACGCCGGCCGCCGCACTGGTGACCCGCGCCCCGCAGGACCAGGCGGCCACCGCCGGGCAGGTGCTCACGGCGAACCTCGGTTCGGTGACCGGCGGCGTTCCGGGCACGGCGGGCTACCACGCGCGTGTCCAGTGGGGTGACGGCACGGTTCCGGAGGACGTCACGGTCGGCCCGGCCGGCGCCCTGAGTGGACAGCACACGTACGCGCAGGAGGGCACGTACACGGTGCACGTCACCGCCTGGGACACGCTGTCGAGCAGCACCGGGACCTTCACCGTGACCGTGCAGCGTGGCGGGGCCCAGCCGACGATCGCGGTCTCCGCGTCGGCCACCGTCGCCGCCGGCGCCGCGATCACCGTCGACGGCAGCGGGTTCGCCGCCGGCGAGCAGGTGACCGTGACGGTCGGCACCAACCCGGCGCGGAGCACGACGGTCGCGGCCTCGGCAGCGGGAGCGCTGCACGCCTCGATCGCGACGTCCGGTGACGCGCAGCCGGGCCGGTACGCGGTGACCGCCACCGGCGCGTCCTCACGGACACCGGCGACGGCGACCGTCCAGGTGACCGGGCAGGCGGAAGTGCCGACACGCCAACCGCAGGTGGCGCTGTCGACCACGGCGGGACCGCCCGGTACGCCGATCACGGTCGACGGCTCCGGATTCGCGCCGGACGAGGCCTTCACGATCAGCGTCGGTGACGGCCGCGCATCCAGCACCGTGCGCGCGAACGGTGACGGCGTCATCTCCGGCGTGACCGTCAGCGTTCCCGAAGCGGCGGGCGAGGGCGCGACCAGCGTCACGCTGGCTGGTGTCAATTCGCAGACGCGGGTTGTGCTGCCCTTCACCGTCACCGGCTCGGACTGAGTCGGGGCTGGCAGAGCCGCCTGGGGCGGGCCGTGATCACGGCCCGCCACAGGCGGTGCCGGCTGGTGGTCCGGCGCGACGGTGTCCAGCTTCGGCGAGTTCATCGGCGGCTCGGGCGGCCACGGCGTCGGCCGACGTGATTCGGTGCCCGTCTCCTCCGCAGGAGACGGGCACCGCTGGCTTGCCGCGAGTTCACCCGGTCTTGCGAAGACCGGCGAACTGCAGGCCGGTGAAGCCGGCGACCACCACCGCCTGTGCGATCACCAGGGCGGTGCCGAGGCCGGTCAGTGCGAACCAACCGGCGAGGAGCAGTTCCGCGCTCGCGGCCACCCACGCGATGTTGACCGCCATCACGAGGCCCACAGCGGCCCTGCTCACCGTCGGCTGCGACGCGAGGAAGAGCAGGGCGGCTGCGAAGACGACCAGGAACGCCCCGGTCGGGTAGAGGAAGGCGGCGGGAAGGCCGAACATCTCGCCGAAGATCACCGCCGCGAGGACGTAGACGACTCCATTGGCGCCGGAGCCCATCGCGTCCTGCTTGAGGGCGAAGCGGAGCAGCTTGGCGTCGGCGGTGGTGTTGGCGGTGCTGGCGACGGCGGTCATCTCGGAGGTCCCTTCGCAGTACCTGACGTGCCTGTGATCACGAAGCTACGGACGTCTGCACCGGGCCGAATCAGTCGTCGTGACGGTAGGTTCCTGACCGTGCTGCACGGACGAGCGGGGGAACAAGCCCACATCGATCGGATCCTGGCGCAGGCCCGGACCGGCCAGAGCGGCACCTTGGTTCTCCGGGGCCCGGCGGGAATCGGCAAGTCCGCTCTTCTGGACTACGCCGCCGGGCGAGCAGAGGGCATGCGAGTGTTGCGCGGCGCCGGTGTCGAGTCCGAGGCCACCCTGCCCTTCGCCGCACTCCACCTGCTCCTGCGCCCGGGGCTGGACCGCATCCACGCACTGCCCGCCGCGCAGGCCGACGCGCTCAGCGGCGCCCTGGGACTGGGCGACATCGCGCCAGAAAGCCGGTTCCTGGTCGGGCTGGCCACGCTGAGCCTTCTCGCCGAGGTCGCAGGGGATGGCTCGCTGCTCTGCCTGATCGACGACGCGCAGTGGTTCGACCAGGCGTCCATGGACGCGCTGGTGTTCGCCGCCCGCCGCCTCGAGGCCGAAGGCGTCGCGATGATCTTCGCCGCCCGCGCGGGTCTTGGTGCCGCAGGGCTGCCCGAGCTCCGGCTGCGCGGGCTGGACGATGCGGCCGCCGCCGCCCTGCTCCCCGCCGATCTTGCACCTCAGGTGCGAGAGCGCCTCATCGAGGAGTCGGACGGCAACCCGCTGGCGCTCATCGAACTGCCCGCCGCGCTCACCGCCGAACAGCGGGCGGGACGGTTGTCACCGGTGGGCGCGATGCCCGTCGCCGAGCGAGTCCAGGAGGCGTTCCAAGCACAGATAGCCGCGCTGCCCGAGCCGGCGCGGGCCGCACTGCTGATCGCTGCGGCGGACGGCACGGGTGAGCTTCAGACGCTGGTGGATGCGGGGGCGTCTCTGCACGGTCTGGAAGCAGCCGAGCGGAGCCGGCTGATCGAGATAAGGGGAACCGTTGTCGGCTTCCGTCATCCCCTGATCAGGGCCGTCGCCTACCAGAGCGCGCCGGTCACCCTTCGCCTTGCCGTACATCGAGCCCTCGCCGACGCGCTCACTCGCTCGGCCGCCGCGAATGCGGCCGACCGGCGGGCGTGGCACCTGGCTGCCGCCACGCTCGGCCCTGACGAGGACGTCGCACGGGAGTTGGAGCAAACGGCCGAACGGGCACGTACCCGGGGCGGTCACGCCGCGATCGCGGCCGCGTACGAACGGGCCGCCGAACTCGCCGCCGATCCGGTACGACGATCCGGACGGCTGGCCGCTGCCGCGCTGGCAGCCAGTGACGCCGGCCTGATAGGTCGTGCCGCCGCGCTCGCCGACAGCGCCACGCCCGACACGGACGACCCTGACATGATCGCCGCGCTGATCCAGGTTCGCGCCCACCGCGAATTTGAGTTGGGTACACCGCATGCGGCGGGCCGGATCATCCTGGACAACGTCCATCGTG
Source organism: Micromonospora sp. GCM10011542 (assembly GCF_042650685.1). Lineage (NCBI taxonomy): Bacteria > Bacillati > Actinomycetota > Actinomycetes > Micromonosporales > Micromonosporaceae > Micromonospora > Micromonospora sp. GCM10011542. The sequence goes on from NZ_JBHSBO010000040.1 coordinate 166,771, forward strand.
TGGCCGTCCACTCCGTCGAGCGGGCCACCTGGCTGCTGGTGGAAGCCATCCGTTGCTCCTGGTTCGCCGGTGACGGGCGGCTGGCAGAGGAGGCCGCCGCGAGCCTTCACGCGCTCCCCGAGATCGGCTCACCGCTGATCAGCGGGGCGCTCGGGTTGACCCGTCTGTTGAGCGGTGACATCGGCGGTGGGATCACGTCCATGGGTGCGGCGGGCGACGGTGACGCGCTTGCCGGGCTGGGGGTGCCTGGACGCACCTTCGCCGCCTCTCTCTGCCTCCCGCTGGGCCGTCCCGACCTCTGCGAGGAGATCACCGGAGGCGTCGTGGCGGACTGCCGGAACAGCGGGATGATCGGTTGGCTCGCCTTCGCGCTCGAAGACCATGGACTCGCGCAGGGGTTGCTCTGCCGGTACGGCGAGGCCACGGTGTCCCTGAACGCAGGGCTGCGGCTGGCGACGGACCTGGGTCACGAGCACCGGGTCAGCCACCTCACCTGCGTACTCGCTTGGGTGCTCGCTCATCAAGGAGATGTGGGGGAGTGCCGTGCGAAGGCCGAGGAAGGTGTAGCGAGAGCCGACGGTCGAGGACTGGCTCCTGCGGCGGTCATCGGCCGCTGGGCGCTCGGCCTGCTCGAACTCGGCCTGGGCCGTCCGGCTGCGGCCCTTGAGCAGTTGGAGGCCATTTCGCCGACGGGCATCGCCGTCCTGTCCGCCGCAGACCAGGTCGAGGCAGCCATCCGCAGCGGCCGGCCGGAGCGGGCGAAGGAGCCGCTTGCCCGCTACCTGGCCTGGGCGCGGCACGTCGGTCAGCCGTCGTCGGACGCGATCGCCCAGCGCTGCCGCGCCCTCGTCGGCGAGGGCGAGACGCACTTCGCGCATGCCGTGCACCTCCACGAGGAGGGTGCTCAGCCGTACGAGCAGGCGAGGACGCAGCTTGCCTACGGTGAGTGGCTGCGACGGGCGCGCAGACGGGCAGATGCGCGCGCGCAGCTGCGCGGTGCACTGGAGATCTTCGATCGACTCGGTGCGAAGCTGTGGGCCGAACGGGCCCGCGCGGAGCTGCGCGCGACCGGGGACGTTCCGGCGGCGCCCCGCGAGGCCGGCGACCCGCTGAGCGTACTCACCGCTCAGGAACGCCACATCGTACGGCTGGCGGCCGATGGCGCCTCCAATCGCGATATCGCCGCCCAGCTCTTCCTCAGTCCACGGACCGTCGGCTATCACCTCTACAAGGCGTTTCCCAAGCTGGGTATCACCTCCCGGGCCCAACTGGCAGCCATCGCAAACCGTTCGGGATGAGCGGCTTTGTAGTTAACCTTCTTGACTGCCGATAGACGTGTAGCTAAGTTTCAGTCACCCGGACTGAGAGGCCGTCGTCTATGCAGACCCGACTCGCCACCGCTACTGTCCTGGTGGCCGCCCTGGCGACCACGCTCGCACCCCTTCCCGTCCAGGCCTCCGCCCCATCGGTGCAGCCCCCGTCGGCCGAGCACGGCTGGGTCATGTCGACGCTGCGGCACATGAGCCTGGAGCAGAAGGTCGGCCAGCTCTTCGCCACCTACGTCTACGGCGGTGACGCCACCGAGCCCACGGCCGCCGACCGCGCCGCGAACCGGGCCGCGTTCGGCGTCGAGACGCCGGCCGAGGTCATCGACCGGTACCACCTCGGTGGCGTCTGCTACTTCTCCTGGTCGCACAACCTGGACGATCCCCGTCAGATCGCCAGTCTCTCCAACGGACTCCAGCGCGCCGCCCTCGGTGACGGCGCGAAGGGCCGGGTCCCCCTGCTCATCTCCACCGACCAGGAGCAGGGCGTGGTGCTGCGGATGCCCGCCCCCGCCGCGCAGTTCCCCGGGGCGATGGCGCTGGGTGCCGCGAGGTCAACCGACACCGCCCGAACGGCGGCGGAGGTCACCGGACGCGAGCTGCGGGCGGTCGGCGTCCACCAGCCGTACGCGCCGATCGCGGACGTCAACGTCGACCCGGGCAACCCGGTGATCGGCGTACGGTCCTTCGGCGCCGATCCCACCCTGGTGGCAGACCTCACCGCCGCGCAGGTCACCGGTTTCCAGGACGATGCCGGTGCCAGCGCGGTCGCGAAGCACTTTCCCGGGCACGGCGACACGGCCACCGACAGCCACACCGGTCTGCCGGTGATCGACCACAGTCGGGCGGAGTGGGATCGGATCGACGCGCCACCGTTCCGCCGGGCGATCAGCGCCGGCGTCGAGTCGATCATGACCGCGCACATCGTGGTCCCCGCGCTCGACCCCTCCGGCGACCCCGCGACGCTGTCGCCGACGATCCTCACCGGCGTGCTGCGCGGCGAGCTCGGCTTCCGGGGCGTCATCGTCACCGACGCGCTGAACATGGCCGGCGTGCGGGTGAAATACGGTGACGACCGGGTGCCCGTGCTGGCCCTCAAGGCCGGCGCCGACCAGCTGCTGATGCCGCCGGACCTCGCGCTGGCGCGGGACGCGGTGCTGCGGGCCGTCGCCACCGGCGAGCTCACCGAGCAACGGATCGACGAGTCCGTCCGGCGCATCCTCGGCCTGAAGTACCGCCAGGGGTTGGCCCGCTCACCGCAGGTCGACGTCGAGGCGGCGGTACGGACGGTCGGTGCGCCGGAGCACCTCGCCGCCGTCGCCCGGGTCACCGACCCGACACTCACCGCCGTCCGCAACGACGCCGGGCTGCTGCCGCTGCCCCGCGCCGACCGGTCGGTGCTGGTCACCGGCTGGAACACCGCCGCCTTCGCCCCCATCGCGACGGTCGCCGACGGGTTCACCGCTCGCGGCGCCCGGGCCACCGCCCGGCCGGCGACCCTGCCCTCGGACGCGGTGATCGCCGCGACGGCCACCCAGGCCGCCGAGCACGATCTCACCGTCGTGTTGGTGAACAAGGCGTGGGACACCACCATCACCGACCCGCGCGCCACCCAGCGCCGCCTCGTCGCGGCGCTGCTCGCCACCGGCAAGCCCGTGGTCGTCGTGGCGGTCCGGGACCCCTACGACATCGCGTACCTGCCGGGTGTGACCACCTACCTGGCGACCTACTCGTACACCCGGGCGGCGATGGACGCCCTCGTCCGTGCGCTGCACGGTGAGCTGTCCCCGAGCGGGCGGCTGCCCGTCACGATCCCCACGGCCGAGGGAGCGGGCTCCGTGCTCTACCCCTACGGCCACGGTCTGAGCTGGTAGGAGGCAACCCAATGCAGCGGAGGAATTTCCTTGCGGGCGCGGTCGGTACGGGCGTGCTGGGGGCGGGCGCGGGAGCGCTCGGCGTCGGCGGGGCCCTAGCGCCCGCGGCGGCGACCCCCGGTGTCCGTCGGGTCCGCACCGGCCTCGACGAGCTGGTGTCCTCCGGTTTCGCCGAGCTTGCCGGTGAGCGGGTCGGCGTCGTCTCCAACCCGACCGGCGTGGACGCGGCCTACCAGCACCTGGTGGACCTGATGCACGGCTCGGGCCAGGTCCGGCTGGTCGCGGCCTTCGGCCCCGAACATGGCTTCCGCGGGTCGGCACAGGCCGGCGGCAGCGAGGGCACCGGCGTCGACGCGCGCACCGGCATCCCGGTCTACGACGCGTACGGCGCCTCGCAGGCCCGGTGGGAGAGCATGTTCACCGAGGCCGGAGTGGACACGGTGGTCTTCGACATCCAGGACGTCGGGGTCCGCTTCTACACCTACATCTGGACCATGTACACCTCGATGGTCGCCGCGGCCCGGGTGGGCAAACGCTACGTCGTGCTGGACCGTCCGAACCCGATCGGCGGGCGGGCCAGAGGGCCGATGATGACCACGCCGTACACCTCCGGTGTGGGCCTGAAGGAGATCATCCAGCAGCACGGGATGACCGTCGGGGAGCTGGCCCAGTTCTTCAACGCCACGTTCCTGCCCGCCGAGGCGGGGCGACCGGTCGACCTGCACGTGGTGCGGTGCCGGAACTGGAAGCGCGACGACCTCGCCGCCGACACCGACGTGCCGTGGGTGATGCCCAGCCCGAACATGCCCACCCCGGACACCGCGCTGGTCTACCCGGGCACCGGCCTCTTCGAGGGCGTCGCGTCGATCACCGAGGGGCGCGGCACGTGCCGTCCGTTCGAGCTGATCGGCGGGCTGGCGACCGATTTCGACCACCACTGGGGCGATCGGCTCAACGCCCGCGACCTGCCCGGGGTCCAGTTCCGCGAGGCGTACTTCTCGCCGACGGCGGCCGGGCAGAAGCCGGCGTTGCTCAACAAGCTCTGCGCCGGCGTCGAGGTCAAGGTCGTCGACCGGGCGGTGTACGACCCGATCCGCACCGGTGTGGCGATGCTGGTGGAGGCGCACAAGTACCCGGCGTTCGCCTGGCGGCGCGACTCGTGGGACGCCGTGCGCCCGTACTGGATCGACAAGCTCACCGGCTCGCCGCGACTGCGTACCCAGATCGACGCCGGGGCCGACGTGGACGATGTCGTCGGCGCCTGGGCCGACGAACTGGCGGCCTTCAACCGGCAGCGCGAACCCTACCTGCTCTACTGAGGAGCGCAGTCATGGCCAGTTCGTCCCGTCGTCCGCTCCGCTCTCTCACCCTCGGCCTGGCCCTGGTGGTCCTGGGCGCGGCGGCGCCGGCCACCGCCGCGACCGCCGGCCCGAGCGGATCCGGGCCGCCGAGCGTCACCCCCGCCGACATCCGGTTCCGCGACGATACGCTGCGCACCGGCAGCGCCAGTGAGGTCGGCCTGCTCCCCGAGCAGGTGGACCGCCTGCCGGTCGACCTGGCCGGGTATCTCCAGCCGACGCCGGATCACCCCGGTCACCCGGCGTACGCGGGCGCAGTGGTCCTGGCCGCCAAGGACGGCGTGATCGTCCAGCACGCGGCGGTGGGCACGGCGGTGCGGTACGCCGCCGTCGGTCCACCGCCCGGGCTGGTCGGCGTGGAACTCCCCGCCGACCAGCAGCTTCCGACCCGGCCCGACACCATCTTCGACCTGGCGTCGGTGTCGAAGCTGTTCACCACGATCGTCACCGTGCAGCAGGTGGAACGCGGACGGGTGGAGCTGGACGCGCCGGTCGCCCGGTACGTCCCGGAGTTCGCCGCCGGCGGCAAGGCGGCGGTCACCGTCCGGATGCTGCTCACGCACACCTCGGGGCTGCCCGCCTTCACGCCGCTGTGGAGCAGGTACCCGACGCCGGCCGAGCGGTTCGCCGCCGCGCTCGCCACGCCGCTGGCGGCCGGGTCGACACCCGGTGCCCGGTACGTCTACTCCGACCTCGGACTGATCGCGCTGGGCGTGCTGGTGGAACGGGTCACCGGCCGCCCGCTCGCCGAACTGGTCCGCGACGGGGTGACCGGGCCGCTGGGCATGACCGACACCGGCTACAACCCGGCCCCGGAGCAGCGGTCCCGGATCGCCGCGACCGAGTACCAGCCGTACGCCGGGCGCGGCATGGTCTGGGGCGAGGTGCACGACGAGAACGCCTGGTCCCTCGGCGGGGTGGCCGGGCACGCCGGGGTCTTCTCCACCGCGGCGGACCTGGCCGTCCTCTGCCAGTCGCTGCTCAACGGCGGCGAGTACCGGGGGCGACGGATTTTGCGGTCGGACACGGTGCGCGCGATGCTGGTCAACCACAACGCGCCGCTGGAGTCGGACTACCCGGAGAGCGACCGCGGGCTCGGCTTCGAGCTCAACAAGCACTGGTACATGATGGGGCTCTCCTCCCCGGTGGGCTTCGGGCACACCGGCTTCACCGGCACATCGATCGTGGTCGACCCGCTCTCCCACTCGTTCGTCATCCTGCTCAGCAACCGCGTACACCCCGATCGTGGCTGGGGCAGCAACAACGTGGCACGGCGCGCGGTCGCGCGCGACCTCGCCGAGGCGATACCGGTGCGGCCGCGCTCCGACAGTGCCTGGCGGGCCGACCCGCGCGACCTCGCAACCGGCACGCTCACCGCCCCGCTGCGCCGGGCCGCCCGGGGCGGCACGGCGAGCTTCCTGCTCTGGTACGACACCGAGCCCCGCTACGACAGCGCGGGGTTCGAGGTCTCCACCGACGGCGGGCAGACCTGGGCACCGGGACGCATGCTGCTGCACCACGCCGATCGGCGGTGGACCGCCGACGGCACGGTCACCGGCTACGGGGGCCGGGTCTGGTGGCAGGTCTCGGTGGCGCTGCCCGACCATGCCACCCACCTGCGGTGGAGCAGCAGCACCGACGGCTCGGGCCAGGGGCGCGGCGTCTACGTCGACCGGGTCGTCGCGGCCGACCGGGACGGCGTGCTCTTCGGCGGCGAGGGCAGCGACGCCTCCCGACTCGTCGCCGACGGGTGGTCACCCGCGCGCACCTGACGAGGGTCCGCCTCCCCCGTGCCGGGCACGGGGGAGGCGATCCGGTGGATCAGTGGCAGGTGCCGGTGCCGCTGTCGTTGTAGGTCTGCCCGGCGACCGGCACGAACTGCCAGTCGTAGCTGCCGGCGTGCAGCGTGAACTTCAGGACGCCGTACGCCGTGCTGTTGCGCGCCTCGCTGTTGGGCTGGATGGTGCCGAAGCTGTAGTGGCCGGCACCGCCCATCCCCGCGACGAAGCTGCGCATGCCCCGGCTGGCGTCGTAGCCGCCGGAGGGGTTCATCGGGCCGAACCGCTCGTACACGTGGTTGTGCCCCCAGACCACCACGTCGGCGTTGTGGTCGTAGAGCGCCTGGTACAGCGGACGCGTCGCCGTCGAGGGCGCGTGGTTGGAACTGGACGTGAACAACGGGTGGTGCCAGTAGGCCAGCGTGCACGGCTTGGTGCTGGCCGCCAGGTCCGCGCGCAGCCACTGCTCCTGCGTCGAGCCGGCCGACATGGTGATGTTCGAGTTCAGCGACACGATGTGCCAGTTGCCCAGGTCGAAGGAGTAATAGCCGCGGCCACTCGGGCCGGCCTGTGCCCCGAAGTAGCTGTAGTAGGGGGTGGCCCCGGAGGTGTTGTAGTCGTGGTTGCCCGGCGTCGGGCGGGTCCGCGCCTTGTGCCGGCCCCAGGTCGGCTCGTACCAGCTGCTGAACTCGGCCGCGGTGCCGTTGTCGTAGACGTTGTCGCCGGTGGTGAAGACCGTCCCGGGGATGCCGTCGAGCAGCGCCGCGGTGGCGCTGTCGCCGGAGCCGGAGTTGGCGATGTCGCCGGCGCCGACGAAGACCGGGTCCCCGGACGGCGGCGGCGTGGTCCCGGTGGTGAGCACCAGTTGCGGTGCGTCGGCGCCGCTCTCGCGCGAGTCGTAGTACGCGCCGTCGCCGCTGGCCGAGGTCGCGCCGAAGCTGTACGTGCCGTTGCCGGCGACCGCGGACGTCACGTCGATCTCGTACCAGGTGTTGCCGCTGACCGCTCCGAGCGAGCCGAGCGTTGCCCCGTCGATGGCCGGCTGGTTGCTCCAGGTGGTGCCGGTCTCCGACCAGGTCGTGTTGGACATCTTCCGGAAGGTGCCGCCGGCATCGCTGCCGCTGTTGCCGCTGATCGTGCGCAGCCGCAACTTGGCGCTGGTCACCGTGCCGCTGACGCCACTCACGGTGAAGCGCAGGAACGTGCGCCGTACGGGCGCGTTGTCGACCACGATCTGCGCCGACGTGCCGTAGTTGGTGGACGCGGTGTCACTCTGCACGTAGGTGTCGGCGACCGGCGTGAACGTCACGCTCGCCGCCGACGCCGTGCCCGCCCCGGTCACGACGACAGCGGCGGTGGCGGCGACCAGCACCGCGACCGCCCCCAACGTCACCGGCGGGCGGGGGAATCGAAAGTCCATCCGGGAACCCTTCTCTGCGTGGGTGAAGCGCAAGGAATGTAGGAAGGCCGACCAGACGGCGGGCTACGGCTCTATGAACAGTACGCCCAGACAGCGAAACATCTCGATATCCTCGTGCTGTTCATCCGCCGCACGACCGGCCGCCACCCGCAGTCCGTTGTGTCCCGTCCGATGAGCACGGACGATGGCTGACCGTCAGCCGCCGATGTCGAGGAGATGCTCGTGTACCTGTCGACCGTCTCCCGGCCGACCGCCGACCCACCCGGTCGGCCCGGCCGACGCTTCGCCCTCGTCAGCGGCAACGTCGTCGCCCTCGGCACGGTCAGCCTGATCACCGACGTCTCCGCCGAGATGGTCACCGCCGTGCTGCCGCTGTACCTGGTGCTGGGCCTGCACCTCAGCCCGCTGGCCTTCGGCGTGCTCGACGGCGTCCACACGGGCGCGACCGCCGTCCTGCGGGTCGTCGGCGGCTTCGCCGCGGACCGGTTCCGGCGGCGCAAGCTGATCGCGGGGGTCGGCTACACGCTCTCGGCGGTCGCCAAACTCGGCCTGCTGCTGGCCGGCCGTTCGGTGCCGGCGATCGGGGCTGTCATCGCCGTCGACCGGCTCGGCAAGGGCGTCCGCAGCGCACCACGGGACGCGCTGATCACGCTCTCCACCCCACCGGAGTCGCTGGGCCGGGCGTTCGGGGTGCACCGGGCGATGGACAGCGTGGGCGCATTCCTCGGGCCGCTGGCCGCGCTCGCGGTCCTGCTGGCCGTCGGGCAGTCCTACGACGCGGTCTTCGTCACCAGCTTCTGCGTCGCCGCGCTCGCCGTCGTCGTGCTCGTGCTCTTCGTCCGCGAACGCCAACCGACCGCAGCACCGGACGGTGCGGGCGAGCCGAAGGTCTCCGTCCGCGAGGCGCTCGGTCTGCTGCGGAACCGGCCGGCCCGCCGACTGGTCCTGGCCGCGGCGCTGCTCGGGCTGGCCACGATCGGCGACGGCTTCGTCTACCTGCTGCTGCAGCGCCGGGAGGACCTCGACCTGCGGTGGTTCCCGTTGCTGGCGGTGGGGACCAGCCTGGCCTACCTGCTGCTCGCCGCCCCGCTCGGGGTGCTCGCCGACCGCATCGGTCGGCTGCCGGTGGTGGTGGGCGGATACGTGGCCCTCGGCGTGACGTACCTGCTGCTGTGCAGGCCGGTCCACGGCTGGCCGTCCCTCGCGCTGACGCTGGCGCTGTACGGCACGTTCTACGCGGCCACCGACGGGGTGCTCATCGCGCTCGCCGGCCCGGTGCTGCCGGAGCGGCTGCGGACCACCGGTATCGCGCTCGTCCAGACCGGGCAGGCGCTGGCGTACCTCGTCTCCTCGATCCTGTTCGGCCTCGCCTGGCAGGCGTGGGGGCCGGCCAGCGCGGTCCGGGCCGCGGCCGTGGCCGTCGTCGCCGTCCTCGTCGGCACGGTGCTCCTGCTCGTTCCCGCCTCCCGCCTCGTACCCCGGAGGATGTCCCGATGACCGCGATGTCGACGCGAGCCAAGCTCGGCGTGGTGGCCGCTTCGGCGGTGCTGCTCACCGCCGGGGCAGCCGGTTACGCCGCCACCGCCGCGCGACCGGACCGCAGCACGCCGCGCGCCGCCGGCGGCGAGCAGGCGGTCACCCTGGCGCCCGGGCCACGCCTGTTGGCCATCACCGACCGGCACGTCTCCTCCGTGACCGCGACCGACCCCGCCGGGCCGCGCGCGGTGTCCGGCCTGGAATGCCTGCGGGTGTACGCGGCGGCCGGCACCGGCGTCTGCCTCGCCCCGCAGACGGCCTGGAGTTACCAGGTCGTCGTGCTGGACGCCGCACTGCGCCCGACGCGCAAGCTCGCCGTGCCGGGCCTGCCCAACCGGGCCCGGGTTTCGGCGTCGGGCCGGATGGTCTCCTGGACCACGTTCGTCGGCGGCGACTCCTACGTCGGCAGCGGCTTCTCCACCCGTACCGGAATTCTCGACACCACCACCGGCGCGACCGTGACCTCGCTGGAGGAGTTCGCGGTCAGGCGGGACGGCCGGGCCTACCGCAACCCCGACGTCAACTACTGGGGCGTCACCTTCACCGCCGACGACAACGTCTTCTACGCGACCATGTCCACGGCCGGCAAGCGGTACCTCGTCCGCGGCGACCTCGCCGCCCGGAGCGTGGAGACGGTCAGGGAGAACGTCGAGTGCCCGTCGCTGTCGCCCGACGGCACCCGGATCGCCTTCAAGGAAGCGCTCGACGCCCACCCCGCGAAGGGCTGGAGACTGTCGGTCCTCGACCTGGCGACGATGCGGGTGACCGCGACGGCGGAGACCACCAGCGTCGACGACCAGGCGGCCTGGCTGGACGGCCGGACGCTGGCCTACACGCTGCGCCAGAGCGACGGTCACCCCGACGTGTGGACCGTCCGGGCGGACGGGTCCGGTGCGCCGAGCCTGCTGATGCCCGGCGCCGAGTCCCCATCACCGCTCAGCTGACGGCGCACGCGCGGGGCTGGGGCTGATCGCCAGTCCGCCAACTCCAGCTACAGGCTGGGCGCCGGTGGCTCGGGTGGGTTTCCGCGGGCCCGGATGCCGTCCAAGACGGCAACCCCGGCCAGGACGAGGGTGGCGGCGAGGCCGGCCACCAGTGCGGGCGTGAGCAGCAGAGCGGGTCCCACGACGACCAGCACGAGCAGGGCGACCAGTCGGGACGGCGATACGCGGCTGAACACCTCGTACTCGAATCGGGCTCGTCCGACCAGGAACAGCGCGGGTCCGCCGAGAATGACGCCGGCCAGCCAGGGCGTGGTGTGCTCGGTGGGGTCGGCGATGACGACCTCGAAACCCGCGGCGGCGGCGACCACGCCAGCCACCATGAGCAGGTGGGTGTTGGGCGCGGACCGTACGAATCCGCCCGGATCCCGCGACGCCTCGATGGCGGCTTGCAGCAGCGCCCCGGCGCGGTGGACGTAGATCTGCCACAGCAGCACCGTGGCGGCGAAGGCGACCAGGATCGCCACTGTCCGGTCGATCGTCACGTCGTTGTCGGCGTAGGTCAGAGTGGTGACGAGGATGAGATCACCGAGGGCGAGCGTGAAGAACTGCTGGTACCGCTCCGCCAGATGGTCGGCCGCCACGGCGTACTGGGACGTGGGTACCCGGCGGAGCCGGGGCGTGGGGTAGCGGAGCCAGGCCGAGCCGTAGTCGATGGCGAGCGCCGTGGTCCACAGCAGGCCCCGCGCCGGGCCGGCCACGAGGCCGCCGACGAGCCACGGTAAGGCGGACACGACGAACCAGAAGATCAACCGGCAGGCGGACAGTTGGGTCGTGCGGTCGGGCAGCGCGGCAACGAGAAAGATGCCACGTCCCAGGTGGATCGCCACGTATGCGCCGGCGAACACCAGGGCGCGGTCGGAGAAGGCTTCGGGCAGCGAGCCGGCCATCAGGATGGTCCCGAGCATCACCCAGAGCGTCATGACGAAGATGGGAGGCCGCTGCGCGTGGTAGAGGTCGGTTGCCAGCGCGGTGACGGACCAGACCCACCAGACCGCCGTCAGCAGCACCACGGTCTCGAACACCCCGGCCCACTCGAGACGCTGCGCCAGGTTTCGTGACGCCAGGGCGAGCGCGGCGACGAACACCAGATCGAGGAACAGCTCCAGCAGGGTTGCCCGCTGGGGGCCCTCGCCCTCGCGGGTCAGCCCCACCGCTTCGTCGGTCGTCATCAGATGCCCGTCTGCTGACTCCGGGGCCCCTGGCCGATGTTAGGGAAGGTTCATGGGCGATGAGGGCAAAAGCGCTATCTGTCCTGTTCCGGCCGGCGCCGATCACCCATGGCCCGGGCAGCGGCCAGGATCTCGGGCGCGCGCCTGAGATTCGCCGGGTCGGCGGCGGTCGCCATCGCCCACTCGGCCGCCGCCGGTGGGGTGGCGGGCGGCACCACGAGCAGGTCCACCTGGGCGTCCTTGCCGGTGGTGGCGACCAGCACGGCAGGGTCGAGGGTGTCGAACCAGCCGAGCCGTACCACGTCCGGTCCGACGGTCAACCGGCGCAACCGGCTGTCCCAGGCGCGGATGTTGAGCATGACGTGCCGGATCCGACCATGTCGTTCGGCCAGGGCGAGGAGCAGGTCAGGGAGTTCGGCGGCCGGATCCCAGGACCGCGGCCACCAGCCGCCGTCCAGCACCGCCCCTTTCCCGGTGGTGGCGAGAACGAGCCGAGGTGCGGCCGGTGTCGAAGCGGTGATCGTGGTGGCGTCTTGCCGGGTGACGGACATGGCTGGGCTCAGCCTTCCTGTCGGGGCGGTGGCGAAGCCTGGGCGAGGCCCGTCGTCGATGGGGGCGTACCGGTGTGGGGGAGGGGCCGGCCGGGGCGCGACGGAGAGGGGGCGACCTGGCCGATGGACGTGCGGCGGTGGACGAGGCGGTGACCCCGACCGGTGCGGCGCGTCCGCCGGAAGCGGACCGTCCGTCACCCGGGTCCCGTGCGACGCCGCAAGCGTACGCCTCCTGAGCCCACAACGCCGTGCGGGCAGTTTTCGGCCAGCCCCGCCGCCGGTGCGGCGCGGTTCCACAGCGTGAGGGCGTACGGTGAGCATGTCGCCCGGGTCCCCGGTGGCCGCCAGATGCCGTCGCCACCAGCCCGCAAGGGGCGTGACCATCCCCATCGCCGCAGTGTGCTCGTCGTGTTGATCTATCACCGATCACCTTCCGGCCGCTGCATCCGCCGATCACCGCACGTTCGGGCCCGCCCCGACGGCCGGTGGGGGAATCCGACCCGCGCGTCCATACCGCCAGCCAGGAGCACGACCGCTCCGGCCGGCTCAACCAGGGAGTACCGAATGAAGATCGCCAGGCACAGGATCGTCGACGCTCTACGCGAACGCGGCCAGCAGGCCAGGGCCGACTGGGTCGAGCGCGAGCTACCGGAGCGGGTGGACGCCGACAAGCACACCGGGCTCCTCGCCACCCTGCACCTCGATCCGGCCGACCTCGCCCGCGCGCCATCCCCGTGAGGGTGGCTCTGCTCGGACCGGTCGCCTGGCGCACACCACCGCACCACTACGGCCCCTGGGAGCAGGTGACCGGCCTGCTCGCCGAAGGGCTGACCACCCGTGGCGTGGACGTGACACTCTTCGCCACGCTGGATTCCGTCACCTCCGCCACCCTCGACGGCGTGTGCCCCCGGGGGTACGCCGACGATCCGGACCTGGACGGGCGGGTGTGGGAGGCCATGCACATCTCCCACGCGATGGCCCGCTCGGGGGAGTTCGACCTCGTACACAGCCACCTCGACTGGCTGCCGCTCGCCTTCGCCGAGCACTGCCGCGCTCCGCTGCTCACCACCGTCCACGGCTTCTCCGGCGCAGGGATCCTCCCCGCCTACGCCCGGGCGCGCTCGTCCTACGTGTCGATCTCGGACGCGGACCGGGCCGCCGGGCTCGACTACGTGGCCACGGTGCACCACGGCGTCGACCTCACCGGGCTGCCGTTCACGCGTGACGCCGGCCCCGGGCTCGCCGCCTTCGGCCGGATCCATCCCGACAAGGGCACCCACACCGCCATCGAGATCGCCCGCCGTGCCGGCCGGCCCCTGACCATCTGCGGCATCGTGCAGGACGAGCAGTACTTCGCCGAACAGGTGGCCCCCCACATCGACGGCGAACAGGTCGTCTTCCTCGGATCGGTGGGTCCGCGACGACGCGCGGAGGTCCTGGGCTCCAACACCGCCCTGCTGCACCCGATCGCCTTCGACGAGCCGTTCGGACTGTCGGTGGTGGAGTCGATGGTCTGCGGCACGCCGGTCGTGGCGTACGCGCGGGGCTCCATGCCAGAGGTCGTCGACGATGGGGTGACGGGCTATCTCGTGCACACCGTCGAGCAGGCCGTCGACGCCGTCACCCGGGCCGCCGAGCTCGATCGGGCGGGCTGCCGGGAGCGGGCACGGCAACGCTTCGGCGCGGACCGGATGGTCACCGACTACCTGTCCGTCTACGACCAGCTGATCCGTCGACGCTGAACCCGTCGAGCGATCGACAACCGGAAGGCACCACATGCCCAGCTACGGATTCCTCAGCTCCCACCCACCGACCCGGTGCGGACTGGCCACCTTCAACTCCGCCCTCGCCGCCCACCTGACCGCCGACGGGACGCGCGGCGGAATCGTGCGAATGACCGACCACGGCGACGACCAGCGGCCCGCGCCCGGGGTCGTGCACACCTGGTCGGCGCGCACACCGGCGGGCTGGCGGGACGCCGCGACCGTGCTGAACAGCTTCGACGTGGCTGTCATCCAGCACGAGTACGGCATCTACCCCGGCGCCGACGGCGAGGACGTCCTGCCGTTGCTGCGCCGGCTCACCGTGCCGAGCATCGTGGTCCTGCACACTGTGCTCCGCCAGCCCTCCGCCCGGCAGAAGTCCCTGCTGGAACAGATCGTCGCCACCGCCACGATGGTCGTCACGATGACCGACACGGCCCGCGACCGGCTGCTCATCGGCTACGACGTCCCCCCGGAGAAGGTCACAGTCATCCCGCACGGCGCCGCCGACCACGTCGGTGCACCCGCCGACCGCCGTACCCGCCCACACCTGCTGACCTGGGGGCTGCTCGGCCCCGGCAAGGGCATCGAGTGGTCGTTGCGGGCCCTCGCGCGGTTGCAGGACCTCGAACCGACACCCACCTACACCGTCGCGGGCCGGACCCACCCGAAGGTGATCGAGCAGCAGGGTGAGGCGTACCGGTCCGGACTGCACCGGCTCGGCGCGCAGTTGGGCGTCGCGCACGCCGTGGACTACCAGGACATCTACCACGACCAGCCCACCCTGGGCCGGCTGATCCGCTCCGCGGACGTGGTCGTCCTGCCCTACGACTCCCGCGAACAGGTCACCTCCGGCGTGCTCATCGAGGCGGTGGCCGCGGGGGTGCCCGTCGTGGCCACGGCGTTCCCGCACGCCGTCGAGCTGCTCACCGGCGGCCCCGGCCTGGTCGTACCCCATCAGAATCCCACGGCGCTGGCCACGGCGGTCCGGCGGATCCTGATCGAACCGGGCCTGGCCCACCGGTTGGCCGGCCGCGTCCGGCCGCTCGCCGCGGACCTGCGGTGGCCGGCGGTGGCGGCGCGCTACGGCACTCTCGCCGAGCGGCTCATCGCCGCCCGCCCGCTCACGGCCAGCGCGGCGTCGGCGTGACCGCGACCACCGGTCGCCCATCCACGGCGGACGGCGGACGGCAGCTCGCCGCGCCCGAGCCGAGCTTCGCGCACCTCGCGCGGCTGAGCGACGACACGGGCCTGTTCGAGCACGCCCGGCACGCCATCGTCCGCCGCGAGCACGGATACTGCACCGACGACGTCGCGCGCGGCCTGGTCGTCATCAGCCGCCAGCCGGAGCCGACCGAGGAGGTGCTCCGGCTCGCCGAGCGCTACCTCGCCTTCCTCACCCACGCGCAGGACGCCCGCGGCGCCTTCCACAACCGGCTGGGCCACGACCGGCGCTGGAGCGACGAGCCCGGTCTCGGCGACTGGTGGGGCCGGGCGCTGTGGGGGCTGGGCACCGCCGCTGCCCGCAGTCCGGCCAGCTGGATCCGGGAGGAGGCGCTGGTCGCCTTCGGCAGGGCCGCCGCGCGGCGCTCTCCGGCCCCGCACGCGATGGCCTTCGCCGGGCTCGGCGCCGCCGAGGTGCTACGCCGCCACCCGGCCCATGCCGCCGCGGCCGCGCTGCTGGCCGACGCCGCCACCACGGTCGGCGCCCCCGGAACAGACCCGGACTGGCCCTGGCCACGGCAGCAGTTGACCTACGCCAACGCGGCTCTCGCCGAGGTGGTCATCGCCGCCAGCCAGCTACGCCACGACGGCTCGGCCCTCGACGACGGTCTGCGGATGCTGGCCTGGCTGCGGGACATCCAACTCCTCGACGGACGGCTGTCGGTCGTACCGGCCGGGGGGTGGCGGCGCGGCGCGGCACGGCCCCGCCACGACCAACAGCCGATCGAGGTCGCCGCCTTCGCCGACGCCTGCGCCACCGCCGCCACCGTCACCGGGGACCCGAGCTGGGAAACCGGCGTACGGCAGGCGGTCGGGTGGTTCCTCGGCGACAACGACGTCGGCACCCGGATGTGGGATCCCGCGACCGGCGGCGGCTACGACGGGTTGACCCCGCACGGACCCAACCTCAACCAGGGCGCCGAATCCACCCTCGCCCTCATCTCCACGCTGCAGCACGCTCGGCCGTGGTGGTGACGGTGACCCTGGCCGTCCGGCAGGACCTCACCCTCGCCCCGGACCCGAGCCGGGTCATCGTCAAGCTCTTCGTCCCGGGTGAGGACGCCGCCGTGGTCCGCACCCGCGCGCGGGCGCTCATCGACCGCGTGGCGCACCTCGACGACGAGGAGACCGGCAGGCTGCTGAGGGAGACCTTCGACCGCTTCGGATCCCGGCATCGCGACCTGGACGGCACGTTCCACCACCACTACGACCTCGTCCGGCACCGCATCGCCCGGGCCCGGGACCTCTCCTTCACCACCCAACTCCTGCTCGGCGCCTACTTCAGCCACGAGTACGCCGTCGAGGCCGCCGCGCTGTGCAACCCGTCGTTGGTGGTCCATCCCGACCAGAGCGCTCTGGGCGCCGGGCAGTTGCGCGTCGCGGTCAGCCTGCGCCAGATCGGCGAGGGGCACCTGTCGTCCATCGGGTTCGCCACCGCGGTCCTCGGTCCGGGGCGCCGGCTCACCGTCGCCGACCGGTCCGGTCCCCTGGTCGTCGGGCAGCGGGTGGGCGTACGGCACCGTCGGGACTTGCTCGCTGCCGGCCTGGTCGAGGAGGACTGCGACAACGAGGTCACCGCGACCGTGCTGGACGCCCTGCCCGACCGGTACGACGAGGCCACCTTCGAGCGGGTGCTCGCCAACCTGCCACTGGACCTGCTGTCCCGCAGCACCAGCCCGGACACCCTCGCACACCTGCGCCGCGCCAGTGCCGCCAGTTACGCCACGACCTTCCCCGCCGACACCGCTCTGCACCAGCGGGTGCTCTGGCCCGCCACCCCGGCGGAGAGCAACGGCATGGAGGACGCCCGGTTCGTCAGGTTCACCGACGAGTCCGGGCCGGTGTACCGGGCCACCTACACCGCCTACGACGGACGGCGCATCGCGACCCGCGCGCTGGTCAGCAGCGACCTGCGCCGCTTCGAGATCACCCCGATGCGTGGACCGGGCGCCCGCAACAAGGGCGTCGCGCTGTTCCCGCGTACCGTCGGCGGTCGTCACCTGGCACTGTGCCGCGCCGACGGCGAGACCATGGGTCTGACCTGTCTGGACGGCGAGAACCGGTGGCTGGAGCCGGTGCCGCTGCACGCCCCTACCGACGGCTGGGAGTTGATCCAGGTCGGCAACTGCGGATCCCCGATCGAGACCGACGACGGCTGGCTCGTGCTCACCCACGGGGTCGGCCCGATGCGCCGGTACGCCATCGGCGCCCTGCTGCTCGACCTGCGCAGACCGGAGCGGGTCATCGCGCAGCTTCCCGGTGTGCTGCTCACACCGGACGACGTGGGCCGGGACGGCTACGTACCCAATGTCGTCTACTCCTGCGGCGGACTCGTTCACGCCGGTGAGCTGTGGCTACCGTACGGGGCCAGCGACGCCCGGGTCGGCTTCGCCACCGTGCCGGTGGCCGCCCTCATCGCAGCGATGGCCGAATCCCCATCGCCGGACGGGCGCGACTGATCACCAGCGCGCGCCCGCCCGGTGGCCCCGGCGGCCGTCACCGACCGCCGGGGCCTGTCGATCAGGACTCGGTCGTTCGGCGTCGGTAGAGGAGCAGCAGGGCTGCGCCAATGGAGACGGCGATGCTGCCGACTCCGGTCAGGACGGGGATGAGCGCACTACCGCCGCTGCCGCCCGTGACGGGTAGCTGGGTGCGGGTGGGAGTCGGGAAACCGGTGGGCTGGCCCGTGGGGCCGCCGGTGGGGCCGCCGGTGGGGCCGCCGGTGGGGCCGCCCGTGGGGCCGCCCGTGGGGCCGCCCGTGGGGCCGCCCGTGGGGCCGCCCGTGGGGCCGCCCGTGGGGCCGCCGGTGGGGCCGCCGGTGGGGCCGCCGGTGGGGCCGCCCGTGGGGCCGCCGGTCGGGCCGCCCGTGGGGCCGCCGGTGGGGCCGCCCGTGGGGCCGCCCGTGGGACCGCCGGTCGGGCCGCCCGTGGGCTGGCCGGTCGGCGTGCCGGTGGGGGTCGCGGTGGGTGTTCCCGTCGGCTGCAGGCAGACGGGCGCGTTGATGGTGTTGGTGTCGAGGGTGACGGCGCCGGTCTGCGCCAGCGCGCGGCCCTGGAGAGTGGCGCCGGTGTTCATGCTGATCGACGTCTGGGCCAGGATGTTGCCCATGAACCGGGTACCGGTGCCGAGCGTGGCCGAGCTGCCCACCTGCCAGTAGACGTTGCAGGGCGAGGCGCCGTTGATGAAGACGACGCTGCTGTTGGACGCGGTGATCAGCGTCGACGCGATCTGGAAGATGAAGACCGCCGCCGGGTCGCCCTGGCTGTTGAGCGTCAGGGTTCCGGTCAGTTGCGCGTCGCCGATCCGGTACACCCCCGGAGTCAGCGTCCGGCCGCCCAGTTCAGCGGGAAGGTTGGCGGTCGGAGTCCGACCGGCCGCGTCGTTGTAGGCGGTGGTCAGGTCGTTCTTGGCCTGAAGGGCGACGCCGTCGGCGAGGTGGATCTCCCCGCCGACGATTCCGGGTGGGAAGCCGGGCGCGGTGTTGCCGGGATGGACACCGAGGCTCTGTGCCAGGAAGCTCGGGCCGGTGTTGGTCACGGTGGAGCCGGCCAGCACGGAGAAGTCCGCTGCCGTCCCCAGAGCGACCGGTGCTTCGGCGGCGCTCGCGCCGGTGCCGCTGAAGATCAGCACGGCGGCGGCCGTGCCGCTGGCGGCGACGGCCGTCAACGCCGCCAGGACCGCCCGTCGAGGATGGCGGAATGGATTAACTGTCACGACATGCCCTTTCGCGAATGCGTCTCACCAGCGCCGAGAGCGCGACGGTTGAGGCCACATCAGATTGCAGGTGTACTTAATCGGACTTTTCCATGCCCGACCGTACAAACGGGCCTTATTGGCGTAAACAGCCCATTAAGGCAGGGCTGTGCCCGGCGGTAACCTCGGCACACGGCTGCCGGAGGACGCCCACGACCTCCCGCAGTGCCTCCAGCGTTGGCTGAAGGCCTGAGCGGTCATTGGCGCTGACCCGCTGACCCTGTTCCGAACCGACCAGGAAATCTATGGCCGAAGAACTAGATATCCTCGAACTCAGGAGGTAGCCTTCTTCACGTCGAGAGCAGAGAGTCCCAAAAGACGCAGACGAACCGTCCGGCCGTGAGGTCACGACGGGCGCGGAAGAGAAGAAGCACGTCAGCCCCGAAGTGATGCGCGACGGGGCGCCGCAGGTGGGGCCAGGGCGCGTTCGGGGCTCCAGCTGATGCTCGCCGTACGTGTGTGGGGCCATGAGGTTGAGTGGGGCTCCGGCACCGGTGAGCCGTACGTCAGCAATGCCAGAGAAGGAAGAGGAAGGGGAGGGCCGTACACCGTTGGATCGCCCGCCGCCGGCCGTCGACGCTGGCCGGGCGGACACCGTAGCTTCCATCGAACGAGAGGTGGTCTTCGGTCACGCATACGCGATCCCCGCACCCGCAGCCTTCACGAATGGCTGGTGCGGATACGACAAGCCGACGCTCCTGTCGGCAGATGGTGTTCTGACCCCGTAACCCTGGGCCCCGGCGCGCGAGCGCCGGGGCCCTCGACGTGGAGGTGACATGGGGCGAAACCCCGATGACATGTTCGGCGACGAGGACTACCCCGCCTACACCATTGGCCAGGCCGCCGACATGCTCGGCACGTCGCAGGAGTTCCTGCGCCGCCTGGACGAGGCGAAACTGATCCACCCGCACCGCTCCGCCGGCGGGCACCGCCGCTACTCCCGCTACCAACTGCGCCTGGCCGCCCGGGCCCGGGAGATGGTCGATCAGGGCACCGCCCTGGAGGCCGCCTGCCGGATCATCATCCTCGAAGACCAGCTCGAGGAAGCCCTTCGACAGAACGAGAGGCAGCGGGGGACGCAGCCGCCCGAGTGATTCCGTCGCCGCCCGTGACCTACCCGCAGCGCTGCATCACGGTGCGGGAGGTGGAGCCACCGACACCTGGTGAAAATCAGCCTTTCGGTTAGGTTTTCGGCGACCAATGGCCTAGTCTCGGCTCATACGGTTGGCGCCGGCAAGGTGGAGCGCGGCCGGTGCGATGCGGAGGAAACGCCATGATCACCACGACCACTGACCGGCCTGTTCGGACAGACGATCGCGCTGAGCACCATGCGTCGGCGGACTCCCCGGCCACGCAGGCCCTCCTCGCGATGGCGGCGCTGCCCGCAGGCCACCCGTCGCGTGCCGCCGCTCGGGACCGGGCGATCGAGGCGTGGCTGCCGCTGGCCAACCACCTGGCCCGGCGCTACAGCGGCCGCGGCGAGCCGACCGGCGATCTGATCCAGACGGCGGCGGTCGGCCTGATCAAGGCGATCGACAAGTTCGACCCGTCGCGCGGCGTCGACTTCGCCGGCTACGCGATCCCCACCATCGTGGGTGAGCTGAAGCGGCACTTCCGCGACCGCACCTGGGACATCCGGGTGCCCCGCCGGCTGCAGGAGCTGCGCCTGGCCATCTCGGACGCCAACAGCTCGCTGCTGCAGACCCTCGGCCGCTCGCCGACGGTCGCCGACATCGCCGCCCACCTCAAGCTCACCGAGGAAGAGGTCCTCGAAGGCCTGGAAGGCGCCCGCGCGTACAACGCGGTGTCGCTGTCCACCCCGGTCGGTGACGGTGAGCGGGCCACCGAGCTGGGCGACATGCTCGGCGGCGAGGACAGCGAGTTCGAGCTGGCCGAGCTGCGGGTCGCGCTCGGCCCGGCGCTGGCCACCCTCGACGAGCGGGAGCAGAAGATCCTGACCCTGCGCTTCTACGGGAACCAGACGCAGAGCGAGATCGCCGAGCAGGTCGGCGTGTCCCAGATGCACGTGTCCCGGCTGCTGACCCGCGCGCTGGCCAAGCTCCGCACGCAGCTGGCCGACTCCTACTGATCGCCGCCCGTTGGCGGCGGGCGGGGGTCAGACCGGCGACCAGATGTCAGCGTGGGACGGGACCAGCGCCTTCGCCGCGCCGCGGCACGCCTCGACGAACGAGTGCACCAGCGGATTCGTCTCGTGCGTCCGCCAGGCCACGGTTCAGCCGCGTAGCTGCCACACCGCTGACACGGATCGTGGGCAGGCTGGGCCCTGTCCACTTGGTCGGGCAGCAGACGCGTCGGGATCAGACGTTGGTGATCACGTCCTTGCCGTACGAGGAGAGGGTCTTCTCCTTGTCGTCATGCATGAGGTAGAGGGCGAAGTTGTGGACCCCGATCTCCTTGAGCTCCTGCAGCCGGTCGACATGGGCTGACTCAGGGCCGACGAGGCAGAACCGGTCGACGATCGCATCGGGCACGAAGTCGGTGGACGGATTGCCGGCGCGGCCGTGGTGGGCGTAGTCGTAGCCCTCGCGGCCCCTGATGTAGTCGGTGAGCGCCGTCGGCACGACTCCTGAGTCGCCGTAGCGGGCGACCAGGTCGGCCACGTGGTTGCCGACCATGCCGCCGAACCAGCGCAGCTGATCCCGTTGGTGCGCGAGATTCGTCCCCACGTAGGCGGGTGCGGCGACACACATGGTGATCGAATCGGGATCTCGGCCTGCGGCGGTGGCCGCGTCGCGTACCGAGCCGATCGTCCAACGGGCGATGTCGGGATCGGCCGTCTGCAGGATGAAGCCGTCGGCCTGCTCGCCGACCAGCCGCAGCGCCTTCGGGCCGTAGGCGGCCATCCAGATCTCCAGCCTGCCGTCGCGCACCCACGGAATGCGCACCGCCGTGCCGTGGTGTTCGACCTCGTTGCCCTCGGCCAGCTCTTTGATCACGTGCATCGCTTCCTTCAGCGTGGCCAGGCTCGCCGGCGGCTGGCCGATGACCCGCCGGGCCGAGTCGCCGCGGCCGATCCCGCACACCGTGCGGTTGCCGAACATGTCGTTGAGCGTGGCGAAGAGCGACGCGGTGACCGACCAGTCGCGGGTGCTCGGGTTGGTCACCATCGGCCCGACGATCAGGTGCTTGGTCGCGGCGAGGACCTGCGAGTAGATGACGAACGGCTCCTGCCACAGCACGCAGGAGTCGAACGTCCATCCGTAGCGGAACCCGTTGTCCTCGGCGGCGGTGAGGCCCGCGACCACGTCGCGAGCCGGCGGGTCGGTCTGGAGTACGACACCGAAGTCCACGGCTCCTCCTTGTCAAACCAGGTATTGACTGAGATCGCGCTTGAGGAACCTGCCGTGCCCGGCTGCGCCGTGGAAGGCGTTGTCGTCGACCACGACCCGACCACGGGACAGCACGGTGGAGACCTTTCCGGTCAGCTCCATGCCCTCGTACGCGGAGTAGTCCACGTTCATGTGGTGGGTGCTGGCCGAGATGGTCTGCTGGGCCGTGGGGTCGTACACCGTGATGTCCGCGTCGGCGCCCGGCGCGATCACCCCCTTGCGCGGGTAGAGGCCGAACATCCTCGCGGGCGTGGTCGAGCTGATCTCCACCCAGCGCGGCAGAGTGATCTCGCCTCGCACGACGCCCTGGTGGAGCAGGTCCATCCGGTGCTCGACGCCGGGCATCCCGTTCGGGATCTTGGAGAAGTCTCCCCGGCCCAGCTCCTTCTGGTCCTTGAAGCAGAAGGGGCAGTGGTCGGTGGACACCAGCGACAGGTCGTTGGTGCGCAGGCCCCGCCACAGCTCGGCCTGGTGCTCCTTGGGGCGCAGCGGGGGAGAGGCGACGTACTTCGCGCCCTCGAAGTCCGGCCTGGCCAGATCCTCCAACGACAGGAACAGGTACTGGGGGCAGGTCTCGGCGAACACGTTCTGCCCGGTGTCACGGGCCTGGGTGACCGCGTCCAGGGCGTGCGCGGCGGACAGGTGCACGATGTATAGCGGCGAGCCGGTGACCTTGGCCAGCGCGATCGCCCGCGAGGTGGCCTCGCCCTCCAACTCGGGCGGCCGGGTCAGGCCGTGCTGCACCGGGTCGGTGCGCTGGCTCGCGAGTGCCTGCGCGACGAGCTGGTCGATGGCGATGCCGTTCTCGGCGTGCATCATGATCATCGACCCGGTGTCCCGGGCCTTCTGCATGGCCCGCAGGATCTCGCCGTCCGTGGCGTAGAAGACCCCCGGATAGGCCATGAACATCTTGAACGTGTTGACGCCCGCGTCGATGCAGGCCTCCATCTCCTTCAGAGACGTGTCGTTGACGTCGGAGACGATCATGTGGAAGGCGTAGTCGATCGCACAGTTGCCGTCGGCCTTGCTGTGCCACTTGTCCAGCGCGGACAGCAGTGACGTGCCCTTGGCCTGTACGGCGAAGTCGACGATGGTCGTCGTGCCGCCCCAGGCTGCGGCGATCGTCCCGGTCTCGAAATTGTCCGCCGAGAACGTGCCGCCGAACGGCATCTCCATGTGGGTGTGGCCGTCGATGCCGCCGGGCACCACGTACTTCCCGGCGGCGTCGATGACGCGTTCGGCACCAGCCGCCCACTGCTCGGCCAGACCCGAGTCGGGCGCGGCGAGCGCGGCGATCCGCTCGCCCTCCACCAGCACGTCCGCCGGGGACGCCCCGGTGGCGTTGACCACTGTTCCGTTGCGGATGACGATGCTCACGGCTTCACCAGGGATTCGTACGTGTCGGGCCGGCGGTCGCGGTAGAACGCCCAGAGGTCGCGGACCTCGGCCAGCTTGTCCATGTCGAGGTCGCGGACGACGACCTCTTCCTCCGTGTCGGACGCGGCGTCGCCGACCATCTGCCCCCGCGGGTCGACAAAGTACGACTGGCCGTAGAAGTCGTTGTCGCCCAACGGCTCCACACCAACGCGGTTGATCGTGCCGACGTAGTACTCGTTGGCGACCGCGGCCGCGGGCTGCTCAAGCCGCCAGAGGTACTCAGACAGGCCGCGGCTGGTGGCAGAGGGGTTGAAGACGATCTTTGCACCGGCCAGGCCGAGCGCCCGCCAGCCCTCGGGAAAATGGCGCTCGTAGCAGATGTAGACGCCGATGCGGCCCACCGCGGTGTCGAACACCGGGTAGCCGAGGTTTCCCGGCCGGAAGTAGAACTTTTCCCAGAACCCCTTCACCTGCGGAATGTGGTTCTTGCGGTGCTTACCGAGGTAGGTGCCGTCGGCGTCGATCACGGCAGCGGTGTTGTAGTAGACGCCCGGCTGTTCCTGCTCGTACATCGGCACGATCAGCACCACGCCGTGCTGCTCGGCGACCTCGCACATCAGCGCGGTCGTGGGCCCGTCCGGGATCGCCTCGGTGTACGAGTAGTAGTCCGCGTCCTGGATCTGGCAGAAGTACGGGCCGTAGAACAACTCCTGCAGGCAGACCACCTGTGCGCCCTGCGAGGCGGCGCTGCGGATGGCCTCGACCGCGTTGGCGATCATCGACTCCTTGTCGCCGGTCCACTTCTGCTGCACCAGCCCGGCTCGGATGATGTTGCTCATTGCTCCCCCTTCGCGTGCGCGGTGCGCGGCATCGACAGCGCCAGGTAGACGAGGAACCCGCCGATCAGACCGACCACCCAGCTGTAGTCGTAGAGCGGCTTGAGGAACGGGATGAGCCCGTCGGACGGGAACGGCCCCTTGCCGGGTGCGGAGTAGGCGCCACCCACCGCGAGGACCGCGCCGACGACGGTGGCGATGATGGCGGCCCAGTTCCACCCGCCGGAGAACCAGTACCTGCCCTCGGGGCGGTAGAGGGCCGGCAGTTGGAGGCTGGTGCGGTAGCGGATCCAGTACCCGGCGATGAGGACGCCGGCGACCGCACCGAGCAGGCCGCCGTAGAACCCGAGCCAGACGAAGATGTAGATGTTGGGGTCCTGCACCAGGCGCCACGGCTGGATCAGGATGCCGAGCACGCCGGTGATCAGGCCCCCGGTCCGGAAACTCACCAGTCGGGGCGCGGCGTTGGAGAAGTCGTACGCCGGGCTGACCGTGTTTGCCGCGACGTTCACCGACAGCGTGGCGACCACGACGGTGAACAGGCCGAGCGCGACGACCAGCGGGTTCTCGAACTTGGCCGCGAGTTGGATGGGGTCCCAGATCGCTTCGCCGTAGATCACGGCCGTGCCCGAGGTGATCATGATCGACAGGATGGCGAAGAACGACATCGTGGTCGGCAGGCCGAGGACCTGGCCGTAGGCCTGCTGGCGCTGGCTGCCGCCGAACCGGGTGAAGTCGGGGATATTCAGCGACAGCGTCGCCCAGAAGGCGATCATGCCCATCAGTGACGGCGCGAACAACTTCCAGAAGTCGGCGCCCCAGCCCAGCTTCGACGGCTCGGACAGGATGGGGCCGAGCCCGCCCGCCTCGACCAGGACCCAGATCAGCAGGGCGACGGCGACCACGATGACGAACGGCGCCGCCCAGTTCTCGAAGCGACGAAGCGTGTCCATGCCCCGCCAGATGATCGCCATCTCGATCGCCCAGAACAGGAAGAACGAGGCCCACAGCGTCCACGGGTAGTCCATCACCGTCGCCGCGTCGACCCACCAGGAGCCCAGCAGCTTGCCGGCGATGGCGTAGATCGCCTCGCCGCCGATCCAGGTCTGGATGCCGAACCAGCCGCACGCGATGAAGGCGCGCAGCAGGGCCGGGAAGTTCGCGCCGCGGACTCCGTAGAACGCGCGGGCGAAGACCGGGAACGGGATGCCGTACTTCGTGCCCGCGTGGCTGTTCAACAGCATCGGGATCAGGACGAGCAGGTTGCCGAGGGTGATGGTGAGGAAGGCCTGCACCCAGTTCATGCCGAGCTGGATGAGCCCGGCGGCGAGCAGATAGGTGGGGATGTTGTGCGCCATCCCGATCCACAGCGCCGCGAAGTTGTATGTGGTCCAGGTGCGCTTCTCGATGGGTACCGGGGCGAGCTCGTCGTTGAAGTACGGGCTGTCGGCGATCGTGGAGAAGTCACGCAGCTCGACTCGGCCATCCGGATGCGTGATCTGTGTGCCCGGCTGGACCGCGGTGGTTTCGGCGGGGGGCAGGGGTTCAACGGCCATCGCTCACCTCGCGGTTACGCTGCCGCAACAGTGGCCGGCCGACCGGCGCGGGTGCTGCGGGTGGGGGCGGATCAGCTCGATCTTTATCTCGGAATGGTGGGTGTCACGGACCCGCCACGGGCAGCGGCAAAGTGTCCACGCTTGGCATGATCGGGGCACACTCTGTCCACGGCACGCCCGCACCGGGCTGTCAATCGGCGCGGCGGATGGATTGGGGCCTCCTGCTGGCCCCTTGACCGGTCAGGCGTCGTCGAGTTCGTGCACCAGAAGCGCGACGTACAGCGACAGCATCGACTCCGGGTCCTCCAGCGACACCCCGAGCACCTGCGCGATCCGCGACAGCTGCTGGTAGTAGGCCGTACGCGACAGGTGCGCGGCGGCGGCCGCCGCCGACTTGTTCCCGCCCTGCTCGCAGAAGCAGCGCAGCAGCTCCACGAGCCGGGTGCGCTGGTTGGCGTCGCGCGCCAACAGCGGACCCAGCTCGCGGTTCGCGAACGCCCGGACCCGCTCGTCCTCCCGCAACAGATGCAGCAGGCCGCGCAGGCGCACATTGTCCAGCTTGTGGTAGAGCTGGGTGCCGGGGGAGCGTAGGGCCGCCCCCGCCACGTGGGCGGCCTCGCTCAGGCTGCGGCGCACCTCGGCGACGTGTGAAACTGTGGTGCCGACCGCCACCAGCACCGGACCGGACGCGGAGCGGTGTACCTCTCTGGCCAGCCGGCGCAGTACCCCGTCCACTCCAGCCTGCGTGGGCAGCGACAACAACGCGCGAACGCTCGTGTCGTCCACGATGCCCACCAGGGCGGGCACGGCCACCCGCCGCGCGGCCAACGCGGTCGCCTCCGCAAGGTCGCGCAACACCTCCTGCGTGGCCAGTGCGGGGGCGCGTGGCGTCACGGTCGCGGGCCGGATCGCGACCCCGACCAGCTGCCGCCGGTCGAGGCCGACGCCCAGCGCGGCCGTCCGGGCGGCGAGATCCGGGGGCGGTACTGCCTGACCGAGCAGTTGCGCGAGCAACATGCGGTGCGTCTGCCGCTCCAGGCTCTCGCGATCGCGCGCCACGAGCCGGTGCACCGCCAGTGCCGACGCGGCCCGCTCGGCAACCACCACGTGCCGGTGCGGCGGAGGATCCGGTGAGAGCAGGACCAGGCGTCCCCAGTCGGCGCCCTGCGCGCCGACCATCGTGACCAACCAGCCGGCCTCCTCGTCGTGGGCGGTCCGCTCGGGCGCCGCCACGGACCGGGACCGCTGACCCCAGTCGGCCAGCAGCTCGGCGGGATCCTGCCCGGCCGCGTCGTAGGCGAGCACCTCGTGCCCCAGCGTTTCGAGAACGACCGGCAGTCCGGAGATCCTGGCCACCTCGCGCAGCACTTCCGCCGGCTCCGCTCCGGCCACGGTGAGCGAGGTGAACGTCTCGTGCACCTGCTCGGCAGCCCGTAGCTCGGCGAGCTGCGCGTCGACGATCAGCGCCACCACCGCCTCGGTCACGGACACGAACCGCGTCTCCTCCGCCAGCGTGATCAGTGGGAGCCGGTGCCGGTTCGCCGCAGCCACCAGCGCCTCCGGTAGGTGGTCACGCCACCGCCGGACCAACTCGATCACCAGTCCCGCCGCGTGCACCGCGGCCAGGTCGTCGACGTACCTCGTGAGGGCCGCCGCCTCGTCCGGCAGCGCGATTCCGGTGGTCAGCACCAGCTCTCCGCCGCGGAGCAGGTTCGCGATGTCGGCGACCTCCGCCACGTGGACCCAGCGGACGCGGCCCTGCATGCCGGCCGACCCGGCCACCACCTGCGGCTTCGCGTGCCGGATCACCGGCAGCGCGATGGCGTCTGCGACGGAGGGGTACATCGCTGCCTCCCCATTGGCGGGAATGTACACAACGTAATGGCATTGCTCGCAGAGCGGCACAGGTTGTGCATAGCGGTTGGACAACGAATGCGTCCACACTCGCCGTAGGAACGGGATTGGGGGACGCGATGGCGCACCGCGAGTTGCTGGCCAGACACCGGTCCGTGATGCCGACATGGCTGGCGCTGTACTACGAGCAGCCGATCGAGATCGCCACCGCGCAGGGCCGCCGGGTGACCGATCGCGAGGGACGGACCTACCTCGACTTCTTCGCCGGCATCCTCACCAACGCGATCGGCTACGACATAGCCGAGATCAGCGACGCCATCCGCGCACAGCTCGACACCGGCGTGCTGCACTCCTCCACGCTGTACCTGATCAAGTCGCAGGTCGAGCTCGCCGAGAAGATCGCGCACCTGTCCGGCATCCCGGACGCCAGGGTGTTCTTCACCAACTCGGGCACCGAGGCGAACGAGACCGCCCTGATGCTCACCACCCAGTACCGCCGTAGCGAGCAGGTGCTCGCCCTGCGCAACTCCTACCACGGTCGCGCATTCGCCACCGTCGCGATCACCGGCATCCGCGGCTGGTCGGCCAGCGCCCTCAGCCCGATCAAGGTGAGCTGGGTGCACGGCGGCTACCGCTACCGCAGCCCGTTCCGGGATCTGTCCGACCCGGACTACATCAAGGCCTGCGTCGCCGACCTGCGCGAGATCATCGAGACGACGACGGCGGGAGACGTCGCGTGCATGATCGTTGAGCCGATCCAAGGCGTCGGTGGCTTCACCACCCCACCCAACGGGCTGTTCGGCGAGTTCAAGAAGGTGCTCGACGAGTACGGCATCCTCCTCGTCTCCGACGAGGTGCAGACCGGCTGGGGCCGCACCGGCGAGCACTTCTGGGGCATCCAGGCGCACGACGTCGTGCCCGATGCGATCACCTTCGCCAAGGGCCTGGGCAACGGCCTGGCGATCGGGGGCGTGGTCGCCCGCCCTGACCTCATGGACTGCCTGCGGGCCAACTCGATCTCCACGTTCGGTGGCAACCCGCTCGCCACCGCCGGCGCTCTCGCCTCGCTGAACTATCTGCTGGAGCACGACCTCCAGGCCAACGCCGCGAAGCTGGGCGGCCGCCTGCTCGACGGTCTGCGCGCGGTCGCCGCGGCGCACCCCGTGGTCGGCGACGTCCGCGGCAAGGGCCTGATGATCGCGCTGGAGCTCGTCGGACCCGACGGCGCACCCGACCCGGCGGCCGCCGCGGCGCTGTTGGAGGAGACGCGGGAACGTGGGTTGCTCGTCGGCAAGGGCGGCCTGTACGGCAACGTCATCCGCCTGGCGCCGCCGATGACCCTGACCCAGGCCGAGGCCGAGGAAGCCCTCGAGATCCTCACCCAGTCGATCGAGGCCGTGACCAAGGAGGTGCAGCAGCGATGAGGACCACGCACTGGATCGGCGGCAAGCCCTGGAACGGCGTCGCCGAGCGCACCGGCGACATCTACGACCCCGCCACCGGCCAGGTCTGCGGACAGGTCGACTTCGCGACCGCCCCGGTCGTCGACGAGGCCGTCGCCGCCGCCGACGAGGCGTTCGCCCGATGGCGTACCGCCTCCCTCGCTGCGCGGATGAGCGTCATGTTCTCCTTCCGGGAACTGCTCAACGCCCGAAAGTCCGACCTCGCCCAGATCATCACCGCCGAGCATGGCAAGGTGCTCTCCGACGCCGCGGGGGAGATCCAGCGTGCGCTGGAGGCGGTCGAGTTCGCCTGCGGGATCCCGCAACTGCTCAAGGGCGGGTTCAGCGAGAACGCCTCGACCCAGGTGGACGTGTACTCCATCCGGCAGCCGCTCGGCGTGGTCGGGGTGATCACCCCCTTCAACTTCCCGGCCATGGTGCCGTTGTGGTTCGTGCCGAACGCCATCGCGTGCGGCAACACGGTGGTGCTCAAGCCGAGCGAGAAGGACCCGTCCGCGTCGAACTTCCTGGCGGAGCTGTTCGCGGAGGCCGGGCTGCCCGACGGCGTCCTCAACGTCGTGCACGGCGACAAAGAGGCGGTCGATCGGATTCTCGAACACCCGATGGTCAAAGCCATCTCGTTCGTCGGCTCCACTCCGATCGCCCGCTACGTCTACGAAACGGGCACCCGTAACGGCAAGCGGGTGCAGGCGCTCGGCGGCGCGAAGAACCACATGGTCGTCCTGCCCGACGCCGACCTCGACCTCGCCGCCGACGCCGCCGTCTCGGCCGGCTTCGGCTCCGCCGGCGAGCGCTGCATGGCCATCTCCGTCGTCGTGGCCGTCGACCCGGTCGGTGACGAGCTCGTCGGCAAGATCAGCGAACGGATCGCCGCACTGCACGTCGGCGACGGCCGTCGCCCGGGCTGCGAGATGGGGCCGCTGGTCACCGGCGCTCACCGCGACCGGGTGATGTCATACCTGGACGCGGGTCGCTCCGCGGGAGCGCAGCTGGTGGTCGACGGGCGCAGCCACCCGATCGACGGTGAACAAGCCGGCTTCTGGCTCGGACCGACCCTCTTCGACCATGTCGACAGCGACATGTCCATCTACACCGACGAGATCTTCGGACCGGTCCTCTCGGTGCTCCGGCTGCCCAGCTACGACGCCGCCGTCGAACTCGTCAACACCAACCGCTACGGCAACGGTACGGCGATCTTCACCAACGACGGTGGCGCGGCTCGCCGGTTCCAGAACGAGGTCGAGATCGGCATGGTCGGGGTGAACGTCGCGATCCCGGTCCCGGTGTCGTACTACTCCTTCGGGGGTTGGAAGGACTCACTGTTCGGTGACGCTCACGCGTACGGGCCGGAGGGAGTGAGCTTCTTCGTCAGGTCCAAGGTCGTCACCAGCCGGTGGCTCGACCCGTCCCACGGTGGCGTGAACCTCGGATTCCCCCAGAACACCTGAGCATCGGCCCAAATCAACTGCGTCCGGGAAGCGCCATCCCGCCGACACCGGGCGGCCTGCTGCCCGTGCCAGGTCTCGTCACGATTTCGCCGCGTCGGGCGGTGCACTGCCCTGATCCGGTCGACTCGCCGGCTCGCCACGGCCGTGCAGCGCGACGGTTACGGTCGTACCGGGGCAGAGCATGAGAGTTTGGCGTTCCGCGTCGAGCTGTGCTCCGGATCCGCGAGGTCGGTGCCGAGTGCGGTCAGCAGCATCTCGAAGGATCGGTCGCGATCGGTGCGGGCCAGCACCCATGCTTGCGGGACCCGGCTCAACGTGGATTCATGGGGTTCGGGTGGGGTGTCACGGGCCGGTGGCCAGCAGCCGGCTGATCTCTCCGGCGGCCGGATGCTCCGGAGCGATGGTCAGGAATCGTCGCAGGGTGCGCGCCGCCTCGGCGGACCGTCTGTCGCGCTGCGCCAGCCCGAGCACGAGCAGGCCGTCCGGGGCGTCCGGGGATCGGCTCAGCACCTCCCGGGCCGACTGCTCCGCGCCGGCGCTGTCGCCGGCCCGCAGCAGCGAGAAGGCGAGCCGCAGCTGGATCGTGTCGTCGGGGTGCTCCCGCAGCGCCTCCCGGTACATCCGCGCCGCGGCGTCGTAGCGGGCCTGCCCCTCGAGGTCGCGGGCCAACTGCACGGCGACCGTCACGGGGTCGGCCGGTTCGGGACGCGGGGCCGGCCGGTCCAGGCGGCTGGTGGCCACCGCGACCGACACGACGAGGGTGACCATTCCCACCGACACCGCCCGCCACGCCCGGCGCGCGGCCCGACCGGTGGGCGCCGCCCGCACCGCCGTGGCCCGCGCGGACGGGGTCGGGCGGGGACGCAGCGTGCGCAGGGCCGCGTAGCCGCCGGCCAGCAAGGTCAGCGCGGGTACGGCCCAGAGCAGCAGCTCCGCCCCGCGGGTCGGCGGGTCGGTCAGCACCTGCGGGCCATAGCGCTGGACGAACCAGCGGCGGATCTCGTCGCGGTCGCGCCCCTGGGCCAGCTGGTCCGCCACCACCTGCCGCATGGCCGCCGCGATCGGCGACCGGGAGTCCGCCACCGACTCACCCTGGCAGGCCGGGCAGCGCAGACCGGCGGCCACGGTGCGCACCGGGTCGTCCGGACCGGTGCCGGTGGCCGACCGGGCCAGCCCGGCGCCCGCTGCGGCGATCAGCGCCGTGAGGACGAGTGCCCCGACGACGGCCGCGCGCCACCTCATCGAGCCAGCAACGGCGCCACCCGCTGCTCAAGCCACTGCCGGGTGACCACACCCCGCTGCCGGTCGACGATCCGGCCGTCCCGGTCCACCACGAACGTCTCCGGCACTCCCCGGACGCCCCAGTCGACCGCCCGGGTGCCCTCCGGGTCGGGCAGCACGGTCAACTCCCGTGCGCCGGTCTCGTCAAGTAGCGCCCGGACCGCCTCGGCGCCGTCCCGGACGTTCAGCCCCACCAGCCGCAGCCCACGGGGCGACCACTGCCGTTCCGTCTCGACCATCAGCGGCAGCTCGTCGCGGCACGGGCCGCACCAGGAGGCGAACACGTTGACCAGCAGCACGTGGCCACGGGCGTCGGTCAGGTCGAACCGGCCACCATCCAGGGTGGTGCCCGTGAGCGCCGGGGCCGGCGCGGGGGTGACGCCGCTGGCGGCGCCGGCGTCGAGCGGCGTCGACGGTGAGCGCAGGCCGAGGGCGACCACGGTGCCAACGGCGACGGTGAGCACCAGCGCCAGCGCCGGCCCAGGTCGCAGCAGGCGGCGGGCGGTCATCACCGGGCCCCGGCGGCGACCGGGTCAGGCGACGCCGCGACGACGTCCGGGCGTCGCGGACGGGCGGTGCGGATCGCCGCCAGGAGGCCCCCCGCGGCCGTCAGCGTGCCGCCGGCCCAGAGCAGCCCGACGAGCGGATTCACCGCGAGCCGTACGGTTGCGCTGCCGCTGTCCGGGGCGACCGCGATCAGGGTGACGTACGTGTCCCGCAGCAGTCCGGTCTGGATCGCCGGCACCGTGACAGCGGTGTCCCGGGCGGGGTGGTAGCGCAGGGCGGGCCGGACCGTTCGTTCCCCGCCGCCCGCCTCGGTGAGCTGGAGCCGCGCCCGTACCGTCATACCCCCGCTGCCGCCGCTGCGGTCCACGCCGACCAGGCGCACGGACACGTCGCCCACCCGCAGCGCCTGACCGGTGCGGATGGTTCGTTCGGTGTCGCGCCCGTACGCGGAGGATCCCGCCACGCCCACCGCAACCAAGGCGATCCCGGCGTGCGCGACCAGTCCGGCGGCCCGGCCCGGTCTCCGGTTCCTGCCGGAGCGCGACAGACGGCCGGCCAGGTCTGCGGCCACGCCGGTGAGCACGAACGCAGCGGCGCCGAACGCGGTGAGTGCGGGCACGCCGGGCCGGCTGAGCAGCCCCACCACGGCGACGGTGGCGAGCGCCACGGCGCCGGGTAGGGCGAGACGCCGCAGCGCCTGCGTCCGGTCGCGGACCCGCAGGGCGGGCGTCACGCCCATCATCAGCAGCACCACGATCGCCAGCGGTACCGCCGTCTGCTGGTAGTAGCCGGGTCCGACCGAGGTGCGCACACCGCCGAGCGGTTCGGAGAGCAACGGGAAGATCGTGCCGATCAGCACCACCGCCGCGATCGTCACCAGAAGCACGCCGTTGACCAGCACGGCCGTGGTCCGGGACAGCAGCGGTGTGCTCCTGCCGTGGGTGGATTCGGGCTCGCGCCATCCGGTCAGGACCGCCGACACGACGACCGTCAGCAGCACGAAGCCGAGCAACATCGGCCCCAACGGTGAGTCGGTGAAGGCGTGCACGCTGGCCACCGCGCCGGACCGGGTAAGGAACGTGCCGAGCAGCACCAGCACGAAGCTCGCGCACGCCAGGGCCAGGGTCCAGCCGGCCCGGCCGGCGGCGCGGCCCAGGGTGGCGTGCAGGAAGGCGGTGGCGGTCAGCCAGGGCAGCAGGGAGGCGTTCTCCACCGGGTCCCACGCCCAGTAGCCGCCCCAGCCCAGCACCGCGTACGACCACCAGGCCCCGAGCCCGATGCCGGCGGTCAGCGCCGCCCACGCCGCCAGGGCCCAGGGTCGGGCGGCCCGCAGCCAGCCCCGCCCCTGCTGGCCGGCCAGTGGTGCGGCGATCGCGAAGGCGAACGGCACGACCAGGCCTATGTAGCCGGCGTAGAGCAGGGGCGGGTGCACGCCCATCGCCGGGTGCTGCTGCAGCAGCGGGTTCGGACCCGGGCCGTCGGCGGGTACCGGGTTCACCTCTCGGAACGGGTTCGTGGCGAAGGTGGACAGCGCGAAGAAGAACATGGTCACCGTGCTGACGACCACCATCGCGTACGCGTGCAGCCGGGCCGGGTACCGGCGACGCGACAGCAGCGCAGCGTACCCGCCGAGGATCAGCAGCCAGAGCAGCAGCGACCCGTCAAGTGCGGACCAGAGGCTCGTCAGCGTGTAGTACAACGGCACCTGGCGTCCGCCGTTCTCCGCCACGAAGCGGACGCTGAAGTCATGCCGGAGCAGGGCGGCCTCGAGCAGGCCACCGGCGGCGGCGGCGGTTGCCAGGGTCGCGGCGGTGCCGAGGCGGGCCGCTCGGGTGGGTGTGGCGAACAGGGCCACCCGCAGCCAGAGCAGGGCGGTCAGGGTGGCGCAGAGCAGCCCGACCGTGAGGCTGGCGGTGCCGAGGTCACCGAGCATCGACCGGCCCTGTCGGCGAGGTGGACGGGCCGTACTCGTTGCCGTGCCGGACCACGACGTAATCCGAGCGGAACACCCCGTCCGCCGAGAGCGTGCCCTCGACGACCGCCCCCTCGCCCTCCCGGAACGTCTCCGGCGGCACGCCCCGCTGCTCGACGGTGATCTCGTGGCCGCCCTCGGCGAGGCTGAACACCACGAGCTCTCCACTGCGGCGCAGCGACCCGGGCACCACGTCGCCGCCGAGGCGTACCCGTTCCCGGGTCGCGTCCGGATCGCCGAGCACCTCGCCGGGCGTGCGGTAATAGGTCAGGGTCTCCCGGAGCGCGCTGGTGACCAGCAGCGCGCCGACGGCGAGGAGCACGGCGGCAACGGCGGTGCGGCCCGCACGGCGACGGATCATCCGACCCGGACCGGGACGCGGTCGGGGGCCGTCTCGGGGGTCAGCCGGCGTTCCAGCCGGACCACCCGGTAGAGCAGGACGCAGAGCGCGGCAAGGGTCGCGGCGGCCACGGCGAGCAGCAGGGCGGCGCCCATCCGCGGATCGATCGTCGGGCGGTGCGGGGCGAGCACGGTCGCCTGCTGGTGCAGCGACCGCCACCAGACGACGGAGAAGTGCACCACCGGGACGAGCAGGAAGCTGGCCATCCCGACGACCGCGGCGGGCCGCGCCACCCGGTGGTCGCCTCCGTCTCGCGCGCCGGTCCGCTCTGCCAGCGAGCGGCGCAGGGCCAGGTAGCCGGCGTACGCGAGCAGCAGCAGGACGGTGCTGACCAGCCGGGGGTCCCACGCCCACCAGGAACCCCAGACCAGGTTCCCCCAGAGTGACCCGGTGGCGATCGCGAAAGCGGTCAGGGCCGCACCGACCTCCGCGCCCGCCCTCGCGAACCGGTCCCAGCGAAGGTCGCCCCCGATCAGGTACGCGCCGCTGGCGGTCAGCACGACGGCGAACGCGCAGTAGGCAACCCAGGCCGCGGGGACGTGGAGATACATCAGCCGCTGCGCCTGACCCTGCACCTCGTCGGGGGGTGCCAGCCATCCGCCGGCCACCGTCGCCGCCGCGGTGAGCCCGCCGGCGAGCCACGCCATGGTCCGGCGGCCGGCGGCCGCTCTGCCGGTGTCCGCGACAAGGTCCACGGTGGAAGCTCGCATGATCTCCCTGTCCGCGCCCCCGGGGCGCTTTGCGGATCGAGTTGCGGTATCACCATAAATCGGTCCGGTCGCGCTCGTCGGGTTATCAGCCGCAAACAGGGACGAACGGGGTTCGCAAGGGCCTAGTGTCGCTCTCGGTGGACACGACAGCAGGGATGACCATGAGCGCCGCCCGGCCCGCCGGGTGGCGCCGGCAACCGCGTCCGCTCCCGGTGCTGACGGCCCTGTGCGGCCTGGCCCTGCTCGCCGGATGCGGTGGTGACCCGCCTTCCGCCCTCAACCCCGCCGGCACGGGCGCCGCCCGGGTCGCCAACCTGTGGTGGTTGCTCTTCTGGATCTCGCTGGCGGTGGTCGCCGAGGTCATGGCGCTGCTGGTCTGGGCGCTGGTGTTCCGGCGGGGCAACGTCCGGGTGCGCCACGGGCAGCCGCTCCGCTTCGTCGCGATCGCCGGAGCTGGGCTGCCGTTCGTCATTCTCGTCGCCGTCTACGGGGTGGGGCTGCGGGACCTCGCCGCGCTCGCCGCCGATCCCGACCCCGACGCCCCGACGGTGGAGGTGACCGGCCACAAGTGGTGGTGGGAGGTGCGCTATGCGGGGGCGTCCGGGGCGACCGCGAACGAGATCCACATTCCGGTGGGGGAGCGGGTGAAGGTCCGGCTGCGCACGGACGACGTGCTGCACAGCTTCTGGGTCCCGCAGCTCATGCCGAAGACGGACCTGATCGCCGGTGAGACCCGCGAGACCTGGTTGCGGGCGGAGCGGGCCGGCCGCTACCGCGGCCAGTGCGCCGAGTACTGCGGCACCCAGCACGCTCACATGGCCTTCCTGGTCGTGGCGGAACCCCGCGCCGACTTCGACGCGTGGCTGACCCGCCTGAACGCCCCGGCCCGTCAGCCGCGCACGGAGGCCGAGCGCCGCGGCCAGCAGGCGTTCCTGCAGGGCACCTGCGCCGCCTGCCACGCGGTGCGGGGCACGGGCGCACAGGGGCAGGTGGGGCCCGACCTGTCGAACGTGGGCTCCCGATGGAGCCTCGGCGCCGGGGCGGTACCGAATGACGCCGGACACCTCGGCGGCTGGATCGTCAACTCCCAGACGGTCAAGCCCGGCAACGCGATGCCCCCACAGCCGGTCAGCGCGGCCGTGCTGCCCGATCTGATCACGTACCTGCGGTCGCTGGAGTAGGTCGGGGAGAGGGGAACCATGTCCGCGACCACCACGCCGCCCGGCGTCAGCCGGGTGGACCTGGCCCGGCTGACGGAACACTGGGCGGAGCCGCGCTCGCTACGCGGCTGGTTCAGCACGGTCGACCACAAGAGGATCGGCCGGCGCTACCTGGTCACCGCCGGGGTCTTCTTCGTCCTCGCCGGACTCAGCGCCCTGGCCATGCGCACCCAGCTCGCCCGACCCGAGGCGGGACTGCTGTCGCCCGAGGAGTACAACCAGCTCTTCACCATGCACGGCACGGCGATGATCTTCCTGTTCGCCACACCGATGCTCTTCGGCTTCGGGAACTACCTCGTACCCCTGATGATCGGCGCCCGGGACATGGCGTTCCCGAGACTGAACGCCTTCGGCTACTGGGTCTTCTTGTTCGCCGGCCTGTTCATGTGGGCGAGCCTGCCCTTCGGCGCCGCCCCCAACAACGGCTGGTTCGCGTACGCGCCGTTGAACTCCGCGCAGCACAACCCCGGCCTGCACATGGACGTCTACGCCCTCGGTCTGCTCTTCCTCGGCATATCCACGACCGCCGCCTCGATCAACTTCATCGTCACCGCGCTCAAGCTGCGCGCACCGGGAATGTCGCTCAACCGGGTACCGCTGTTCGTCTGGGCGATCGTCGCTACTGCGTTCATGGTGATCTTCGCGCTGCCGGCGCTGAACCTCGACAACGCGCTGCTGTTTTTCGACCGCCGGTTCGGCACCCACTTCTTCGACCCGTCGGCCGGCGGAAACGTCCTGCTCTGGCAGCACCTGTTCTGGATCTTCGGACACCCCGACGTGTACATCATCGTCATGCCGGCGCTGGGCATCGTCTCGGCGGTGCTACCCGCCTTCACCCGGCGGGGCGTGGTCGGCTACCTGCTGGTCGTGCTGTCCATCGTCGCGATCGCGATCATCTCGTTCGGGGTCTGGGTGCACCACATGTTCGCCACCGGGCTGCCGCAACTGTCCTACAGCTTCTTCAGCGCGGCCAGCACGATCATCACCATTCCGTCCGGGTTGCAGATCTTCGCCTGGCTGGCCACCATGCTGCTCGGCCGGCTGGTCATCCGGGTGCCGCTACTGTTCGTCGTCGGCTTCATCGTGACCTTCGTGCTCGGCGGCGTCACCGGCACGATGTTCGCCCTGACCGCGTTCGACCAGCAGGTCACCGACACCTACTTCGTGGTGGCGCACTTCCACTACGTGCTGATCGGCGGCGCGGTCTTCCCGATGCTCGCCGGCATCTACTACTGGCTGCCCAAGATCACCGGGCGGATGTACCACGAAGGGCTGGGGCGCTGGGCGTTCTGGCTGGTCTTCGCGGGCATGCACGTCACCTTCTTCCCCATGCACCTCTACGGCCTGTTCGGGATGCCCCGCCGGGTCTACACCTACGCCAGCGAGCCGGGCTGGGGCGGATGGAACCTGGTGAGCACCATCGGCTCCTACGTGCTCGCTCTCGGACTGCTGCTCGTGCTCGTCGGCGTGGTGCACGCCGTCCGCCGGGGTCGGCCCGCCCCGCCGGACCCCTGGCACGCCGACACCCTGGAGTGGGCCACCACGTCACCGCCCGAGCCGTACAACTTCCCCGTCCTGCCTCGGGTGCACAGCCTGCACCCGGTGTGGGACGAACGGACCGCCGAGTCGACCAGCGAGGGGGCGACCGCGGACCGCATCCTCAGCGAGGGACGCGACACACTGCTCACCAGCGAACTGGACGCCCGCGTCGAACGCCCGGTGCCGATGCCGGAGTCAACGCTCAAGCCCCTCGTGCTCGCCGCCGCGTTGCTGGTCTTCTTCGCCGCTCTGCTCGTCGCCTGGTACCCGGTGGCGGCCGTCGCCGCGGTGGTGGTGGCCCTGACGATCGCGGTCTGGCTCTGGCCAGCTGGACCGAGCCGGACGAGCGGGGTGGCGACACCATGACGGATCGGGGCGGGATCATGGCGGCCACCGGCGCCGAGGCGCTGAGCACCGAGCTGCCAGCCGGTCGATCGACCGGCTGGTGGGGCATGGTGATGTTCGTGGCCACCGAGGCCACCCTCTTCGCCTGCCTGCTCGGCAGCTACTTCTACCTCCGCTTCCAGTACGGCGCCCAGTGGCCGCCGGGCGCCATCGGGGCCCCGGAGCTGCTCAAGCCGTTGATCATGACCGCCGTGCTGCTGCCCAGCAGCCTGCCCATGGTGTGGGCCGAACGCGGCAGCCGGCACGGCCGGCGGTGGCAGCTGCGCTGCGGCCTGGGCGCCACCATGGTGCTCGGGCTGACCTTCCTGAGCCTGCAGGCCGCCGAGTACGCCGAGAAACTCCGGCACTTCACCCTGACCACCGACGTGTACGGGTCGCTGTTCTACCTGATCACCGGTTTCCACGGGCTGCACGTCCTGGTCGGCCTGACCATGATCGGCTGGCTGCTCGCCGCCGCCCTGAGCGGCGGCACCATCGACGCCCACCGGCGCGAGCGGGTCCGCAACACCGCCATCTACTGGCACTTCGTCGACGCGGTGTGGGCCGCCATCCTGTTCACCATCTACCTCTCCCCACGACTATGACCACCACACCACCCGGGCCACGAACCCGTCTGACCGGCGGGCTGCTGCTCTGGTACGGCGTCCTCGGCGGCGCCGTCGCCTGGGCCGTACACGTGGTCGCTGCCTGGGGCCTCGACGAACTCGCCTGCGCCGCCGGCTCCGACCGCGTCCTCGCCATGCCGCTCGGGCGGGTCGTCGGGCTCGCGGTGATCGTCCCGGCCCTGGTCACCGCGGGCTCGCTGGCGGTCGCCGTCCTGGCGTGGCGACGCACCGCCCGCGCGCAGGCCACGGGCACCCAGGACCGGGCGTACGGCCGGTCCCGGATGCTCGCCGTGGTGGGCGTCTGGACCAACCTGCTGTTCCTGACGATCATCGTGCTCGGCGGGGTCGCCGTGCTGGTGCTGCCGCCATGTCAGCTCTGAGCGTCCACCAGGCACACGGGCCCGGCCAGAGCCCGCTGGCCGAGAGCCTGCTGGCGATGCTCATCGTCGTCACGGTCTGCCTGCTGGCAGCCGGCTACGGGCGGGGCGTCCAGGAGCTGTGGTCGCGCCGCGGCGCCGGGCACGTGGTCCCCCGCTGGCGGGTGGCCACGTTCGGCGCCGGACTGCTGGTGGTGCTCGGCACTGAGCACGGGCCGGCGCACGAGATGGCGGAGTCCTCCTTGGCCGGGCACATGGCTCAGCACATGCTGCTTCTGCTGGTGGCCGGCCCGTTGCTCGCGGCCGGCGCGGCGGGGCTGCCGCTGAGCATGGCCGTGCCGCTTCCGCTGCGCCGGCTGCTCGCCCGCTGCCGGGTGGCGCCGCCGATGCGCCGGCTGCGCCACCCGGGCACGTACGCCCTGCTGGCCGGTGGCGGGCAGACCGTCGTGCTCTGGTTCTGGCACCTGCCCGGGCCGTACGCCGCCGCGGTCGACCGTCCCGCCGTGCACGCCACCGAGCATCTGTGCTTCCTGGCCACGGCCTGGCTGTTCTGGGCGCCGGTGCTCGGCTCGCCACGGCACCGCGCCCCCGCCCCGGTGACGGTGCTGCTGCTGGCCGGCACCATGCTGCCCGCCTCGGCCCTCGGCGCCGTGCTCACCTTCGCCCCGCAACCGATCTATCCGCGGCGGGTGTTCGGCGCCGACCCGCTGGCCGACCAGCAACTCGCCGGCGTGTTGATGTGGGCGCCGATGGACCTGGCCGTGCTGGCCGTGGCGCTGACCGTGTTCCTGGGCTGGCTGCTGCAGATGGACCGCGACCGGCCCGACGGCCTGCGCGGGGGCCCGCCACCCGGAGGGACCCGCCCGATGGCGACCACAGCTGAAGCGGAAGGGATGGTGCCATGATGCTGCCCCACCGGCTCGGGGCACTCGGTGCGGCCCTCATGATCCTGCCGATGATCGCGGTCACCGCCTGCGCCTCGACGGCCCCACCGCCACCACCGGAGTCGCGCAACGGACGGCCCGACCGGGGCGCGGGGCTGATCGCCCAGTACGGCTGCGGGTCGTGCCACACCATCCCCGGCATCAACCGCGCCGACGGCCTGGTCGGCCCGCCCCTGACCCGGTTCGGCGCCCGCTCCTACATCGCCGGTCAACTGCCCAACAACGCCGACAACCTCCGACGCTGGATCGCCGATCCGCAGGCCGTGGAGCCCGGGACCGCCATGCCGAACCTCGGTGTCAGTGCCATTGACGCCCAGGACATCGCCGCCTACCTCTACACGCTGGACTGACCGATGCGGCACTCACGAGCCGCGGCCCGGCGGCTCACCCTGCATCCCCGCCGGATGCTCGCGGTCGCAGCCGTGCTGGTGCTCGCCGCCGGTCCGGTGGCGCTCGCCCCCGAGCCGATCCCCGGGGCGGTG
Organism: Micromonospora sp. GCM10011542; assembly: GCF_042650685.1. Classification (NCBI taxonomy): domain Bacteria; kingdom Bacillati; phylum Actinomycetota; class Actinomycetes; order Micromonosporales; family Micromonosporaceae; genus Micromonospora; species Micromonospora sp. GCM10011542. The sequence goes on from NZ_JBHSBO010000040.1 coordinate 207,852, forward strand.
ACCCCGGCCGCGTCCGCGCCGTCGTCCGACCCGGCGCACCGGGGCACCGAGCTCTACCTGCAGCAGTGCGCGAGCTGCCACGGTGAGCAGGGGCGGGGCACGCAGCGGGGCCCGTCGCTGATCGGCGTCGGCCCCGCCTCGGTCGACTTCCAGGTCTCCACCGGACGGATGCCGCTGTCGCGGGAGGAGCAGCAGGCCCGGCGCGGGGAACCGGTGTTCTCGGCCGACGATGTCGCGGCACTGGTGGGCCACGTTGGCAGCTTCGGCGGGGGTGGTCCGCAGATACCCCGGGTCGCCCCGGGCAACCTGGCCTCCGGTCAGGAGATCTTCGCCGCCAACTGCGCACCCTGCCATGGGGCCACCGGCGCGGGCGCCGCGCTGATCGACGGCTGGACCGCCCCGCCGCTGTACGACGCCACAGCGACGCAGGTCGCCGAGGCGGTCCGGGTCGGCCCCGGGCTGATGCCGGTCTTCCCCAGCCAGGTGCTCGATGACCAGCAGGTCAACGACCTCACCGCCTACGTGCAGCGGCTCCGCGGCGAGCGGCTGGACCGGGGCGGCAACCCCCTCGGCCGGCTTGGCCCGATGGCCGAGGGACTGGTCGCCTGGGTGGCCGTCCTGGCTCTGCTGGTGGCCGCCGCGCGGTGGCTGGGCAGGAGGGCGGGGGAGTGAGCGCGCGGCGTCCCTCGGCGAGCGAGCGGGCGGCCAGTCGCCGGATCACCGCCGCCTGTCTGGTCAGTGCCGCCGGGGCGGTGGGCTTCGCGGTGACGTACGCGGTGGGCGGTGACACCCGCTGGGAGGGGGTCTGTCTCGCGGTGGCCTTCGCCGGGCTGGCCGTGGGCCTCGCCATCTGGGGTCGGCGGCTCGTGCCGGTCGGCGGGTACGTCGAGGAGCACGAGGGCTTCGCGCCGCCTCCGGCCGAGCAGGCGATGACCGCCGCGGTGCTCGCCGCGCCGGACAGCCCGGTGCGGCGGCGGGGCCTGCTCGCCGCGCTCGGGCTCGCGCTGAGCGCGCTCGGCGCCGCCGCGCTGTTCCCACTGCGCTCCCTGCTGCCCTCCGGACGGGCCAACCCGCTCAAGGCACGCAGAGACACCCCGTGGGGACCCGGCGTGCGGCTGGTCACCGCGGACGGACGACCACTGCGGCCGCAGGACGTGCCCGCCGGCACCGCGGTCGGGATCTTTCCCGAGGGCCACCTCGACACCGGGGACGGCCCCGCCTTCGCGGTCCGCCTTGATCCGGAACGCTTCTCCCGCCCGCCCTCCGGCGGTCACCTGAACGGGCTGGTCGTCTACTCGCTGCTCTGCACGCACGCCGGGTGCCCGGTCCGGATCTACCTCAAGGGCACCGGGCAGCTGCTCTGCCCCTGCCACCAGTCCTCCTTCGACCTGTTGGCGGATGCCCGGCCGGTGGCCGGTCCGGCGGCCCGGGCGCTGCCAGGGCTGCCGATCGACGTCGGATCGGACGGCTTCCTCCGCGCGACCGGTGACTTCACCGCGCCGCCCGGCGCGGGCTCCTGGGACTCGCCATGATCACCGACCGGCTGGCCCGGGCCCTGGACGACCGGCTACGGCTCTCGCCGATCTCCCGCCGGGCGCTGGTGAAGGTCTTTCCCGACCACTGGTCGTTCATGCTCGGCGAGATCGCGCTCTACTCGTTCATCGCGCTGATCCTCACCGGCGTCTACCTGACCTTCTTCTTCGACGCCAGCTCCGCCGACACGGTCTACCGCGGTGCGTACGCCCCGATGGACGGCGCCACCACCTCCGCGGCGTACGCCTCGACGATGCGGCTCAGCTGGGACGTCCGGGCCGGCCTGCTGATCCGGCAGACCCACCACTGGGCCGCGCTGGTCTTCGTCGCGGCCATCGTGCTGCACCTGGCGCGGATCTTCTTCACCGGGGCGTTCCGCAAACCCCGCGAGCTCAACTGGCTGATCGGCGTGACCATGCTGACCCTCGCCCTGGCCAACGGCTTCACCGGCTACTCCCTGCCGGACGACCTGCTCTCCGGGCTGGGCCTGCGGATCATCACCTCGGTGGTGGCGTCGATCCCCCTGGTCGGGGATTGGCTGGTTTCCCTGGCCCTGGGCGGGGAGTTCCCCTCCGACGAGATGATCCCCCGGATGTTCGTCGCCCACGTGCTGCTGGTGCCGGCAATCCTCGTCGCCCTCGTGTCGCTGCACATGGGCATCCTGGTGCGGCAGAAGCACAGCCAGTTCCCCGGACCGGGGCGGACCGAGCACAACGTCGTCGGCTCCCGGCTGTGGCCGAGCTACACCCTGCGCACACTCGCCCTGTTCGCCTGGGTGCTGGCGGTACTGTTCGCCCTCGGCGGCCTGATCCAGATCAACCCGGTCTGGCTGTACGGGCCCTTCGAACCGGCCCAGTCCACCGCGCCGGCCCAGCCCGACTGGTACGTCGCCTGGGGTGATGGGGCCCTGCGGCTGTTCCCGCCGCTGGAGTTCCGCGTCGCCGGACATCTGGTGCCCGCACCGTTCTTCCCCGGCGTGGTGCTCGGCGGGCTGACCTTCCTCGCCCTCTACGCGTGGCCGTTCGTCGAACGGATGTGTACCGGCGATCGCAGGCAGCACCACCTGCTCGACCGGCCCCGCGACCATCCCGTCCGGATGGGCATCGGTGTGGCCGCGCTGACCTTCTACGCGGTACTCACGGTGGCGGCCGGCGATGACATCATCGCCCGCCTGCTGCGGGTGCCGATCTTCGACCTGCTGTCGCTGTTCCAGGTGCTGGCGTTCGTCCTGCCGATCCTGGCCGGGGCGCTCGCCTTCCTGACCGCGCGGGCGCTGCACCGCGGCGGCGCAGCCGGCGTCGGCGAACTCACCCGCGCGGACCTGCGGCGGGGCGCCCACCGCCCGCCTCACCCGTCCAAGGGCGAGGGTGAACCGGAAACACCCGCCCTGGACAAGCCGGGGGAGCGGATCGAGCTGTGGCCGGAGGGCGACCTGTGGCGTTGGCGTTACCGCGACGAGGCCCGGAACCTCGTCATCGGCGGGAACCGGGCCCTGCGCTCGGAGGAGGAAGCGATCTCAGCCTCCCGGCTCGCGTACCCGGGGGTCGACCGGGTGGTGGTGCCCGGACGGCCGCCGGCGCCACCGCCCGGGCCGATCCGCGCCGCCCTGCGCCGTTGGGGCCGGGCGACGGCCATCGGGTCGCTGCTGCTCGCCGCCCTTGTGGAGAAACGGCGCGACCGCCGGGAGCGGGAACGGATGGACGGCCCGACGCCGCCGGAGCCGGCGGACGAGGCGACGCCCAGGGATGGGCGAACATGACACACCTGGTGAGACGCGTGGAAGGAAAGGGCCGATGCAGGCCCCGCCGTCGCCGAGGGCGCGACCGGTGATGTATCAGCGATAAATCGGTGTCGGAGAAGGGGCTACTTCGCGCCGGTGAGTGCCTGCCGCATCCGGTTGATCTCGGCACCCTGCTCGACGACGACGCTGCTGGCTGTCTCGTTGACGATGATGTCGACGCCGAGCGCCAGCACCTCGCCCGCCATGTCGATCGCGCCCTGGTGGTGCTCGACCATCATGTCGACGAACATCCGGTCGAACTCGGCGCCTCGGGCGGCGGTGAGGAGTTCCAGCGCCTCTGCCGTCTGCATGCCGGCCATGCTGTGCTGGTGGCCGCCGCCGGAGTTCCGGTCCAGGCCCCGGTCCGTCAACCAGGTCTCCAGCGTCTTGATCTCCGGTTCCTGGGCCGCCAGGATCCGGTCGGCAATGATCTTGAGTTGCGGGTTCGCTGCCCGCTCCGCCACCAGTCGGGCCATCACGAGCGCCTGCTCGTGGTGCGGAATCATCATTGTGACGAACCGGATGTCGGCGTTGTTGTGCGTCGGGCGCGGCGCGGGCGACTTCTCGTTCGCCCGGACGGTCTTCGCCGGCTCACCGGGCGCCGCGGGCATCAGCACCGGCGCGGTCGCGTCCGGCAGACCGGGCAGGTCGAGAGTTGCCTGGGGGTTGGCCGTCGCCGGCGATTTCGGGGGTCCCTCGGGCCACCAGACGACCACCGCGGTCCCGACGGCCAGCACGGCGAGCACCGCCAACTCGACGAGGAGAATCGCCCGCGAGCGTCTGATAAGCGCTCGGATCCGCACAACTAGCACAACTCGACTCCCGCCATCCGACCGAGGTTGGCCGGGATGTTAGCGCGAACGTGACCTGCACCGGGAAGATCACGGCAGCGAAAAGGTTCTATTGGTCCCACCTGCGGTCATTCGTGCCGCCCCACGCGTACCAGGTTTGCGTAACCGTGATCAGAAGCCCGGCCAATATGTGAGAGCGGTCACAACTTCGCGCCGGACACCGGGTTATCGTCCCGTTACTGTATCGACCGGATGAACGAGGGGTGTCCACAATGTTAAGACGAACTCCACAAGAGAGCCGGAGGCTGGCCATCGGTCTGGCCGCCACGGGCGCCCTTCTCCTCACGGCCGTCGTGGCCGCGGCGCCAGCGAGCGGCGCCACCGATTCGAGCGGTAGCACAGGCATCTGCGAATCGTTCGAGGCCGCCGGCGACAACTTCGCCGAGTACTGCATCGCCGAGGAGGCCGCCAACGACGTGGCCGCGGCGAACACCACTCCGGGCGTCGACGAGATCGCCAGCACCACCAACATCCGGCAGATCGCCAACATCCCCAAGTTCGGCGGGTTCGCCAGCGAGGGGGCGTACAACTCGGACCTGGCCTTCCAGGGCAATTACGTCTTCGCCGGCAACTACGAAGGCTTCAACGTCTTCGACGTCAGCAACCCCAGCTCGCCTCAGGTGGTCAGCCAGGTGGTCTGCTCGGGCTCGCAGGGCGACCCGTCCGTCATGGGCAACCTGCTGTTCCTCGCGGTCGACGCGCCCCGCAGCAACGACTCGTGCAACAGCACGAGCGGCTCCTCCACCCAGCAGAGCTCGTGGGAGGGCGTCCGGATCTTCGACATCAGCGACAAGGCGAATCCGCGGTACGTGAAGTCGGTCCGGACCGACTGCGGTTCACACACCCAGACGCTGGTGCCGAGCAAGGACGGGAAGAGCGTCTACGTCTACGTCCAGTCTTACGGCCCGTCGAGCGGCGCCTTCTACTGCAAGCCGCCGCACGACAAGATCTCGATCATCAAGGTGCCGGTGGACAACCCGGCCGACGCTTCCGTGGTCGCCACCCCGGTTCTCTTCCCGGGAACCAGCGGCGCCGGCTCCACCAGCGGCTGCCACGACATCACCGCCTACCCGGAGCTGGACCTGGCCGCCGGCGCCTGCATGGGTGACGGCGTCCTGTTCGACATCTCCGACCGGGAGAACCCGGTGGTAATCAGCCAGGTCCGGGACACGAACTTCGCGTTCTGGCACTCGGCCACGTTCAACAACGCCGGCACCAAGGTGGTCTTCACCGACGAGCTCGGCGGCGGCAGCAGCGCGATCTGCACCAGCACCTACCGGGCCAACCAGGGCGCGGACGCGATCTACGACATCGTGGGTTCCGGTGCCGACCGTGAGCTGGTCTTCAAGAGCTACTTCAAGATCCCGCGGTTGAACACGACCCTGGAGAACTGCGTCGCGCACAACGGCTCGCTGATCCCCGCCATGGGTCGCGACGTCATGGTCCAGGCCTGGTACCAGGGCGGCATCTCGGTGATTGACTTCACCGACTCGGCCAACCCGGTCGAGATCGCCTACTGGGAGCGGGGCCCGCTCTCCGACACCCGCCGCATCCTCGGTGGGGCGTGGTCGACGTACTACCACAACGGATACATCTACTCCAACGACATCCAGAAGGGCCTGGACGTCCTCAAGCTCGACGACCCGCGAACGAACAACGCCCGGGCGGTCTCCTTCGCCGAGCTGAACGTGCAGACCCAGCCCAGCTACCCGGCCTGCACCACCGTCATGCGCGAGCGGCAGAACGGCGACCTCACCGTCACGTCCGGCATCACCTGCCTGGACGGTGCGACCGTCAACGGCAAGACCAAGGTCGCTCCGGGCGCCGGGCTGATCGCCTTCAACTCGACCCTCAACGGCTCGGTCACCGCGACCGACGCCTCGGTGGTGTCGATCGTGGAGAGCCGTGTGAACGGCTCGGTGCACGCCCTCGGCGGCACCGTGCGGGACAGCAAGGTCAATGGTTCGGTGACGACGAGCTGAAGCACGGCTGGTCAACAGCATGACGGCTCCGGCCCGGCGGATCTCCGCCGGGCCGGAGCCCCGTCTTGAGGGCGACGCCGTCACCACCCCTTACCGGGCGCGGACACGCACTGCTCCGCAGGTGCTCCTGCGGCGCTAGGCGCCAGCCTCGGCGACGGTGTCGACCGCCTCGTCGCCGAGGAGCGCCCGAACCGCCGCCAGGACCTCCTGCGGATCGTTGGCCATCGCCGTACCCGCCTGGGCGAGCAGCGCCGCGCTATCCGCCTGCCGCTGCCGGTCGAGGTCGGCCAGCAACTGGTCCACCTCCGGCACCGACCGCTCCCCGGACAGCGCGCGGGCGGGTGGCCGGAGGTCCATGAGGTGGCAGAGCAGCCGCAACGGCCCATGCCCGTACACCCGGGTGCCGCTCGGCAGGGTGGACCAACCGTAGGTGAGCAGCCGCGCCACGGCGCCGTCGAGCAACGGCGTAACCCGGTGGGCGTTGTCGAACAGGCTGTTCGAGGACGCCTCAGGCAGCCCGAGCCCGGCGACGACCCGGTCGACCTCCTTCGCGGCGTCCTCAGCGACGACGAACACGTAGGGCGAGATGCGGCTGCGGCGAAAGACCTCCGACCAGGCCCGGCGCGGCTTCGAAGATGTCACGCGGGAAGTATCCGAACCCGTGGTCGGGCCCTTCACGCGGGGTGCCCGTCATGATCGGTCCGCAGGCGGGCCACGTCGAGCAGACGACCGAGGTCTTCCCGCGACCGGCCGGTAGCCGTGGCGAGCACTCCGAGAGGATCCGCATCCCCGCGCCCGGCCAGGTCGACAAAGACGGCGAGCAGATCCGACTCGAAGCCATCCGCCGCAGCACCCCGTGCCTGGGCGAGCTCGATGAGGCGTCCCTCGATGTAGCGCCGCACCATCACCTGGTACGCCCCGACGCTCGGCAGGAGGTGAAACTCGGCCACCATGTCGTCGACCTGCCGGCTGATCCGCTGCAGGTCCGCCGACGTGACCCCACGTTCCCGGACCTCGGGCGACACGTCATCGGCGACGCGGATGACCACCTCGTCCGGCCCGATGATGGCGGTGGATTCGACGTCGGTGTGCCACCGCGCCGTGATGACGTAGCCCTCGTCCGGGCGCGACAGCTCAACGGCCCGGCCGGGCGCTGGATGAGGGTGGTTCTCCTGGAACATGCGTGTCTGTCCTTCCGGCACCTCGGGGGCACCTGTTGCCTGGCCGCAGCGGCGGGTGTTCCTCTGCTCAGCCCGGTTTACGGCAGGGATCAGGGAGTCGGCGTCGGGGTGGCCGCGCCCACGATGCTGCCGAAGAAGACCATGACCGTGAAGGCGATCATCGGACCGACGAAGACGTAGCCCAGGACGAGACCGGCGACCGCCATGCCGTGCCCCGACCTCGTGCCGTCCCGGGTCTCCCGCAGGGCGACGTGGCCGAGAATGACCGCCAGGACGCAGGGCAGCCCGAACAGGCACCAGCCGCCGAGCACTCCGAGAATCCCGAGCACCAGCGACGCCGTCGCCATGCCCGACATGAGCGGCGCCTGCACGGCGATCCGCTGCACCGGCGGCCCGTACCCGCCCGGCTGATAGGACACGGCCGAGACCGGCGGGTACGGGCGGGCAACGCCGGACACCGGCGGGTACGGAGCCGGGACGCCGGAGACCGGCGGGGGGTACGGCCCCGGGACGCCGGACACCGGCGGGTACGGGCGGGTGGGGTCGGGTCCGGGCTGCGGGTACGTCATCGTTCGGGGTCCGTTCTTCCGTTGAGCTGGGTGAGCAGGATGCTCACCTCGGTGTGCAGGCGACGCAGCTCGGCGGCGGTCGGCGCCAGCTCGTAGCAGTGGTGGTGGGCGGCGGTCGACAGGGTCGCCCACGTGAAGGCGACGCGGCGGGCGACGCCGCCGCCGGGCCCGAGCCGGCCGCGCAGCATCAGCTGCTTCGCCCGGCCCTGCCGGCACGAGGCAACCGTCGGCTTGACCCGCCGCCAGTAGGCGTCGACGCCGCCCTCGAGCGCGAGCCGGATCAGGCAGGCGCACGCCCGCGGCCACCAGCCGGCGGTCACCGCGGCCGAGCCGAGGGCGCCGGCGCCGCGCAGCAGCTGGTCGGCCGCCGCGAGGCAGCGCTGTGGCGTCGGCGTGGCCGCCCCGGCACGTCCATTGGCGGTCACGGCAGGACCGCCGCGAGGTGGCGGGCATCGGCGACCAGGCCGGGCAGGTCCATCCGGTACGCCCCGTGCACGCCCTCCCGGCACGCCTGGTACGCGTCCACCGCCCGCCGCCCGTGCCGACGACTCAGCTGACCGAGCACGTCACCGCCCCGATCGGCGTCGTCGAACAGCGCCAACGCGACGATGGTGGCCAGCCGCCGCGACGCCGCCTCGATCGCCTTCTCGATGTCGTCATGCGGGACACCTCGGGCGACGCGTACCCGCCAGACCACCCGGTGGCACGCCGCCTCCACCGCCGAGCGGCACAGCTCCGCCACCACCGGCCCGCGCACCTCGGCCGGGATCTCCTCGTTACGCGCCAGCGCGTGCGCGTCGTCCAGGTAGCGGGTCACCGGATCCGAGCCGGCCCGCAGCGTCACCACCGACTGCTCCGCGCGGTGCACCTCGACGATGCGGGCGTCACCGAGGCCGAGCCGGGTGACCGCGTCGGGCAGCCGGGTGTCGTGGGTGAAGACCACCACCTGCCGATCCTCGGCCAACTCGGCGAGCACCCGGGCCAGCCCGTCCACCTTGGCCGGGTCCATGCTCTGCACCGGATCGTCGACCACGATGAACCGGAACGGGCTCTCCGGGGCGCACCCGCGCGGCAGGAACGTCGCCAACCCCAGCGCGTGCATCTCACCCTGGCTCATCACCCCGAGGGCGGTACCGTTGTCGGCGCCGTCCACGCTGACCGGGAACACCACCCGACGACGGGTGTTCGTGCCCTCCAGCGTCATCGCACCCAGCTCGACGTTGCTCTCCTGCCGCAGCTGCGCCCAGATCCGCTGCGAGTGCTCCGCGAACGGCGCCACCCGCTCGTTGCGCAGCTCCACCGCGGTGGTCTTCAACCAGCTCCGCGCCGCCTTCACCCGAGCCAGCGTCGCCTCCCGCTCCGGCAGCCGGTGCGCGGCGTCGACCCAGGCCCGCAGCTCGGCCGCCGCCCACCGCCATCCGGTGTCCCGCTGCCGCAGAAACCCTTCGGCGTACGCCCGCGCGGCCCGCGCCGCCGCCACGACCGCCGGGTACCGCGCGGTGAGGTGCGCCGCCAGGTCCGTCGGATCACCAGGTACGCGCCGCAGCTCGCCCACCGCCGCGCGCAGCGCGTCCAGCGGCACCTCCGCCGCGTCACCCTCCGGCACAGCGACGTCGTCGACCAGGTGGTGCGCCTGCCGCAGCAGCGCGGTCAGCCGGGCGGTGGCCGCCTGCGCGGCGAGACTGCGGTCCCGCAACTGCGCCAGCGACGCGCCGGCAGCCGTCCGCCAGTTGCCGTTCAGGCTGCCCGCGGCGCAGACCGGGCAGGGGACGTCGCCGGCGTCCTCGTGGTGCTCGATGGCCAGACGCAACAGCTCCGCGCTGCGCAGCGCCGCCCGTGAACGGCCCCCGTCGTACCGCTGCGCCTCGGCAGCGGCCTCCACCAGCTGCGCGGCGAGCCGCGTCACCTCCTCCGACGCGGGCAGGGTCAGCTCGACCAACTGCCGGCACAGCAGGAGCGACCCGTCGGCGGTGACCTCGTCCGGCTCGTCGAGGATCGCGGTCAGCGCGGCGAGATCGACCGCGCCACGGCCCTGCAACAGTGCCGTGGCCCGCCGGGCCCGGTCGTCGTCCACCTCGGCCAGGCCGGCGGCGAGGGCGGCGCGCTGCGCGCGTACCTCCTTGATGGCCGCGTCGACGGGCCGGGCGGCGGCCAACAGCCGCTGGTCGGCGTCGGTGATCGCCTCCAGGCCGAGGATCGCGGAGATCGCGTCGAAGAGCTGGCTCTGCGTGCCGGCGGTGAGCCGACCCAGCTCCGCGGCGGTGAGGAACGGCCGGTACAGCTCCAACGGACGCGCCAACCCCAGCTCGGCGAGGCCGCCGTGCCGCCCCCGCTCGCTGGCGACGGTCACCTCCGCGTCGGCCAGTCCCGCGCCGAGCGGCCATGACCGGGTCACCGTCACCGGCTTCGCCACGCCGTCGATCCGCAGCTTCGCCACGATCCAGCACGGATCGGGGTGGTGCAGGTTGCGCCAGCCCGTACGCCAGACGCTGTTGCGGTCGGCCCAGCGGGCGCTGTCGCCGGTCAGCGCCAGCTCCACCGCCTCGGCGAAGCTCGACTTGCCGGAGCCGTTGCGGCCGACGACCAGGGTGATGCCGGGGCCGGGGCCGATCTCGAGAGTGCGCTCGGGGCCGACGCCACGGAAGCCGGCCACGGTGATCGAGGAGAGCCAAATCCGCTCCGGCGGCTCGTCCGCCGCCGGGACCTGCGGCTCCAGCGTGGTCGGCTCGCCGGCGAGTGCCGCGTCCAGGTCGGCCTCGTCGCTGAGTGCAGCGAGGACCACCTCGGCGGTGTCATCGGGTACGCGGTCGACGGCGAGCCGCTCGAAGATCAGCTCGACCAGGGGTTCGGTGCGGTTCATCAGGCGACCTCCGACGGGTGCTGATGCGGAATGGGGGAGGGCGTGCGGGGCCGACGGTTGCGGCTTGTGCCGGCTCGTCGGCGGTGGTGATGCGGCAAGGCTTGAGAAGTTGCTGTCGTTGATAAATCGACGGTCAGACCGGCAGCGCAACATGCCATTCGCGCAGGAACGCCACGACCAGGTCGTGCGCCCGGGGGCGTACGTCGAACGGCTCCTCGACCCGGCGGCGCGCCATGTGCGCCAGGCTGTCGGCCGCCTCGTTCAGGGCGTGGTGCGCGTGTGCCTTGACGTGCGCGAACGTCAGGTCCGGGCGCCCGGCGACCAGCTCGGCGAGCCGGACCAGGGTGGGCTGCCTGCCCCCGTGACGAGGGCGCAGGTCGTAGCGGGCGGGCATCTGCCTGTTCTCGCCGCCCTGCCAGCAGTGCAGGTAGTTCAGGGCCGGAAGGCTGTCTACCAGAACTGTCATGCCGACCGGCGGGGTGTCGTATGCGGTCAACAGGAACTCGACCGCCCGCAGCTCGCTGACCAGCACCCGGGAGGAACCGGTCGGGTCGACACGGCCCGGGCGACGGCTGCGCAGTCCGTAGCGGCCATCGCTGGCGACGTATCCGATGCCGCCGGCGCGCCCCTTCCAGCTGGCGTCGGTCGCGGCGATCAGCGGCGCCGACGCCTCTGCCCAGCGGCGGACCTGGCCGCGTCCCGGCTGGTGTTCCGGCCGGCAGGCGAGGTTGTGCTCGGCGGCGAGTTGCTCGGCGGTGTCGAGCAGTTCCGCCGCCGAGCTGACCTGGTCGTAGTCGGCGGCGGTCAGCGCCACCCGGACGGCGTCGCCGACGGCCTGGCAGGTCTCGCAGTTCCGGGGCTTGACGTAGCCCCGGAGGGCGAGCGCGCGGTCGTACAGGGGAGCGGGAAGCCGGTCCAGGGCGCGGAGAAACTCATCGGGACGCACGACGCCTCCTGACGTCTCGTTTGGGGACTCGCCTCAGCGGGCCGGGCGCCATTCGCCGCAACGCTCGGAGTTGAAGGCGTAGTCGGAGGAGCGGATGGTGACCTGCACACGGCGGGCACCGTTGGTGAAGTAGTTGTCGATGATCTCGCCGGAGCTGTTCTGCCGCGCCCAGTAGCAGCCGTCCACGTCAGTGGCGACGTACGTGCCGGGCTTGATCTCCTTGCCGACCCGGTAGGTCCCGGAGCCGAACAGCCGCCCCTGGGCCTCCAGGTCCGCGTCGGCCTGGCCGCGCTGCACCGCCTGCCGCCACCTCTTCGCGTATGGGTGGGTGGGGCAGAGGGTGAGTGCTCCGTTGATCTCGGGGATCTGCTCGCTGCTGGCGGCGAACCCAGCCTCGGCGTAGACGTCGTCCGGGTCGACCGCGGCGCACATCTCGTACAGCGTCGAGATGTCCTGGTCGTCGTACTTGGAGACCTTGTAGGCCTGCTTCTCAATGGCCGTGACGATGTTCAAGCTGCCGACGAACTCACACGAACTCGGCTTGGCCGCCCAGACCTCCGCGAAGTCCGGCCGGCCGTCCTTGCCGCCATGCACAGCGAAGAGCGAGCCGCTCAACTCGTTGTCGGTCTCACACGTCAGGTTGACCGGCGCCTGCTGCGGGACGTTCTTCGGGTCCTCGGGATAGGTGTCGCTGCTGTCGGGGATGCCGTCGCCGTCCCGGTCGGCGGGAGGCGTCGGGCTCGGCGTCGGGGACGGGCTTGCCGAGGCAGACGGACTGGTCGAAGGCGTCACTGGACTCCCGGCGGCCTTCCGACCGTCCCCACAACCGGTCAGGGTGAGAGCCGTGAGCAGAAGGGTGCCCAAGAGGATCCGGGCCGAACGGCTGACGCGCAGGGCAGGATCGATCGGGCTGGTGGATCGGGTGACCGTCGAAGCGGCCGGGTGATGGTGGTCGGAGCGAGCCATGGAGATCTCCGGGATGAAGAGCTGGCTGGAACAGGTGTGCCGTCCCGCGTGAGGAAGCGGAGTCGGGGCGGTGGAGTAGCCACAAGGACGCTTGCGAGCTGATGTTGCAGACGAATCAGTGGTTGATCGAGTGGAGGCGATATCGGGCAATTAGGCGGAGGATCGGCGCCTGGTAGGGCGCCGGTTTCAGTCGGTGAGGGTGATCACCATCTGGAGGCCACTGTCCGGGTGGTAGCTCCAGGAGCCGTGCATGCCGTCCCAGTCGCCGGTCTGCCGTCCGTCCAGGGCCCGGGTCGCCTCGATCTCGGCAACGACCGAATCGGGAACGTCGAGTGCACGCCAGAAGCACTCCAACACGTTGTAATCGAGCCCGGCACTCTCCTTGCCGTCACCGTGGAGAGTCAACGTCCGGTCGTCGTCACCCAGGCGAGCAGACGCAGAGGAACTGCACTGCTGGCGGGCGGCGGCGAGACGGGTCTGGTCCTTCTGGCCGGGGCCAGCGGCCGGCGATTCGTCACCACCCAGCGCGGCAACGATCCCGACGCCGAGGAGCAGCACGGCAGTGGCGGCTCCCACGGCGACGAGCAGGGCCTTGCGACGCTTGGCGGGCTGCGCGATGGGAGGCACGTCGGCCAAGTCCCTGTCGCTCGTCGTGATCGGCTGCGGCAGATGTGTCTGGTCGGGCGGCGACGGGTTTGTCGGGTCCGTCATGGCGATCTCCTCGGTGAACAGGCTTGAGGGCGGGGGGAGAGCGGGGCGGGCGGTGGCGCCCGCCCCGGGCCGAGCGGTGGATCAGGCGAGGGAGACGGTCACGCCGCCGGAGAACATCGAGTCGTGGAGCTCGAGCTTGGTGAGCTTCACGTTCTTCGGGATGTCGAAGACGAACACGCCGGTCACCTGGTTGCCGGGGTTGATCTCCTCGAAGAAGGTGCTCGCCTCCTTGTTGGCGTAGAGGCCAGCCTCGGTGTCGGACGAGTACTCGGTGCCGTCAGCGGCGTAGGCCTTCTGGCTGCTGCCGTCGAGGGTCTGCGGCTCCTTGCCGATGTTCTTGACGTTGATCGTGACCAGGCAGAACTGGCCCTGGGCCTTGTCGCCGATCATCGAGGTGCCGACCTTCGCGACGCCGCACTTCGACGACTTGACCGTGAACTCGAACTTCCCGTCCCGGGCCGCCTGGCCGATCTTCGCGGTCTTCGCCGGCTTGTCCTCGCCCTTGGCGCCGCCGGCCTCTGCCTTGCTGCCGGCGCTGGCCTTGCTGCCGGTGGTGTCGTCGGTGGCACCGGAGCCGCAGCCCAGGGCGACGAGGCCGGTGGCGATCAGGGCGAGGGTCGTGGTCTTGCGCATCGTTTTCCTCCTGCTGTGAACGTGGCGGCGTCAATAAGAGCATTGTCTGTGAACTCTGTCAACACACATGATGCTTGACGGGTGTGACACACTTCGGAGGTGCAGGTGAACCCGACCATCACGGCAGCGGAGATCGCCCGGCTCGCCGGGGTCGGTCGCGCGGCCGTCAGTAACTGGCGCAAACGCCATCCCGACTTCCCGACCCCGGTGGGCGGCACCACCGCCAGCCCCGAGTTCGACCTCGTCGAGGTCGAGCAGTGGTTACGCGGCCAGGGCAAGCTCCCCGAGCTGTCCCGGGCCGACCGCCTCTGGCGCCACCTCGCCGCTGCCGGGGAAACACCGGCGACCGGCCTGGCGGCCGTCGGCGCGCTGCTCCTCGCCCGTCAACGCGGCGAACGACCACGCGGCGTCGACACATCCGTCGCCGACCTGCGACCGGAGATCGAGGCGCTCGCCGACGAACTGGGGCCGCAGGCCGCTTTCGACGAACTCTGGCTACGCTTCTCCGCGCCCGGCCCGGGTCGCCCCTGGGCCACTCCGGACGAGCTGGCCGACCTGATGGTCGGGCTCGCCGGCGTTGGCGGCGGGTCCGTCCTCGACCCGGCCACCGGCTCCGGCGCCACGTTGCGGGCCGCCGTCCGCGCCGGCTGCACTTCGGCGTACGGGCAGGAGCTCGACGAGGACCTCGCGAGGCTGGCCGGGCTCTGGCTCGCCCTGCGCGAGGTGCCCGGCGAGGTCTGCCCGGGCGACTCACTACGCGCCGACGCCTTTGCCGGCCGCTCTGTCGACGCCGTCATCTGCCACCCCCCGTTCGGCGTCACGAACTGGGGCAACGAGGAACTCGGCTACGACCCGCGCTGGGAGTACGGCGCACCACCGCGTACCGAACCGGAGCTGGCCTGGGTGCAGCACGCCCTGGCTCACCTGCGCACCGGCGGGCTCGCCGTACTGCTGATGCCGCCAGCGGCGGCCGGTCGACGCGCGGGCCGGCGGATCCGTGCCCAACTGTTGCGCGGTGGCGCGCTGCGGGCTGTCATCGCGCTGCCCAGCGGGGTGGCCGCGCCGCACGGCGTACCGCTGCACCTGTGGGTGCTGCGGCGGCCTGCCGCCGACGCGCCAGCACCCGCGCGGGCGCTGCTGGTGGACGCCGCCGAGGGCGAGCTATCCGAGGTGGCGGCGCGGGTGCTGGCGACCTGGCGGGCCTTTGCCGCCGCGCCCGACGCCGAGGTCGAGGAGATCGGCTTCGCTCGGGCGGTGCCGGTCATCGAACTGCTGGACGAGGAAATCGACCTCACCCCCGCGCGCCGGCAACCCGCCGTCGGGGGCGAGCAGAGCGGCGAGCATCTGGTACGCACCCGCGAGCGGCTGGCCGCCATCGTCGGTGACCTGCCGGCGCTGATGCCGCAGGTCACACCCACGCCCGACGGGGCGACAACACTTGTCCTGACGGTCGCTGAGCTGGCCCGCAGCGGAGCGTTGCAGCTCATCGGCCCGGTCCGGGCCGGCTCATCCTCAGACGGTGGCGGGTCAACCGGCGGGCCGCCCGTGCTCACCGTGCCGGACGTGCTGGCCGGCGTGGACGCCTCAGGGCAGGTCGACGAGCGGCTCGGCCAGGAGATCCCACTCGCCGTCGGCGATGTGGTGGTGCCGATGATCGCGCGGACGCTCACCGCCCGAGTGATCACCACCAAGGGAGCGCTGCTCGGCCGCAACCTCTACCTGCTGCGCCCCAACCCGGCTGCGCTCGATCCGTGGTTCCTTGCGGGGCAGTTGCGCACGTCGGCCAACGAGAAGCAGGCGTCGAGTCTGTCTGGCACGCTGCGCTTCGACATTCGGCGGGCCCAGGTGCGGCGGCTGCCGCTGGACGAGCAGCGGTCGCACGGGGAGGCGTTCCGGCGGCTGGACGCCTTCGAGTCGGCAATCCGACAGGCGGCCTCGTTGGGCGCGGAACTGGTCCAGCTCACCGCCGACGGTCTCGCCCGGGGGATTGTCCGTCCCGACCGGAGGACGCGGTGACGTCAGACCTCGATGATCGGCCAATCGTCGCCGAGCACCTTGCGGACCTGATCGGCCCGAGAGGTGATGAGGCCCGCGGCGCTGCTGATCGCCACGAAGACGGCATGACCGGCACCCAGCCGGCCGGTCTGCCGCGCCATGCCACCGATGACCGGGCAGTCGTCAGCCCGGTCGACGCGCAGGGCAGGCGTGACGACCTGGACGGACGGGTTCCGCCGCAACATCCGCAGGAATTCATGCTCGGCGTGGTCAAGCAGGCTGTACGCCTCGAGCAGGCAGACCAGCGGTACCGCCACCGTCGCACCGGCGTCGGCTGCCTCCACCACCGCCTCGCCGACGGCGTCGACGCCTTGGGCGTAGGCCATCAGGGCGCCGGTGTCGAGCACGTAGACCGGTGCGCTCACGCGGCGTTCGGTCGGTCGAAGTCGGCACGGACCTCGTCGACCGGGCGATCCAACAGCTCCGCCGCGCGGGCGATCGCCGCCTCGCGCATCTCCGGCGTCACCTGGCGAGTCGCCAGCCGTCGCACCGCGCCCGCCGGGTCGTACGGGAACTCCCGATGGCCCGCAGCCCGCAGAGCGGCGCGCATGTCGTCGGATACCCGACGCCGACGCAGCGCCTCGGTGACATACGCGGAAACCTGACGAGCCGGGAGCGCGTCCAGCTGCTCGGCCACGTCATCAGGAACGGAGATCGTCACACGCCGACTCATACACCGGAGCCTAACGAAGTATGAATTCAGTGCCCAGCAGGAACCGCCATTCGGACACTTCCTCGTTGAAAGTTCAACGTTGTACGGTCATGCGTCCGTCAGGCGTGGAGCCGACATGGCGGACCGGCAGTTCGGGCAGGTGTCATCGTGAGGGGGACGAATGACGCTGAGTAGAATCGGCGGCTACGAGGTGGTCCGGCCGCTCGGCTCGGGTGGCATGGGCGACGTGTTCTTCGCGGTGTCGCCGACCGCCGAGCGGGTCGCCGTCAAGGTGATCAAACAGCACCTCATCGAGGCACCAACGGTGCGTGAGCGCTTCGCCGCCGAGGTCGACAGCCTCAAGCTGGTCTTCGGCTCCCGGGTGGCCCGCCTCGAGGGCGCCGACCCGTACGCGAACCCGGCCTGGCTCGCCGTGGAGTACGTTCCCGGGGCCACGCTGCGCCAGCACGTCGACGCGCGGGGGCCACTTCCGCTGCCGTTGGCAGCCATGGCCGGCGCGATGCTCGCCGAAGGTCTGGCCAAGGTGCATCAGGTCAAGCTGCTGCACCGCGACCTCAAGCCGCAGAACATCATCCTCGGCCCCGACGGGCCCAAGCTCATCGACTTCGGTCTGGCAGTGCTGATCGAGCGGAACGACTATCTGACCGAGCCTGGCGCCATGGTCGGTACTCCCGCCTACATGTCGCCCGAGCAGGTCAAGGGGGAGCGGGACCTCACCCCGGCGGTCGACATCTACGGCCTCGGCGCGACGCTGGTCTTCGCATTGACCGGACGAGGGCTCTACCCGTCGACGAACTCCTGGAATCTGCTGCTGCGCATCAGCGAGCCCAGCGACCTTCCCGACCTCTCCGAGGTGCCGGCCGAGCTGGTGCAGTTGCTCGGCACGATGCTCGCCTTTGACCCCACCGCCCGACCTGGCCTGACTGACGTGCGTGCCCGGCTGCTCGCGGTCGCCACCGCCACCAGCGGCAAGAGCGTCCACGCCCTGCGCCAGGAAGTCGCCGACCTCACCTACGACGGTGGCACGGAACTTCTGGTCCCTCCGGACCTGGATGATCCGCGACAGGACCCGGAGAGCACGCCGGTCGTCGAGGAGGACAACCCTCCGGTGCTGAAGCCGACGCCCACGAAGGTCGACCCTGAGCGGCCTACCAAAGCGCCTGCCGACGTGTCGTGGCTCGTCGACAAGATGCGCCGCCAGTACGCCCGCCGCTCGACCCTGTAGGAAGGCACCACCCGATGACCACCACCCAGGCCGCGACCTTCGCCCCAGGCTCCCGCATCGTCGTACGCGACGAGGAGTGGCTGATCCGCAGCGTGAAGACCGGCACCGCGGACGGCACGATGGTGAAAGCGGTCGGCGTATCCGAGTTCGTGCAGGACGTCGAGGCGACCTTCTTCACCGATCTCGAAGACATCACGCCGCTGCTGCCCGAGGAGACCGAGCTCGTCCAGGACACCTCGTCGCGGTTCCGGCAGAGCCGCCTCTTCCTGGAAGCCGTGCTGCGGCGTACTCCGCTGCCCCGCACCGAGCGCGGGTTGGCCCTCGCCGACCGGTTCCTGCTCGACCCGCTGACCTACCAGCAGCGACCCGTCGAGCTGGCGTTGTCCGGTCTGCGGCCGCGGATCCTGCTCGCCGACGTCGTCGGCCTGGGCAAGACCCTGGAGATCGGGCTGATCCTCGCCGAGCTGATCCGCCGGGGCCGAGGTGACCGCATCCTGGTGGTCTCGCCCCAGCAGGTGCTGGAACAGTTCCAGCGGGAACTCTGGACCCGCTTCGCGATCCCCCTGGTCCGGCTCGACTCGACGGGCATTCAGCGCATCCAGCAGGAGATCCCCGCCGGGCGGAACCCGTTCACCTACTTCAAACGGGCCATCATCTCGGTGGACACGCTCAAGGACGCCGGCCAGTTCGGCCACCACCTGGACGCCACGACCTGGGACGCCGTCGTCATCGACGAGTCGCACAACCTCATCAACAAGGGCACCCAGCGCAACGAACTGGCCCGCCGGCTCGCCGCGAAGACCGACGCGCTGCTGCTGGCCAGCGCCACCCCGCACAACGGCGACAAGGAGTCGTTCGCGCAGCTGATCTCGCTGCTCGACCCGGCAGCCATCGCCAACGAGAAGAACTACCAGGCCAGCGACATCGCGCACCTCTACCTGCGCCGCACGAAGATCAGCCCGGAGGTACGCGACCAGATCGGCGACCGGTGGGCCGACCGCGGCCCGTCCAAGGCGTTGCACTGCGCGGCGACGCCGATCGAGGAGCAGATCTTCGACGAGCTGACCGACGTGTGGTTGGCCGGCAAGTGGACCGACGAGGCCATCACCGGGCAGCACCGGCTCTTCCCGTACACCCTTTTGAAGTCGTTCCTGTCCTCGCACCGCGCGCTGCACGAGACGGTGACCAACCGGCGCAAGAAGGCCACCGGCACCGAGAGGGCGGCCCTGGACCGGCTCGCGGAGCTGACCTCCGCGATGACCGACCGGGACTCCAGCAAGCTCCAGGGCCTGGTCGACGAGCTGCGGAAGATCGGCGTCGGCAAGAACAGCGACACCCGGGCCGTGGTCTTCTCCGAGCGGCCACCGACCATCAAGTGGCTTGCCCAGGTGGTGCCTGGCCTGCTCGGCCTCAAGCCGAACGTCGTCCGGGTGCTGCACGGTGGCATCGCCGACCAGGACGAGCAGAAGATCCTGCAGGAGTTCGAGCTTGCCGGCAGCGAGGTGCGGCTGCTCTTCACCAGCGACGTCACCTCCGAGGGTGTCAACCTGCACCAGCAGTGCCACCACCTGATTCACTACGACATCCCGTGGAGCCTTATCCGGATCGAGCAGCGCAACGGCCGCATCGACCGCTACGGGCAGAAGCACCAGCCGCAGTTCAGGGCGCTCATCCTCACGACTAGCCGCGAAGATGCGAAGGACGACCGAACAGTCTCCGAGAAGCTGCTGAGGCGGGAGGAGAACGCTCACCGCAGCCTCGGCAGCGTCGGAGCCGCCACCGGCCTCTACGACGACAAGGCTGAGGAGGACCGGCTGGTCCGCGACCTGTTTAGTGGCAAGACCGTGGACGAGTCCTACGAAGTCGTCCACGCCGAGGTCGACGTGATGGCCGACCTCTTCGGCGACGTCGGCACCGCGTCCGTGGCGGCGGACGTGCCCCAGGCCCGGGTGCCGAAGCTCTTCGACTCCACCCAGGACTTCGTCGACGCCGCCCTCGACGAGATCTACGAGGACCGGCCCGAGGACCACATCGACCTGCGCCGCGAGGACGAGCTGCTGACCTTCCTCGCCCCCGACGACCTGGTGCACCGGCTCACCGACCTGCCCCGCTCCTACCTGCGCGCCCACCGCGAGGGCGAGGACCTTCGGCTGAAGGTCACCTTCGACCGCGCCCTGGCGCAGCGCAAGCTCGACCAGGCCCGGCAGAGCAAGACCCCGATGTGGCCGGAGATCGCCTTTCTCAGCGACGTGCACCCGATGGTCGACTGGCTGGTCGACAAGGTCCTGATCCGGCTCGGCCGCCAACAGGCCCCCGTGCTCACCGCGGACGTCACCGCACCGACGTTCCTGATCCAGGGCGTCTACGCCAACCGCCTCGGCCAACCCACGGTTGTCCAGTGGATGGCCGTCTCCGACCTGCCCGGGTCGCCGACCATCCGGCCGATGGACGAGGTCCTGCGCGAGGCCAACGTCGGGCCGGCGATGGTCAACCGCGCGGAGGTCATCGCGGTCGACCCGCTCAAGGATCTGCTGCCGGCGGCCGTCCAGGTTGCCCGGCAGTATCTGGAGGGCAAGCGTGACGAGTGGGCCGAGGCCAACGCCGAGCCGTTGCGGAAGCACCGCCAGCAGCTGAGGACCTTCCAGCAGGCCAGCCTCATCGATGAGCTGCCCGGCGTGCACCGGGAGAAGCGGCGGCAACGCGTCGACGCCACCGTTCAGGAGCAGCACGACCTGCTCGACCGTTTGGAAACCGCCGGCGACCCGCTGCTGCGGGTGCTGGCCGTCCTCGTACCGTCCTCGGAGAGTGCCGCATGAGTTTCGAGTCGCTGACCAACCGCGGCGAGTACCTCTCCGCGCACTATCTCGCCGAGGTCCTGCCCACCACCCTCAAGGGCAGCGACCTGTTCAAGCGCTGGACCGCAGCGGAGAAGAACGGCGATCAGACGCCACGAACCGGGCTTCGCGGCATGCGCCGGCAGTACTTCGACGCGAAGACCGAGCTGACCGACGTCGACTTCTTCGACCCGGAGCGGCTGCGCAAGCAGCACCAGGACGTGCTGCGTGCGCTCGGCTTCGACCCGCAGCCGCAGACCATCACCGTTGAGCGCAACGGCCAGGAGTACGAGGTCCACGTCGCCCACGCCGAGCTGACCACCGCACACGGCATCGTCGCGCTGGACTGCGGCTGGGCGGTCGACACCGAGGCAGCGCAGGACCCGGACGACGCCGGCCGCCTGCTCGACCCGCTGACCCTGTCGAGCACCGAGACCATCGAGACGGGCGCCAAGCTCGCCTCCCTGCTCTTCGCCGCCGACAGCCCCAAGCCCCGCTACGTGCTGATCCTCAGCGGCGGCGTAATCACCCTCGCCGACCGCACCGTCTGGGGTGAGGGCCGCTACCTGGCCGTCAGCCTCGACACCGCCTACGCCCGCAACGACGACAAGGAACTCGACGTCGTCGCCGCGCTCTTCGGCGCCGACTCGCTGCGCCCACCCGCCGAGGGCGGCACCGAGCCCCTCGCCGACCTGGTCGCCGGCTCCCGCCAGCACGCCGTGGGCGTCTCCAGCGAACTCCGCGAAGGCCTGAAGGTCTCCGTCGAACTCATCGCCAACGAGGTCCTCGACCAGATCCGGCGGGCCGGCTACCAACCGCAGCAGGTGATGGACCTCGACGAGCTGGCCAAGGAGTTGGGCCGGGAGTCACTGCGCTACCTCTATCGAATCCTCTTTCTGCTCTACGCCGAGGCTCGCCCCGAACTGGGCGTGCTGCCGGTCAACGACCCCCAGTACGTCGAGGGCTACAGCCTCGCCCGCCTCGGCGACCTGGTCTCCCGCCGGATGGCACCCTCCGCCGAAGACCGCTACCACCTGTACGAATCGCTCGACCTGCTGTTCCGCATGGTCAACGAGGGGCACCGGCCGCGCGGCGGCGCCGAGGTCGACGACAAGGCCAGCGAGGGGGAGGGGCTGCGCTTCGAGCCGATGCGCTCCGACCTGTTCCTGCCGGAGAAGACCAAGCTCATCGGCCGGCTGATCGCCGTACCCGGCAGCGACCCGGATGACCCGGACGGCCCGAAGATCGACACGCGGCTGCGCAACAAGGTCCTCTACGAGGTGCTGCGCCGGCTGATGCTCACCAAGGGCGGCAAGAAGCGCCGCGGCGGCTTCATCTCCTACGCCCAGCTCGGCATCAACCAGCTCGGTGCCGTGTACGAGGGCCTGATGTCGTACACCGGTTTCGTCGCCACCGAGCAGCTCTACGAGGTCGCCAAGAACGGCGACCCGAAGGACGGCTCGTGGATGATCCCGGCCTCCAAGACCGACGAGTACGACGACACCGTCTTCGTCTACAAGGAGAACGCATACACCGGCGTCCGCAGCCGGGTCTGCTACGAGCCTGGCCAGTTCGTCTACCGGCTCGCCGGCCGGGACCGGCAGACCAGCGCCTCCTACTACACCCCGCAGTCGCTGACCGAGGTCACCGTCCAGCTCGCCCTCAAGTACCGGCTCGACCAGGACGACACGGTCACCCCGGCCCGTGAGCTGCTGGACTGGACCATCTGCGAGCCGGCGCTCGGCTCCGGCGCCTTCCTCAATGAGGCGATCAACCAGGTCGCCGCCGAATACCTGCGCCGCCGCCAGAAGGAACTCGAGGTCACCCTCGACCCGGAGGACTACCACCTCGAACTCCAGCGGGTGAAGGCCTACATCGCCCTGCACAACAGCTACGGCGTCGACCTCAACCGCACCGCCGTCGAGCTGGCCGAGGTGTCGCTCTGGCTCAACGTCATGCACGCGGGCCTCCAGGCACCCTGGTTCGGCCTGCACCTGCAACGCGGCAACTCCCTCATCGGCGCCGGCCGCAAGACCTACGGCCCGAAGCAGCTCGCCGACAAGTCGTGGCTCACCACCGCGCCGAAGGAGCAGCCCTTCCGGGACGGGCCGATCGACGAGGGCACCATCCACCACTTCCTGCTCCCCGCCGACGGCTGGGGCGCGGTCGCGGGCGAGAAGGAGGCCCGCGAGTTGGCGCCGGCCGAGACCGCGCGGCTGAAAGCCTGGCGTACGGCGATGAAGCGCACGCCGTCGGCCAAGGGGAAGAACTCGCAGGTACAGCGCTTGCAGGCGCTGGCGCGACGGGTCGAGTTCCTGTGGGGGCTGGTGCAGCAGCGGCTCGACATCTCGGAGCGGGAGATTCGCCGGGACATCAAGGTGTGGGGCGCTGACGACCTGCCTGAGGTCACGGAGGCGGTGCCCCGCGAGGAGATCCTCGCCGACCTGACCGCGCCGGGCACCCCGTACTGGCGGCTCAAGACCCTGATGGACGTCTGGTGCGCGCTGTGGTTCTGGCCGCTGGACAAGGTCGGGCTGCTCGACGGCTCCGACCCGGCGTACCCGGCCGCGCCCGTCCAAGTCTCGCACATCAAGGACGAGCCGGCGTACGAGGAACCGGCCGTCTACGAGGTTGCGGACTTCTTCGGGGACGTGCAACCGCAGCAGATGAAGCTGGCGACCAAGCCGACCGGGGGTACCCGGCGGATGACCGTGGCAGAGCAACTTCGTCAGCAGGTGCCACTGTCCAGCCTGGATGACTGGCTGACCTTCGCCGAGGCGCTGATTGGCCGCAGCGACGCGGACGAGAATACCGAACGTTTCTACGGCCGGACGCTCACGAGCCTGAGCGAGATCAGCGAGTTCGAGCGGAAGCTCGACGGCGTCATCGGCGTCGACTCGCCTTGGACCCTCTCCGACCGGTTCCCCTGGCTCCTCGTCGCCGACCAGATCGCCGAGCAGCAAGGCTTTTTCCATTGGGAGTTGACCTTCGCCCAAGCCTTCGCGAAGGGCGGCTTTGACCTCCAAGTCGGGAATCCGCCGTGGGTCAGGCCCGAGTGGAACGAGACAGCCGTGCTTGCAGACTACGATCCGTGGTTTGCCCTACAGGGGACGGTTGACCTGTGGGCTGAGAGGAAGTCGCAGGTTGTCGCGCATGAGTGGGCATCGTACGTGCACGAATTCCTGATAACGAATGCCATCGGGAACTATTTGGGCTCGCGAACCAATTACCCAGAGCTCGGTGGCACTCAGCCCAATCTTTACCGCTGCTTCATGATTAAGGTGTGGGCGAACGCCGCGCGATCGGGCATGTCAGGTCTAATTCATTACGATACACACATGGCGGGAATCCGAGAAGCGGAATTTCGGGCGACTGCTTACCGTCATTTGCGGCTCCATGCTCACTTCCATAACCGGCGGCTGCTGTTCCCTGAAGTGAATTGGAATAAGCAGTTTTCGCTCAATGTCTATGGTCCCCCTTGTCGGGTCAACTTCTTGCACCTAAGCTGGCTGTTCGACGCAGACACCCTGTCAGCCTCATTGGTGCATGACGGTAACGGCGAAATGCCGAGGATTAAAGTGGGTGGAAAGTGGGATGTGCGCCCCCATCGCAGTCGAATTGTCACCGTGAACGAGGACATCCTTCGAGTTTGGCAGGAGTTCTCTAACGAGGTCAGTTCGCCGGTCGAGCATGCACGCCTACTTTACCCGCTCAATGTGTCAGAGCAAGCGGCGATTGAGACGCTGTCGAGGTTTCGGCCTAAGACCGAAAAATTCGAGCGCATCAATCTCGGCCTTATCGATAAGGGGCTGGTGCGTGATGGGTACCTTGAGGAGTCGGTCACTCGCCCAGACTCGTGGCGTAAAGTCCTGCTCCGTGGCGCCCAATTTGGGATCTCCACGCCATTTGCTAAGGAGCCGCCAAAAACGTCTAACGTGGACAAGGTGTTGGACCTGCGTGAACTGCCTGCAAATGCAGTTGCTGTGAGTGCTTTTCGTTATTTGGTTGAGCCGGACAAAATGGATGATTTGCAAGTTCGTTGGGCAGGTCGTCCGTCCGCGTCTTACTTCAGACTTGCTTGGCGAGAGATGGCGCCAGCTTCATCGGAACGTAGCCTGATTGCTGCTCTGCTACCTCCAGGTCCTGCCCATCTATCATCTGTCAGGTCTACGATCCTCTCGTCTGCTCTCCTGACTGTCCTCGCCGTAGGGTTCTGGAGCGCGCTTCCTCTAGATTATGCAATTCGTCTAGCGGGTCGGGAGCACGTAAAGGAATCCGATGTTCGTCGTCTTCCCGCGCCTGTTGAGGAACACCCGCTTGCTGCGCCGCTGGCGCTTCGTGTTCTGCGTCTGAATGCCTTGACTAATGCGTACAGCGAAATCTGGAAGGAAGCGTTTTTTTCGTCATGGCGTAGCGAATGTTGGGCGACGTCGCAGCCTGTTCTGGCGGCGCTGGGAGACATCTCACAGGTTTGGGATGCGCATACCCCTCTGCGGGTGGAGGCTGATCGCCGAGCTGCTCTGCTTGAAATCGATGCGATCGTAGCTGTATGGCTGGGGCTGAGTGCAGACTCCCTGGTTTCGATGTATCTGGCTCGATTCCCGCAGTTGTCGGACTATGAGAGTGAGATGTGGTTTGACGGTCGGGGGCGACGTATCTCTAAGAACTACAATATTTGGGGTTGGGGGCAATCGAATACGCACTATAGTGAGCTGATGAAGCACTTGGGCAACCCAGCAGAGGTTCCGGCACCCGACGGTTACATCTCCCCGTTCTACAAGGCGGATCGGGAGAACGAGTACCGGCAGGCGCATGCCGTATTCAGCAAGCGGCTTCGTGATGCGATCGACGGGGGCTGGCAGCCGTCGTAGCGCGTTACCCCTCTTCCGCCTGAAGGAGAGCAGATGGCTCCGAGTAACCACCAGAAGCACCAGGCTGGGCGGCGCCTTGCCGTGGCTGAGGCTCTATTGCACGGCCATCGGCCAGCCTGCACGGTGCGCAGACCTTCGTGAAGATCAACGGTAGGAGTGCTGCTGTGCAGGTCGCCGCGCAAGATGCGGCTGGATGATCGGAGTGCGCGAGCGACATGACGAGTTCATGGCGAGCGTCGGCGGCGTTCGCCCGCGCAACCCGAACAGCCGACACGCCGCGCTCTACCCCGCGAACGTGGAGGCATGGCGGGACCGGTGGTCCTTGTTCGAGGACGCGGCCCCACCCGCGATTGGGGACGCGGACTCCTGCGCGACGGGAGGGCGTCCGGCGCGTCCGCCGGCTGCGCTCCCGTCTGATGTGCGGCTCAGTGCCCGGACTTGGTGGCCCGGACGAAGCTGGTCCAGGCAGCGGAGGAGAAGGTGAGGGCTGGTCCGGCCGGGTCCTTGCTGTCACGTATGGCTACGAGGCCGGGCAGGTTGTCGGCGACCTCCACGCAGTTGCCGTTGTTGTCGCCGCTACGGGTGCTCTTCCGCCACTGGGCACCGAGCAGGTCGTCAGCCATGGTGGACCTCTTCCTTGATCTTGCCGATCATCCTCCTTGATTGTTCCTCATCAAGCGCGAGGTCGAGGAGGCTCGCCCAGACCTTCTCGTAGACCGCGAACTCGTCGGGCCTGTCGAGGTAGAGCGCCCCGGTCACCGACTCGCTGTAGACCACAGACTGATCAGGGACGACCCGGTTGACGAGTGGGAAGTCGAGCATGACGAAGGCTCCCGCCAGTGCGCCATAGTGGGCACCAGCCGACAGCGGCAGCACACGGATCGACACGTTGGGTAGCTCGGCCCGATCAAGAAGGCAGTCCAGTTGCTCGGCCATGACCGCCGGTCCGCCGACGCGTCGCAGCAAAACGGCCTCCGATAGGACCCATTCCAGCTTGGGTGCCTTCGGGAGGCGGCGAACAAGGATCTCCTGTCGGCGTCGGCGGACTTCCAAGACCTCTTCCAACTCGTCAGCCGGCATGTTGGGGCGGTTCTGGTAGACGCCGCGCGTGTAGCCCGGAGTTTGGAGCAGCCCAGGGACCAGGGTGTCGTCGTGCTCCCGCAGCCGGGACGCGGCGGATTCCAGGCCGACGTACAGCTCGAACCAGTCGGGGACGGCGTCGCCGTACGAGTGCCACCAGCCCTTGGCCTTGGTCTCGGCGGCCAAGGCGGTGAGGGCGCCGGCCAGCTCAGGCGTCGCCCCGTACAGCTCGCACATGGCCTTGACGTCGAGGGCGCGGACCGGGCCGAGGCCGGTCTCGATGCGCCACATCTTCTGCCGGCTGCACTGCATCGCCTCGGCCGCGCCGTCCAGCGTCATCCGCGCCTCGGTGCGCAGCTCTCGCAGCGCCCGCCCGAGCTGCCGTCGCGGCACTGTCGATCCCATGTCGTCGGCCATCGGCTCCCGCCTCTCCACGTTGCGTTTTGTTACATCCGGACGCCATCGGTGAAACGCACGGTCGTTGCTATCGAGAATCAATTCGATACGGTGCTGCCACGCAGATCGATTACGCCTCTGACCATACAAGACACCCCCGACATGGGCCATGAACGCGCAATTCCCATGCGCGGTTAATCGGCGTACTGTCGGGGGTGGAATGGTGCGGAGCGAGGTTTAGGGTTCGTGGCGGATTCGGGCCAGGCCGCAGGTGAGCAGGATGCCGAGGATGACCAGCCCCACTTTCAGCCAGGGCACGTCCCTGCTCGGCCGGACGCCGATGGAGACGGCCACCGCAAGTTGTGCGGTGAGGACGAGGCAGATCACCACGCTCAGCACCCGGTATCCGACGCCGTAGAAGGACCACCAGGTCACCGTGCCGAACACCGCCGGAACGGCCATCAGTAGGCTCAGCCCGATCAGCGGCGTGGCGAGTTTCCACCGCATCAGAGCGGTCGGAGCCGAGGGCGATGTCGGTCGGATCACCTGTCCACCACCCGTCGAACGGCCGGCGTGTCGGTCAGGCCGGCGAGGCCGCGGGGGCCAGCCATCGGAACGCTCATTCGCCGAATTCTGCCAACCGGGACGGCACTCGTGGTGCCTGGAGATCGGCGGCACGTTGAGCGTCGGAAGATCGCTTACTCTCCGCCGTCGAGGACCCGGACGACCAGGACGGTGCCATCCCGGCCGAACGAGTACACGCTGCCGTCGCCCGGCAACGTCGCTTGCCTGCCGAAAAAGGTCGGCGCATCCCTCAGGTAGGCGCCGATCCGGCCCTCGGCCAGCTCACGGTAGAGGTGGCTCTCCACGCCTCGGAACACCTCCAGGACCCGGCCCCGGCCCAGGGGTGCGCGGTGGCGGGTGCCCTCCGCGAGGATCCCGTTGGGTAGCTCGAACGTCGCCACGCTGCTCGTCGCCCACGCCGGGTCCAGGTTGAACAGCCCCGGTTGGGATGCTGGATCCTCCGTTCCGCGCTGGCGGGGCGTCGCGTAGCCGCTGGCGGCCGCGCTGTTCCCAGCGAAGAGCAGGGCCGTGGCCGCCACGGCGCGGGTCAGGATCTGGGTGAACCAACCACGCTGTTGCTCGGGTATGTCGAAGACCTGGGGTGCGCCCGGCGGCAACTCCTCGGCCAGGTCCGGTTCGGTGACGGTCTCGTCGGCCGGGGACGGTACGCCGGCAGGGGCCTGTCTCGCTTCGGCTTCGTCAGGGGTGACCGTGCGCGGTCGCCAGAACTGGTCCTCGGGGCTGGTGCTCAGCAGGCCGTCCAGCTCCTCGTCATCACCGGACCACAACTCGTCATCCCCGGGCGGATCGAGCACGTACGCGGTTATCCCGGCCTGGGTGAGGTGCGAGGCGACCATCAGCGACGGCGGGTGGTTACCGCCCACCGACAGCGCCTCCACCTGTACGGCGGCTCGGGCGAGCTGCCCGTGGATGAAGCTCGGCGGCTGGTGGGTGCCCTTGCACTCCAGGATCACGATCTTCATCCGCCTGCGGGTCTTCGTGGCGTGGTGGCCGAGCAGGATGTAGTCCGGTCGCTTCTTGGTGCGGGAGACCGACTCCACCGCGCCGATGCCGTCCACGAAGCCGGCCTTCAACGCCACCTCGGCGTCGACCGCGTGGAACGTCAACCCCGATACTGGCGGCGGAGCACATGCTTGGCGACGACGAGGGCCAGGCCGATGCCCAACTGCTCGGACTGGGTCACCTTGTGGTGGTAGACGACCTCGTTGGCATCCGGCGTCAGCGCGAGACGCCCACCGCTGATCCTGGTCAGGGTGGCGCAGTAGCGGACGGCGGCCCAGTGGCGTGCCACCTGCGAGAGCGGGGACGCGGTCAGCAGGGTGGTGGCCACCCCCAGCTCGTGCAGCACCTGCGCGGGGGTCGTGCGCATCCCGCCCCTGCCGACGTCCACCGGGGTCAACGTCTTGTGGTGCCAGTAGGCCTCGCGTGTCTTGGCGTGGGTCTCGGCGTACCGGAGCACGTCGTCGACGAGCTGATCGGAGGAATTGAGGCGCCAGTAGCGACTGGTAGCTCAGAGACCGTACGAGGGAAACAATCTCCACGCCCACCCCCGGTGCTGCCGCACTGCATGAGCCAGGCACCCAGCGTGATCGAATAATCTCAGAGTGTCAATGCGAGGGGCCTTCGTTCTCAGTCGGTGCCGCTCGGCAACGATGCCGCGATGCGCTCCCGGATTGCGGCAGCACGCGCGTCGCCGAACCCGTCCAGCAGGGAGTGGGCCTCCCGTCGATGCTGTCCGGCCTCCTCGGCGCGACCCGCCGCCGCCAGCGCGGTGGCCAGATGGTCCAGCGTCAGCGCGAGTTGCCAATCGTCGCCGAGTTGCCGGTGTGCCGCCGCCGCCCGTAGGTGGAAGGCGATCGCCTCGTTCGCTTGCCCAAGCTCCCGGTACGCCTCACCGGCACCGTCGAGAGCCATCACCCCCCGGCTGCGGTCACCGAGCCGACGTTGAATCGTCGCGGCCCAGTGCACCGCCTCCAACGCCTCGGCCGGCCGACCGGAGGCGCGTAGCACCCGCGCGTACTCCACCAGCCAGTGCCCCAGCCAGTGCCCCAGCCACAGCTGGCTGGCGCCCTCGGCGATGGCGAGCGCCGACTCGATCGCGGCAAGTGCTTCCTCGATGCGGCCAAGCTCCCGCAGTGTCATGCTCAGGAAGAAGAGGCAATTGCCCTCCTGCCCTCGGTCGTCGATCTTCCGCTGCACCACGAGTGCCCGTTCCAGCAGTTCGGCGGCCTCGGTCAGCTCACCCAACTCGTAGCGGGTCTCGGCGAGGTTGCTGAGCAGCAGCGCCTGCCACCGCTGGTTGCCGAGCCGCTTGAAGATCGCCAAGCTCTCGCTGAAGTGGGTGAGTGATTCGGTGAGGCGACGGTGGCGCAGGCCCAGCAGCCCGAGAGCGTTGATCGACACCGCCGTGCCGTACTCGTCGCCGATCTCCCGCCGGATGGCCAACGCGGCCCGGTGGTGTTCCGCGGCCTCGGGGAGCTGGCGGGCCTGGAAGTGGGCCTTGCCGAGGCACTCCAGCGCCTCGGCCTCGCCGCGCCGGTCGCCGAGCGTGCGAGCCGCCGCCAGCCCGATCCGGGCCGTGGCGAACCAGCTCTCGAAGGCGTTCTGATGCATGAAGACGCTGCGCAGCAGCGCCGCCAACTGCCAGGCTTTCTCCGGTTGGCCGGCCTCTGCCGCCACCCGGGTGGCCGCCACCAGGTTGTCCCGCTCGGCGTCGAACCAGGCGTCCGCCTCGCCGCTGGTCGCGAAGGCGAGCGGCGTCACGTCGGCCGGCGGAGCCAACGGTACGGCCCGGTAGAAGGGCAACGTACGCGCCAAGGCGGCATCGGCGGAGTGCAGATACCAGTCCAGGACACGACGCAGTGCCGCCTGCCGGTCCGCGATGCTCTCCAGGTGCCGAACCTGGTCAACCGCGTAGGCAAGCAGCAGGTCGTGGAGTTGGTAGCGCCCCGGCGCGCTCTGCTCCAGCAGGTGCGCGCTGACCAGGGCATCCAGCGGCTGCCGTACCCGAGACACCGGCCCGCCGGTCAGCGCGGCGGCGGCCGGGGCGGTGAGGTCCGGGCCGGGGTGCAGCCCGAGCAGCCGGAACAGCCGGGCGGACGTCGGGTTCAGGGCCCGGTAGGACCAGGCGAAGACCGCGCGTACTGCGTCGGACTCCTCGTCCTCCTCCGCGGTGAGCGGTCCCACAGGGCCGACTCGTCGCGCAGATCCTGGATGAGCTGGCCGAGCGGCATGAACGGTCGGCTCGCCGCCCGCTCGGCGGCGAAGCGCAGCGCCAGCGGTAACCGGGCGCACAGTCGGGCCAACTCGGTCAGCTCATCGGGGTCGTCGCCGCTGCGGTAGGCGGAGGTGATGTCGCGCAGCAGGGTGACCGCGTCCTGTTCGCTCAGCATGCGCAGGGTCAACCGTCGGCCGCCGTCGCGAGTGGCCAGCCTGGAGAGCATGTTCCGACTGGTGACCACGACCAGGCAGCGGTCCGTGCCAGGCAGCAGCGGGCGCACCTGCCGCGCGGTGGCGGCGTTGTCCAACACCACCAGTACGCGCCGCCCGGCCAGTCGGGAGCGATAAAGCGCCGCCCGGTCGTCCAGGTCGGCCGGCACGGCCGCAGGTGGTACGCCCAGGGCACGCAGGAAGCGGTCGAGGATCTGCTCTGGTTGGGCCGGCGGGCCCGGATCGTAGCCGCGCAGGTTGGCGTAGAGCTGCCCGTCGGGGAACCGGTTGCGGACGCTGTGCGCCCAGCGCAGCGCGAGTGAGGTCTTGCCGACGCCGGCCGTCCCGGTGATCACCGACAAGGTCACGTCGGCGCTTCGGTGCCCGTCGGTCAGCAGTCGGTTGAGTGCCCGTAGCTCCTCGACCCGGTTGACGAAACCTCGTACGTCACCGGGAAGCTGCTGTACCCGGCGGGTGGCGAACCCATTGTCGGCGATCCGCCGGTAGTAGCCCTCGAACTCCGGGCGGCGACCGTCGAGGATCCGTAGCGAATCCTCCCAACGTCCGTCGGCGAACGCCTGCCACCCCGCGTCGCCGGGCTCCTTGAAGGTCTGCTGCCGCTCCAACTTCCAAAACCCGGATCGGTGGTCTGCCAGAACCGATCCTCGAAGTCCGCCCAGTAGTCCGCCAGGCTCAGACTCTCGCCGGCATCGCCGCCGAACAGGTCATGCATCAGGAATGTCCACCTTCGCCGCGATCATGGTCGATCGGGGAATGATGATAAGCCGCTCACCGGGGTCCACCGAGACTCCTGCCGGAAGCCTATCCCGGTAGCTGTCGGTGAGGTCCTGCCCAATCACCGCGATGTCACCGTTGCTCAGCTCCCAGACGTCAGGACAGCTGCCGTCGCCGGAGGTGTTGCCCAGTTCGTGTGAGGATTTACCCCAGCGACGGGTGAGTTCGGCGGCCGGGTCTGCTTCCCAACGCTGCCTGCTCATGCCGACCTCCGAACTCGGGTATCCGTGTGGACACCCACGGTAACATCGATCCGATTTGATAGCTGCCGCCCGTGCTTGGTCTCCGCGATGCCGGGCGCGATGGCCGGAGGCAGACGATGACAGACCCGATCATGGTCACCGCGGCGACGACGTTGGTCGCGTGGGCCACCACCGAGCTGGCGCAGAGCGGGCGGGCGGCGGTGTCCTCCCTGATCAGTTTCCTGCGAACCCGATTTGAGCACGAGCCGGAGTCGAACGCGGTCATCGAGGGCGCCTTGCAGCAGCCGTCGCCGGAGGCTGTGGGTCGACTCGCCGAGCTGCTGGACCGCGAATCCCGCCGCGACGCGGCCTTCGACGCCCAGCTGCGTGCCCGGTGGTCGCGGGTCGAGGCAATCGTTGCCGAAGGTGCCGGCGGCGTGGCGAACTCAGTCTCAGGTGACGTGCACGGGCCAGTCGTGCAGGCGCGAGACGTCCACGGCGGAATCCACCTCGGCGATGGTCCCGCCCGACACTGACTTCAGGAGCATCGGCACATACCCAGAAGCGACGGCACCACCCCGCAAGCGAAACAAGTATCCGGCTGAGGATCCCGTGCGACCGGGAAAGATAGCGGCGCTGGCCGATTCTGAACCGGTCGTTAGGGTCGCGGCAGCCGCAGAGCCGCTTGTACCTGCTTCACGGTCGCCCGTTTCCGGACCGTATCGGCGTCGATGCGGTACCGCCGTCCGTTGAGCTGGAAATCGTGTGTCATGACCCGTTGTCCCTGCGGATCGTCCTCAGGAAAATTCTGGATCATGTCGACATCTCCGTCTCTGACGGCGTCCTTGCTGAAGTGCATGACCCGATTGCGGATCTCGAGGATGTCGTTAGGGCGATTGACGAGGCGTGTGTGGTCGCGTCCAGCAACAGGGCGAGCTGTCCGTCGTCGCCGAGTTGGCGGTGTGCCGAGAGGTCAGCCAGGCGAGTTCTCGGACGATGGCGGGGTGCTGTGCATCAGCCATGGCCAGGACGTAGGGGGTGGGCCGAATGCGCGACGAGCGGCACGAACAGCCAGAGTGGCGAGCGTGGCGTTGGCGCCGCCACCGATCACCGCGCCGATACCGAACGGTGCCACCCGGCCGAGAACGATGATGCCCTGCTTGGCCCCGTACTTCGTGACGAAGTGTTTCCCCAAGACCTTGTTGATCTGACGCAACGTCTCGGCCGGCACCTTGGCGACGACCTGCCGTCCCCAGTGCTGCCCTGTCCGCTCGGCCACCTTGGTGATGGTGGCGGAGCCGGAGCCGCCGAGCATGATTCCCATGACGATCGTCCGGCGGCGCTCGATCTCGTCGATGGGGACTCCGTGGACATCGGCGACCGAGAGCGCGAAGAGAGCGCTCAGCTCAAGGGAGGAGAGAGCCTCGCCGGCCGACAGTGCCAGCGCGACGCCTGTGCCGACGCCGGGTGCCGCTGCAGCTCCTCCAACCGCAGCACCCGTCCCGGTCAAAGCGCTGATGTACATCCGCTCCAGATTGCGGATTACCTGTGCAGGGGTAGCGTCCGGGTTCCGCTGGCGAGCCCGGGCGATGTTCTTGCGCACCAGGGGGCTCTGGACGGCGATTGCCTTGTCCACCAGGTCGAGGACCCGCTGTCCACGTACGGCTTCTTTCGAAACCGGTCCGTCGTGGGCACCTGTTGCCATGCGTTGAACTCCTCGCGTCATCATGTGCCGACATCTCCTCGGCGAAGGACAGTCCTGGCCGCAACAGCTGGACTCGCCGCCGCTACACCGTGAGGGGCTCGCCCGTCTCCTCGGACATATGGGCCTGCTCGTAGAACCACTGAAGGTGTTCCATCAGGCCCTCGGCGGCCCTTTCGCCAGCAAGGACGGTCAGCGGGAAGCCAGGCCGCAGCGTGACCTTCGCGGCGGCGATGTTGACGCCGGAGAGTTGATTGAGCCGTTGCCGGAACTGCTCCCGCAGCGTGACGTCATCGAACGGAAAACGGTTGGCCAGGTGCTGAAAGACGACCTCCACCTTTCCGCTCGGGTAGAGGGTCAACGGCCAAATATCACCGTCGCGGTGGCCGCGCTCACGAGCCATGAGGAAGCAGGATGTCTCCGCTCCGCCACCGTAAAGGAGGGTCCCACCCAGCTCGGTCCATCGGTCGAGCAGCAGGAGCGTGGCCTCGGCGACGTCCTTGTTCTGCTGCAGCACCGCAAGCTGCTCGGCGAACCGGTCGGCACGCGACTGTCCCTCTCCAGGGCGAGGTCGGGGCAGCCGCCGGGGCATCTCGTCAGGCGCGAGCCCGGTCAACTGTGCCAACTCGTCAAGGTCGATGCGCTGGGCCTGGTCAGCCCGGCCGTGCTGGTCGAACGAGACCCCTTCGGCCGTCAGCACCGCGACCGGGTCTTCCGTCCGCCCGTCCGGCCATCGGAAACCAGGAGCCATCGTTCCCTCAACCTGCAACACCCGATGGGCGTTCTGCACCGGCACGGTGCGCAGCCGGTTGCCGACCGGTTGGGGTGCGGTGCCGATCAGGGCGGCGAGGTCGCCGTAGGTGGTCCAGGAGCCGGCGGGCAGCGCAGCAAGTGCCTTCTCCATGAGGTCCCAGCGCACCTCGGACTGATCGACCGCCTGGCCAGTAGGGCCGGGCCAGTAGTCGATGATGCGCTCGGCGAGAGCGTCGGCGCGCGCGTGGATCTGCGGACGTCCCCAGCGTTCGCAGGCGACGATGTCCCGCGTGAGACGCAGACCGCTCTTGGCGAGATGGACCCGCTTGACCGCGAACGGGCTGTTGCCCAGTTCGACGTTGTACCCGGTCAGGGTCAGGTTGCCGAGGGTGTGCTTCAGGGCGTCGTGCACCTCAGTGACATTCTCGTGCGGTTCGAGGTCCGCAGCGAGCATGCGCTGCCACTCCGGGCTGGTGCTCTGTGGCAGCACGTGTTCGATGGTCAACTTCGTCAGCGTGACCGGCTCCTTGCTGCCGTACGACTCCTCAAGCCAGCGCAGCACCAGGGTCCGCTGCGACGCCCGCCCGTTGGTGTAGAACGGCAGCGACCGGACCGCGTGGCGAACGTCGGCGTCCGTCGCGTAGTACTTGCGCCCCGCCGACAGGTAGGCGTGTACCGCTTGGTCGACCGGCAGGTTCTTGTCCATCTCGGTGACGATGGACAACAGGTTGCGGTTGATGTTCGCGGTGGCGCGGCCGATCAGCAGCCGCCGAACGAGGAAGCTCTCCACGTAACGCATCGCGGACGCCACCTGAACACTGTTCGCCGTGCCCAGGTCGCGCCGGTCCAGCAGGTGCAGCAGGACCGGGTAGACCGTGGTGGTGCCCCAGGCGTGCAACCGCTCCAGGCGCAGCCGGACCTCAGGGTCAGCCTCCTTTTCTGGGTGCAAGATTGTTTCGAGGAGGGCACCGAGGCGAGCGAACCGGCGAACCTCGGCCTCGATCTCGTCCTCCGTGCCCAACCGATCGAGGCGCGCCTGCTGTCGCGCGTACGTGTCGCTCTGCGTGATACGCGGGTCGTGGTGTACCAGGTCCAGCCAGAACAGGGTTTCCATCTCGGCTGAACTGAGCCGGTTCTGCAACGGCAGCCAGTGCGCGTCGTAGACCGCCTTGCTGCGGTCGGGTAGGCGCATGAACAGATAGTTGCGCAGCAGGTCTGCCTGAGTGAGCTTGAGGCCCGTGTTGTTCAGCGACTCGAAGATCCGGTACACGTTGTCGCTCGCGTGAGCGACGACCGAGACCAGCGCCAACCCGAAGATCACGGCTTCTTCCAGACGCTGCACAGGCGCCGAGCCCTTCGGCTCGTTCAGCCGGTCACGGAAGAACTGATACGCCGCGCCGACCGCTCCCGCGCCGGCGTGTGCGGAGGAGTCCACACAAGCCAGGTACGCGTCGAGGTCGGCCTGGGTGGGGACGAGCTTCAGCCGCCGTGTAGGCGTGTATTTGTTGATCAGATACTGGTCGGTGAGCCGGTCATGGTGCTCGTTGCCTTCGCTGGCCACCCGGTGATCGCGGATTGCGCAGAGCAGGATGGAGAGCGTCGTCAATCGCTGCTGGCCGTCCACCACCAGGAACTCCCCGACGCCGGCGGGACCGTTGTCGGGGCTGGGCGCCAGCACTAGCGATCCGATGAAGTGCGTCGTCTTCGAGTTCTCGGCCCGGTCCTCGGCGAGCCGGACGATGTCCTCCCACAGGCGTTCCAGGTGATGGTCCTGCCAGGAGTACGTTCGCTGGTAGAGAGGCACCTGGTACTGCTTCGTACCTTCGAGCAGACCTTGCAGGGTGGTCTCTGACGCTGCGACCATCGGGCGCTGTCACCTCATTTGTTCCGGCTAGTGATCAAGAGGAGCACACCGGTAGTTCGTCTCGGGTCGTCGCAGCGTAGGTGATGATCGACAGAGCGCGGTGTCGCGAATCTGACTCACGCGTGCTCCAGGCTGTCGGGCAGCTCAGAGCCAGTAAGGGGTGAAGTAGCATGCGGCAGTGATCCGCTCATGAGACCGACGATCGCCGCCGACACCCTGCGTCGGACCCTCACCCAGTACCTGACCACCACCTTCGGCTTGACCGAGGACGGCGTGCGCCAAGGCCTGGAGGGTTTCCTCTCCCACCCGGAGCAGGGCATCTACCGCGGTCCTTACCTGCGGATTCGCACGCCCTTCCGCCCGGCGGAGGGCGACTGGCGGGCGCACCTGGACTGGGCGCCGGCCGACTTCACCCCCTACCTGCACCAGGCGAACGCGTTCGCCCGCCTGTCGACGAAGGGCAAGTCGGCCGAGCCCACGCTGATCACCACCGGCACCGGCTCGGGCAAGACGGAGTCGTTCCTGATCCCGGTGCTCGACCACTGCCGGCGGCAGAAGCAGCAGGGGAAGGCCGGGGTCAAGGCGATCCTGCTCTACCCGATGAACGCCCTCGCGACGGACCAGACGCAGCGCATCAACGAGCTGCTCACCGACCCGGCGCTCAGCCAGGTCACGGCCGGTCTCTACATCGGCGACGTCGCGGCCATCGAGTACCCGCACGTGTTCACCAAGCGGTCGGAGATGCGCCGTACGCCACCGGACATCCTGATCACCAACTACAAGATGCTGGACCTGCTGCTCCAGCGCGCCGACGACCTGCCGCTCTGGGAGGGCGCCGAGCCGGCGTACGTGGTGCTGGACGAGTTCCACACCTACGACGGCGCGCAGGGCACTGACGTGGCGATGCTGCTGCGCCGGCTCGCCGCCGCGCTCGACCTCGACGAGCCGGAGCGGCCCCTCGGGCCGATCTGCCCGGTGGCCACCTCTGCCACGCTCGGTGAGGGCGGCGGCCGCGACGGTCGTACCGCGATCCGTGAGGTCGCCGAGCAGGTCTTCGGCATCCCCTTCGACCCCGGGTCGCTGGTGGGGGAGGACCGGTACGAGGCCGGGGAGTTCATCGCCCGCCAGGACTTCAGCCTGCCGCTACCTACCCCGGAGCAGCTCGCGGCCGTCGACGATCGCAACACCGAGGCGATGATGGCCAAGGTCGCCGAGCTGGTCGTCGGCGAGCGCTGCCTCGACGATCCGACGCGCCTCGGTGACCTGCTGCGTCAGCATCCGTTGACGAAGGCGGTGCTCGACTCGCTCCAGGCCAGGCCGTGCACCTTCGACGAGATCATCGACGTGCTGCCCCGCAAGAACGCCACCGGCTGGGGCAGCGTGATGAAGACCCCACCCGAGATCACGGCGAAGGCCCTCGCCCGGTTCGTCGGCCTGCTCTCCGTCGCGCAGAACCCGGAAGCTCCCGGCCGCCCACTGCTGAACATCGAAACCCACCTGTGGGTACGCGCCGTCTCCCGCCTGCTGCGCGGCACCTCCCACCAGGCCGCTTTCGGCTGGTACGGCGAAGCGCCGCGTGAACTGGACCCGTACGCCACCGGCACCGACGTGGTCGTGGCCGACAACCGTTACCCCCGGTTGCCGGCCATCTACTGCCGGCACTGCGGCCGCTCCGGCTGGATGGCGTTGTCGCCGGAGAAGGATCCGCAGGAGCTGGAAACCGACCCCGACAAGATCTACCGAGCCAGCGTCGGTCGCGACAAGCGCCGGGTCCGCGCGTTGATTGCCGCGACCGAGGACGAGGTACGCCAGCGCACCCGTGGCCTGCTGGTTTTGGAGTACGGCCGTCGGGTGCGCCCCTTCGACGAACAACGCGACCGGGAGCGCACCGACGACGCGATCGTCGTGCTCGGCGACGTACTGGACATCGACGGTGCCGAGAAGGACCGCTGCCCGTCCTGCGAGTTGGACCACGGTATCCGCTTCCTCGGCGCCGGCCTGGCCACCCTCGCCTCGGTGGCGATCACGCAACTCTTCACCGGCGGGGAGCTCGACGAGGCCGAGAAGAAGACGCTGCTCTTCAACGACTCCGTCCAGGACGCCGCGCACCGCGCCGGTTTCGTCGCCAACCGGTCCTACTCGTTCTCCCTGCGCTCCCTGCTCGCCAGCCGGCTGAAGGCCGGGGAGTCGATCGGGCTCGACGACCTCTTCGCCAAGATGATCGAGGCGGCAGCGCAGCCGGAGATCCTCTCCACCGTCGTGCCGCCGGACCTGCACGACCAGCCCGGTGTCGACAGCCTGCTCGCCGGTGAGCACAACGGCAGCCGGGAGACCTGGGAGCTGATCAGCGAACGGCTCGTCTTCGCCACCGTAATGGAGACCGGTCTGCGCTCCCGCCAGGGCCGCACCCTGGAGTTGACCCGCAGCGTCGCCGTCGAGGTTGCCCTCGACGACCCGGCGCGAGCCGCCACGATCTGCCGGGACGTCCACCTCACCGGCCCCGGTCACATCGCCGCAACGCCGCCGGACGACGCCCGCTACCTCGCCTTCCTCCGCGGTCTGCTGGAACGACTGCGTACCCGCGGTGCCGTTTACCACGAGTGGCTGGTGCCGTACCTCAAGCGCGGCGGCACCCGGTGGCAGATCTGGGGCGGCCGGCCCGCCGGCATGCCCGCGTTCCCGAAGGGTCTGTCCGCGCCGGCGTTCCTGCTCGCGACACCGAAGTCCCGCTCGGAGTTCGACGTCATCACCGCGCGCGGCAACTGGTACCAGGACTGGACGTCGCGCTGCCTCGGCCTCGACCACGGCGAGGCGGCCAGCTTCCTTACCCGGCTGCTGCCGGCCCTCGCCGCCGCCGACGTGGTCGCCGTCGGCGACACCGAGGACGGCAACACGGTGTATGGGCTGATGCCCGGCCACCTGCGGGTGACCCGTCTCGATGACGCGTCCGTTGTGACGGCCGGGGTCGGCTGCGACACCTGCCACTGGCAGCAGACGGAGCACCCCGATCGGGTAGCCGACTGGATCGGGCAGCCCTGCCGCCAGTATCGCTGCCGCGGTCAGCTCCAGGCCGCCCACGACGACACCGCGCCCGACGACTACTACCGGCGGCTCTACCTGGACAGCCCGGTGTTCCGCGTCGTCACCGGCGAACACACCGGCATGCTCACCCGCGCCCAACGGGAGACCGTGGAGAAGCAGTTCCGCGACGGCGAGCGCTACACCGACCCGAACGTGCTCTCCTGCACGCCCACCCTGGAGATGGGCATCGACATCGGTGCCCTCTCCGCGGTGGTGCTGGCGTCGCTCCCGCACGGCCCGGCAAACTACGTCCAGCGGGCGGGCCGCGCCGGCCGCAAGAGCGGCAACGCGCTGGTGCTGACCCTGGTCGGGCGGACCGAGCGGGATCGCTACTACCTCACCGACCCGCGCGACATGATCGCCGGCCAGATCGTCCCGCCCGGCTGTTTCCTCTCCGCCGTGGAGATCCTGCGCCGTCAGTACCTCGCCCACCTGATCGACCTGGCCGCCCGCGGCCGCCTGGCCGGAGTGCTGCCGATGCCACGGCGGGCGCACGTGCTGTTCGGTCCGACCGGTTGGCTGACCGGCCTCGCCGAGGCTGGTCGTCGCGACGGTGGCCGGCTGGCGGAGGAGTTCCTGACCCTCTTCGGCGACAAGGTCCTGCGGGTCGCCGCCGATCAGCTACGTGAGTTCGCGGTGGACGGCATCGTCCACCGGGTCAAGGAAGCCGACGAAATCTGGGAGTCTCGGCTGGCCGACCTGCGTCGTCGGATGCAGGAGCTTGCCACCGCCCGGGGCACGCTGGTGCCCAGCGACCCGGACCACGCCCGCGAGATCAAGATGTTGAAGGCGGAGGAGGGTGCGGTCCGTCGCCGGCTGCGGGAGGTCAGCGCGGCGGCTGCCCACGGCACGATGGTCGAGTTCGGTCTGCTGCCGAACTACGCGCTCATCGACAGCCGGACCGACCTGGAAGCCACCCTGACCTGGGAGGACAAGACCGACGGCGACCGGCGGTTCCACAGCGAGCTCCGCGAGTACGCGCGCCCCGCCCGCCAGGCACTGGTCGAGATCGCCCCAGGCAACAGCTACTACGTGCGGGGCTACAAACACGAGATCTCGGGGCTCGACGTCGGCCGGGCGGACCGTCCGGCGTACGAGCAGTGGCGCGTCTGCGCGCAGTGCGGCTACGTCCGTACCCACCTGGCCAAGGAGGACACCAGCGCCTGCCCGCGCTGCGCGGACCCGGGCATCGCCGATCACGGGCGGCTGTTCCAGGTGCTTCAACCGACGCGAGTGCTCAGCCGCGACAAGCGCGACGACGCCCGTATCCGCGACGACAGCGACGACCGGGACCGGCGCTTCTACGCCACCACCGTTGCCGTTGACGTTGACCCGGCGAAGGTCGATTCGTCCTGGCGGCATGCTCATGACACCTTCGGTGTCGACTACAGCCGGCACGCGATGATCCGTCACTTCAACCTCGGTGCCCAGCGCTACGACCGGGCGGCTGAACTCTTCGCCGGCGAAGAGGTGCGCATCAACCGGTTCCACACCTGCACCTCCTGCGGGGGAACCACGGTCGACGGCGTCCCCGCGATGAGCCAGCAACTCGCCGCAGAGACCTCCGGGTCGACCGTCGTGAAGGGGGCCGAGCACCACCGGCCCTGGTGTCCCTACCGGCGCTCGCCGGCTGCACCGGACGCCCATGTCGACCTGATCCTCGCCCACGAGCTGGAAACCGAGGCGCTGCGCATCCTGATCCCCGCCGCGACCGCCGTGGTGCAGGAGCGCGTCGCGTCGTTCGCCGCCGCTATCCGCCTCGGTATCGCCGCCCAGTACGGCGGCGACCCCGCGCACCTTCAGGCCGTGTCGGCCACCATGCCGGACGGGCAGAGCGACGGGACGCGCAACTTCGTGGTCGTCTACGACACTCAGCCGCAGGGCACTGGCTATCTGCACCGCCTCGCCAAGCCGGAGGAGTTCCGCGCGATCCTGGAACTGGCACGGCAGCGGATCGCCGACTGCGTCTGTCGACACGAAGGCAGGGCGGTGTGTCACCGCTGTCTCCTGCGTCATGCGCGCAACGAGCACTTCGCCCTGATGAGCCGCGACGAGGCGCTGGGGATGCTGGACAAGCTCCTCGACAGCTGGGACGTCGAGGAGGGCACCCGTACGGATGAAATCTCGCTGATCCACCAGGTGGAAAGCGAGCTGGAGATGCGCTTCCTCACCAAGCTGCTGACGCTTGGCGAGACACCCGACTCGGGCCTGCGAATCGACCGGCGCACCGATCATGACGGTGCCCGCATCGCCGACCTGCGGTTCGTTCGGGACAACGGCCAGAGCGTCACCCACTGGCAGATGAAGCTGCAGAACACCGTTCGAGGCACTCGGCCCGACGTCCACTTCAAACGCCTGGATGCCCCGTCCCCCGAGGTGGCTGTCTACCTCGACGGGTTCAAGTACCACGCCTCGTCCCAGTACAACCGTCTCGCCGACGACGCGGAGAAACGGTCTCGGCTGCGCGCGCACGGTTATCTGGTCTTCGCCGCCACCTGGGACGACGTCAAGACGTGGGGCGGCACCGACGGGCAGGGGCGGTGGACCCCGTACGGCGGCGTCAGCAAGCAGGCGGCCCGGGAGAGATACCGGCAGTTCCTTCCCGGCGTCGACCCGGACGAGCTCGAGGAGACCATCTGGGTCAATCCGATCGAGCAACTGATGCGCTTCCTCGCCGATCCCGATCTCACTCGATGGCAGCGTCGGGCGGAAGCGACCCTGGCGGGCATGCTCAAGCAGGCCCGAGACAACACTGCCACCGACTCCGACGGCGTGGCAGAGCGGCTGTTGGCCGCTTTGCGCGGGGAGCCCCTTCCGGGGCCGACCGCACGCCACATCATGATCGCGCGCGCCCGGGACAACGCGGACTGCCCGGTGGTCCTCGTCGTCGACGGGCGCGGCAAGCCCCTGCCGACGTGGTCGGCGCTTACCGTTCTCGACGACCTGCCGGCTGCCGTGGCCGGGGCGGGGCACAAGGAACGCTGGGCTGCCTGGCTGGCGTGGGGCAACCTCATCCAGTTCCTCGGCAATGGCGGCGGCGACGCAGGTCAGCTCGCCGTCTCCAACCTCGACGCCTTCGAGCCGGCCTCGATGGCCGTCACCGAGGGCACCGGGCTCGTGTTGGCTCAACGCGCACTGCCGCTCGACGAGGAGACGGCAACATGGCTTGGCGTCGCGGCGCAGGCCACGGCCGCGGAGTCCGAGACGCTCGCCAAGGAGTCGCCGTGGCGGCACATTCTGCGCTACCTGGACCCCGACGAGAACACCCTGGAACAGCTCGTCCAGCAGTTGGCCCGGCAGGGTCTGCCCGCACCCGTCGTCGGCTACGAGCTGGGCGACCAGGGCTGGCAGGCTGAGCTTGCCTGGCCCGACCGGCGGATTGCCATTGTGCTCACCGGTCCGTCCGACGACCCGGAAACGGAAGATCGCGACCGGGCGTACGCGGACGCGGGCTGGCACGCCCGTACCGCTCGGGAATGGTCGGTTGACGAGTTGGCGGCAGAGATCAAGGCGACGAGCGGGGGAGAACGTCGATGAGCACCGGAGCAACAACCCTGCGGATGCTGGACCGCGCCGACAAGGAGGTCATGAAGCTCACCCGCGCCGACATCGGAGCGGTCTACGAGTTCAT
Organism: Micromonospora sp. GCM10011542; assembly: GCF_042650685.1. Classification (NCBI taxonomy): domain Bacteria; kingdom Bacillati; phylum Actinomycetota; class Actinomycetes; order Micromonosporales; family Micromonosporaceae; genus Micromonospora; species Micromonospora sp. GCM10011542. Next base: position 251,020 of record NZ_JBHSBO010000040.1, read on the forward strand.
GCACAAGTTCCGGCACAACCCGGAGAATCCGGGGCTCAACCTGAAGGCGCTCAACAGCGACTCCCGGCTGATGTCCGCCCGGGTCAACAAGGACTACCGCGCGCTGCTGCTGCACATCGCCGAGCGCGACTACCTGCTCGTCGCGGTCAAGCACCGCGGTGAGGTGTACGACGACCTCACCCGGTACGCGTACCGCATCAACCGGGTTACCGGCGGCATCGAGGTCATTGACATGGCGCCGGTCGGCGACAGCATCATCGGCCGGGTGGTTCCGCCCGACGCCGAGCCGGAGCCCACTCAGAAGCCGCTCTTCGACGCGTACACCGACGCACAGCTCCTGGAGCTCGGCGTCTCCGAGCCGCTGCTGCCGCAGATCCGGGAACTGACCACCGAGGCGCAGCTGCTGGAACTGCTCGACCGGGCACCGCAGCTCACCACCGACGTGCTCTTCGCACTCTTCGACGGCACCCCCTACGACGACGTGCTCCAACAGGTCACCGACCCGGTCCGCGCCGACGAGCCGGTCGACCCCGAGGACTTCGAGGCGGCGGTGGAACGCCCCGCCACTCAGGTGACCTCCGACGACGAGGCGCTGCAGGCGATGCTCGGCGAGGCTTTCGAGCGGTGGCAGATCTTCCTGCATCCCACTCAGCGGAAGCTGGTCGAGCGCAGGTACAGCGGTCCGGCGCGGGTCGGTGGCGGGCCGGGTACCGGCAAGACGATCGTTGCCCTGCACCGGGTGGCGCACCTCGCCCGCCAACTGCCGGCCGGAGCGGACAAGCCGATCCTGCTCACCACCTTCAACCGGAACCTCGCGGCTGATCTGCGCACCCGGCTGATGGCATTGGGTGGGCAGGACCTGGTGGCCCGCGTCGATATCGTGAATATCGACCGGCTGGCCAGCCGGGTGGTGGCCGAGGCGAAGTCGGGCGGCAGTCGACGCGTCGTGGATGACAACCGTGTCCCCGAATTGTGGAACGAGTTCCTCATCGAGACCGGCGAGACCGCCTGGGAAGCGGAGTTCCTTGCCGCCGAGTGGACCCAGGTGATCCTCGGCCAGGTGCTCAACTCACGGACGGACTACTTCAAGGCTCGCCGCCCCAACCGTGGCCGCAGTCTCAACCGGATCGAGCGGGACCAGATCTGGCAGCTGACCGAACGCTTCACCACCTGGCTGGAGAACCGCGGTGTCTGGACGTGGCGTCAGGTGGCACAACGTGCTGCCCGCCTCGAGATGGACCGCACAGGCCAGAACACCGGCATCGCCGGTGAGTCGTCCGGCGGGTTCTACCGGCCGCGCTACCGGCACGTGGTGGTCGACGAGGCGCAGGACCTCAGCGCCGCGCACTGGAAGATGCTGCGCGCCATGGTCGCGCCCGGCCCGGACGACATGTTCCTCACCGGCGACACCCACCAGCGCATCTACGACAACCACGTGACGTTGAGCAGCCTCGGCGTCAACATCCGCGGTCGGTCGTCCCGGCTCACCCTGAGCTACCGCACCACCCGGCAGATCCTCGCCGATGCTCTCCAGATCATGACCGGGGAGGTGTACGACGACCTCGACGGCGGTGAGGAGAACCTGGCCGGCTACCGGTCGCTGCTGCGTGGCGGCCGCCCGGTCTTCCGCGGTGCCGCTACCTGGACGCAGGAACGGGACCTGATCGTCGAGCAGTTGCGCAGTTGGGGCAATCCGGCGGACGGCTCTGTTGCCATCTGCGTGCCGACGAAGGACCTGGCGGCGGACGTCATGAACCGGCTGCAGGCCGACGGCCTGGAGGTGGTGGAGATCGGCCCCGATGGCCCGAAGCGACCTGACGGCGTGCACATCGGCACGATGCACCGGTTCAAGGGCCTTGAGTACCAGCGCATGATCATCGCTGGGGTCAGCGACGGCCTTGTGCCTCGGCAGATGATCAGCAGGTACCGGGACGCTGACCCGAAGCGCTACCAGCGCGAACGCCAGCGCGACCGTTCGCTGCTCTTCGTCGCCGCCACCCGTTCGCGCGACGAGCTCGCGGTGTTCTGGCACGGCACGCCCAGCCCGTTCCTGACCGGGCGGCTCGTACAGCGACAGCTAACCTGATGCCGGCCCCTGCTCAGCCGGGGCCAACGTGCGATGCGGGGAGGCTGTAGGTGCAGGCGGGGGATCGCATCGGTGACCGGTACGAGTTGACGTATCCGGTCGGTCGCGGAGGAATGGGACAGGTCTGGGCCGGCTTCGACGAGCGTCTCGACCGGCCGGTGGCGATCAAATTCCTCCGGCAGTTGGAGGTGCCGGAGGACGAGCGTGAGACGGCGGGCAAGCGGTTCAGGCGGGAGGCGAGAGCCACCGGCAGGCTCGACCATCCCGGCGTGCCGGCCGTATACGACCTGGGCGTACACGGTGAAGATCTCTTCCTCGTCATGCAGCTCGTGCCGGGAATTGTCCTCGCCGACCACATCGCCGAGCAGGAACAACTGCCTGTCGCCGAGGCGGCTTCCATCGCCGCGCAGGTCTGTTCTGTGCTCGTGGCCGCCCACGCCGCCTCCCTCGTACACCGTGACCTGAAGCCCCAGAACCTCATGATCACCCCCTCGGGGGTGGTCAAAGTGCTCGACTTCGGCGTAGCCGCGTTGCTCGGCGGGGCCGAAGCGTCACGCCTCACCGCGACCGGCCGCACGCTCGGCACCCCCACCTACATCGCACCCGAGCAGGCCCAGGGCGGCCTTGTCGGGCCTGCTGCCGATCTTTACGCCTTGGGTTGCATTCTTTTCGAGATGCTTGGTGGGAACCCTCCCTATGAGGCGGCGAACGCCCCGGACATGATGCGCCGTCACCTATATTCGCCGATTCCCATCATCACTGAGTATCGATCGGACGTGCCCGACGACCTGGGGCACCTTCTGTACTGTCTGCTGGCCAAGGATCCAGCGGAAAGGCCAGCGTCGGCTGCCGAGGTTCGTCACCTGCTTGAGCCATTCCTGGACGGCGGCGGGGTGGTGGGCGCTCGAACTAGCAAGAAGCTCGCCGGTGCTGCTCGGTTCCCCGCTCCCGTGTCCGTGCCGCCGCAGAGGCCCCGGCAGGGGCTGGCGGAGTTGCGGGCGCAGGCAAGGGAGCTCGCTGAGAATGAGCGTTTCGTGCAGGCAGCCGAGGTGTTGGAGCGGGCCCTGCGCTCGGTGCCGCAGGGCGGTGAACTTCTCGCCACCGAGGTCGTGGCGCTACGAGTGGATCTCGCGAACCTTCTGATGCTCGCAGGTGATTTTGGGCAGGCCCGTCATGCCTTCGATGCGTTGGCCCGAGACCTGGAGCAGTCCGAAGGGCAGCAGGATCTCGCCGACGAGTGCCGCCACCAGGCGACGGTCTGCCAGCTTGAGATGGGCGAGTCGGCTGACGCCACCGAGCCGAACTCGATCCGCTAGCTCATCCGAACCTGGGACCAACCGTTGAAGGCTGCATGACGCGTCCCTCGCGCTTGGCAGCCCTGAGAAATTCGGTCCATGCCTGCGCGTTGAAGGTGAGTAGCGGTCCTGTGGCGTCCTTGGAGTCACGGACGGCGACAATGTTGGCGATGTTGGTGGCGACCTCAACGCAGTTGCCGCCGTTGCCGCCGCTGCGGGTGCTCTTGCGCCAGACGGCGTCGGTCGGGTCAGTCATGCCGCAGCTCCCCTATGATCGTCTTGATCATGTCGGTCGATTGTGCCTCATCGAGCGCGAGCGCATCCAGGCTCTTCCAGGCGCCCCGGTACGCGGCCAGCTCGTCGGCTTTGTCGAGGTACAGCGCCCCGGTCAGGGATTCGCTGTAGGCAATCGATGGCTCGGGTGCCGCCCGGCCGCCCTTTGTCGCGGGGAAGTCGAGGATCACGAACGAGCCGGCGACCGCGCCGGAGTGGGGACCGGCGGCGAAGGGCAGCACCCGCACGGTGACGTTGGGCAGCTCCGCAGCCTCCAGTAGTCGACCGAGTTGCCCGAGCATCACACCTCGGCCACCGACGCTGCGGCGGAGTACCGCCTCCGACAGGATCGCATGGACCTGCGGTGGCTGGGGGAGCCGTCGAGTGAGCAGCCGTTGGCGTTGCAGGCGCACCTCGACCGCCCGCTCGCGCTCGTCCTCGCTCACTGCGGGACGGTCGAGTCGGGCGAGCCCGAGCGCGTACTGGCGAGTCTGGAGCAGTCCGGGGATCAGCGTCTCCTCGTACTGCCGAAGGTGTGCTGCGGCGGATTCCAGCCCCACGTAGAGCTCGAACCAGCTCGGCACCGCGTCTCCGTACGCGTGCCACCAGCCCTTTGACTTCGTCTCTGCGGCCAGCCCGCGCATGGCCTCGGTCATCTCCGGCGACACCCCGTACAGCTCGCACATCGCCTTGACGTCGAGCACCCGGACCGAGCCTTGGCCGCATTCGAGGCGCCAGATCTTCTGCCGGCTGTATTCGAGGGCCTCGGCGGCGGCGTCGAGCGTCACCCCGGCCTCGTTGCGGAACTGCCGCAGTAGTCGGCCGAGTTGCCGGCGCGGCACGGTCGACCCGATGTCGTCGGCCATCCGCACACTCCCTGGTTCCGTCGCGCAACACTGCTTGACCTGTTCCTGCAACTCCTACGGGTTTCAGGAAAGAAAGTCAATGCACACTGGCGAAATTGCGTCCTGGAACGTTGCATTTCGAATGCCGACTGGCGCACGCTGACCACAGCACGGCAGTTGGTCGGTCCCCGAACGCTCGCCGTGCCTCCCCGAACACACCCGCGCTGACCAGCCCTGGTGCCGCACTGCTGAGTGCAGCTGCAGTGCCGGGTAGGGGTCTCTTCGTCCGCGCCGGAAGGGCGGTTGGGCCCGTCCATCCGCGACAGAAAGGCAGGCACGGCATGAACGCCAGTAGCCACCGACCGGACCAGGCAAGAGGTGGAACGACCTACCGCTCCGCCGCGTACCTCAGCCTGCTGCCATGGCAGGTGCGTGAGCGCCGCTTCCCACCGACCCGGTTCGGACGCCGCGGCCTGAACCCCGACGACGTGTACGCCTTCCTCGACCGGGTCGCCGTCGCCATGGCCGCGCTGCACGACGGACTCGCCGAGAGCCGCCGGGAGACCGCGCGAATCAAGCTCGCGCTGCGCACCTGGCAGTCCGACCACGCCGGGGCCGACCAGGGCCGGGCCCGATGAGCCAGCGGTACGTCATCCACCTGCCCGTGGTCGCCACCGATCTGCCAGCCGCAAAACGCTTGGCCCGCGTCGTCGGCCGCTGGATGTCCGTGCTGCCAATGACCGATCCGGGGGAGACCACGGTCTCCGAGGAGGACCAGCAGTTCCTTCGCCACCGGGTCTTCTGCGACGTGCGGTTGCCCGGTGGGCGGCGCTGCGTGCTCCGCGACGGCCACGGCGGCGAGTGCTCCCGCCGGCTGCGCCGCTGACACAACCCGACGATCTGCAACGCCAACTGGCCGTTGTGCCGGCTCCGATGATGATCGTGCGGCCGCTAACGGGCGCAGCACGGGAGGTGGTCGGAAGACCTCGCCGGACGGCGGGTTCCAGGGGCCCTGCAGAAGCCGGGCCGAAGCGACCCGGACGGCAGCGGGCAAACCGTGTCCGGCGGCCTTCCGAGTCTGAACAAGCACCGCCTGCGAGCATGAGCCACGGAGGTGCCCGTGGCATCCGGGCATCGCCCGGACGAACGTCTCGATCTCATGAGCCGCGAACGCTGATTAAGACGGCTCGTTCCGGGCCGCGTTCGGGTACGGCATTGAGGGCTCGCTTGGGGGTGTCTGCGACACGAGATCCGATGCGAGTCCTCTGCCGCCGCCCTGTCAGGCCCCTGACCTGGCCAAACCCGGCCCGCCTCCGACCAGACAGCAAGATCAACCTATCCAGACTCCCTACGGGATTCTCTCCCCAGGGGTGAAGCCAGCTATGCACCAATCGCGCTCCAATGGCCTGCTGGCCATCTACCCCACATCACCGGCCGTGACCGCCTCCTGGGCCAACCCGATCGAGGCCCAGATCGGGCCGCTGCGCACCTTCGTCATCGCCGGCTCGAACCACCCGAACCACCCCGCGCTGACCCGGAAACTGCAGGCCTAACTGCGCTGGCCGCAACGCCAACGCCCGCCACCCCGACGTCCTGGCCGCCCAACGCCGAGAACGCGCCCGCATCCGCAGCGAACGACAGCAACGCTGGGGCCAACCCACCACCCACGCAGCCTGATCCGTCAACGTCGCTCGGTTAGGGCAGTGGCCCGAGACGTCCCGGCCGATGAAGCCAGGGTGTAACCCTGGGCGCCGCGCCCGCCGAATCCGCGACACTGTGGCCGCTCTATCGAGAAAGCCCTCGCGCTCGACCTGTGCTTCCTCCGTTGCGGATCGTAACGGTGCGAGCGAGCCGGTGTCCCGTTCGGCCGGCCCGCAGGTTCCCGCCCCTCCCCGGCTCCCCGCCGCGGTGGTCCACAGAGATCGATTCGCGATGCGGGCGCTCCGACCACCGACGAACACGCCGAACGGGGGTCCTGCCCAGTCAAGAAGTGGCCGTATCCTGACAGGCGTGGATCCGGCTTGGAGAGCACGAGCGGACGGCCTTCGTGACGTGGCCGTCACTCGTTGGAGAAACCTCGACCCGCTGTTGCCTAAGCGTCCCGAATTCAGCGTGGAAACCACGACGATTACCGTCAGCGACAGGCACGGCAAGCTGACCGGTCTGGCAGACGTACGAGAGACAAGTCGAGACGTCGGCTCTCTGGACGCGACCTGGGGTCCCCTCGAACAGCTGAAGGTGCGCGCCCTTGTCGCACCCGCCGATGCGCCAACCGCCCTGGATGCGATACTCCGGGAGTTGAAGCTGACAGCCGGCCGCGACGAGCGGCACTTCTCGACCGATTCCTGCGTCACCTTGACCTGGCCCAGCAGGGACGACGCCTGCGCACCGGTCCTGGCCGCCCACGGCTTCCATCCCTACACTGTTCTGGCCGTCCGCCCGAAGGGGCGCTCCACGCAGTGCGAGTCACTCACCGAATGCGACGTCTCGATCAGAAGAGCTGAGCAGCGGGACGGTCAACGAGTCGCAGACATGTGGACCGAACTGATGACATACGACGCGTCGTTCGGATCAGTAGTCCTCCGGCCTCGCACGGCGGCGCTCCTCAGAGAGGAGATCGCGAGGGTCCTGGAAACCGGCAGCGCCTGGATATGGCTGGCCGAGCGCGGCGGAGAGGCGGTTGGATTCGTCAAGGCATCGAGCCGGCACGCGAGCGGGTGGGTCGAGTCCTACGTCGACGCCCACCGGCCGGTCTACCTGGGGTCGATGGGCGTCGTGTCGAAAGAGCGGGGCGGTGGCATCGGAACGACGCTGGCGCGCGCGGCACACGCCCACCTCGACCGGGAGGACATAGGGGCCACCTTGCTGCACTACGCGGTGGCCAACCCCCTGGCCGCCCCCTTCTGGAGCCGAATGGGTTATCGACCCCTGTGGACCACGTGGCGGGCACAACCGATCTCTAACCTGACGTGAGCGGGTGACCCAAGGGAGAAGCCACCTCGTCGGTCACAGGGGTGTTCTCCTCCTCCGCCGGCGGTGCGCCAGGCATCATCGCAAAGAGCTCGCCGGAATACCAGCTCCGCCTGTGCGACAGCACGAACCTGAGCCCGGGCAGCTCGACGAAGAGATCCTTGATCCAGTCGTTCAGCGACGGCAATTCGTCTGCCCACGCATCAGGGAGAGCCCGCCGTCGGACAAGCTCGGTGTCCAGGATGTCGAGATACGCCTCGGCTAGGAGCTTGGAACCCAGTGACGGTTCTCCGTCACGATGAAGCTCGGCGTACTCGTCCTTGAACTGGAGTGAGAGTCGGGTGATCTCCAGGATTCGCGAGGCCGTAGCCTCGAAAGCACTGCTTCCCAACGATCGCCGGACATCCGAGATCTGGATACCGACGAACACGATGCTTGCGAGTGCGACGATACCGACTATCGACTGCGAGGCCCAGTTCAGCTGCTCCAAGGTCGAGGTTCCCTTGCGGTGGAAGGCGAGCGTCAGGCCGACAACGGCGGCAGCGAAGACAGTCGCTGATAGCAGCACGTAGACCGCCAGCAGAAGAGTACGGCGCGTTGTTCTTCTCGGCAGCAATCGGCGGAAACGTTGCATCACCACGCCCTGTTCCTATCTGTAAAGGTTCTCCCCGCCTCGCATCGGCTCCTCGCGAACACGGCTCGGATCGATCCGTCGTACGTGCAGGTTCTGCGACCGCATTCCCTCGTCGTTGGTGCCGTCGTAGGTCTGCAGCTGGTCTTCGCCGACAGACAGGATCCGGCATCCGTTGTCGGACAGGAACCTCTGCACCGACACCCAGTTGTGGTTGACCCAGTCAAGGTCTTCGTTAGCGGGCATGACGACGATGCCCTCACAGGTAGGCGTGCACAACTGGAGGGCCTTGCTCACCCAGTACCTCAGCCCGTGCCCACCGTTCTTGGAGGAGAACGGGGGGTTGATGTAAAATGCCCCGGCCGGCTGGCCGGCCTCTCGCTCGATCGACCGGATGTCCGAGACGACCACCCGGTAGTTCCGCAGGCTCAACCTGCTCGCCCAACCGCGCAGGCTGTCGGCGACTCGCGGGTCGACCTCATAGACGATCACCGTCAGGTCGTAGAAGGCTGCGGCGATGACCGAGACGTGGTCGTCGTCGCCGAGGAAGAGGACACTCCTCCCCTCGAAGATCCTGCCGACGGTCGCACTCTGATAGGCGAGGCTCCCAGACTGCATCAGGAACTGTTCGAGCGACGGATCGTTCTCCGGCCGACGAGGCGCGATGTGATCGGCGAGCCTTGCGGGAGTCGCATATCGCACCGCGTCGGTCTCCGCGCTAAACCTGCGCTCGCCCGGCATGTGGCGCTCAGAAGTAGATCTTGTGACAGCGGAGACTGGTGGGCTTGAACAACTCGACGAAAAGGTCAGAAAGCCGCACCGGATCCACTCCGCGCTTGTGGCAGGTGACGATGTCGATGTTGATGTAGCCCTTCTCCGGCCAGGAATGGAAAGCCAGGTGGCTTTCCCCGAGGATGTACACGCCGGAGATCCCAGGGTCGAACGTGTGAAAGTGTGATTCGACGAGCGTCAGCTGGAACGTCCGGCACAGCTCGTCACACAACTTCTCGAGGACTCCCTTGTCGCTGAGGGTGTCGGCGCTGATTCCGACTCCCTCGATGATCGTCTGCTGCACGAGCGGGATGTTCTCGTCCCACACCCCTTCGACCCGATCCGAGAGATTGAGGTCGAAGATCCGCTTGCCGTGGGGAAGGCTACGCCGAGGTGCGAGGTGGGCCTGGGGTCGCGGTTCGGCCGACTCGGGCCTGCGGGCTCTCGGCGTCACTGGCGATCCTCCCTGATCTGCGCGACCTTCCGAAGCAGCATCGCCAGTGTGGCACGCCTCCCCAAGGCAATGAAACAGGTCAGTTGACGGGCCGCGGCGGCCTTGGGCCAGTGAACTGCCGATGATCGGCCCATTCTTTCGGCAGGTCGGGCAGATTTCGGTGGCTCAGCCCAAGAGGGCAGTTCTGGAGCACCCCCTCATTGGACTCGCCGGTCCGGGCGCTCCGCGCTGCCAGAAGTAGCCGGCCGCAGCCGGGTGCCAGCGTGTCGGCGAGGCAGACGTGGCCCGGCGCAGGACCTGGCACACCTGCTCCGCCACCTGATCCGCTTCCGCGCTCCGCCGTCACTAGCGCTTCGCGGTCACGAGCGACACGTACGACGCCATCGCGGAACTGGTCCGGAGCTAGGCCCGGGCGCGACGGCTTCCTTCGACCCGCCCGCGAGGCGAGCCATCTCTGCCGTCACCTTCCGGTGCAGCAGACCCCTGCTGGTCGATGGCCATCTGGCCGGCTTCGTCGAGGAGGAACGGCTCGACGGCGTCAAGCGCAGCAAGGCCTACCCGGCGCATGCCGTCGCCTGGCTGCTCGACAAGGCTGGCCTGTCGCCACAGGACGTGACCACGGTGGCGTACAACTTCGACGGGCGTCGCTACCTGTCCGCGCTGGGCCAGTTGCCAGCCCACCTAAGACAGCCAGCCAGCCGTACCCGGGCCTTCCCGCGTGCCCGCAGCTTCACCGCCGTCCACCGCCGCTACCAAGCCAGAATGCGGGAACTATCCCAGCGGTTCGCGCCGCTCACCTCCAGCCCGTGCCGTCACCGTCTGCGAACCAGCCCTCTGCCCGACTGCCGGCGCCGTGCCGCTGCTGTTCCCGGTCGCCGACGCGGCCATCGACGCCGCTGACCCCCCGCGCTGGCGGCCCTGCCCCGCCCCACCCCGCTGGTCTACGTCGGCAATCAGTACGACCGCGACGACGTCTTCGACACCTACTTCGCGCCCGCCGCGGCCCATCTGCCTCCACGAGACCAACCCGGCCGAAGCGGTGTGGCTGCCGGTCGGCGCCACCAACCGCGTGGGAATCTCCGACCCGGCCACCGACCACGGTCAGCCGGTGGCGGCCGACAACCCCGGATTCGACGACGACGGCTCTTCGTAGTCTGACAGGGCCTGACAGGGCCCTGTCAGGCCCTGTCAGCCGAGCGACCGAACCAGTCCTCGCAGTTCACGGGCTTGATCGCGTTTCCTGACAAGGGTTTGCGCTGTCAGATCATGAGGCTATGGTGCAGCTTCTTCGACCTGGTGCTCGCCTCGTTGGGCGCTTGCCGTCAACAACAGCCGAAACGGTGCGATGTCGGCCAGGCTTCTGCGTGGATGGTTCGGGCAGGACGTCCATTTCTATGTCCACGAGACTCTGCACGCGAAGGTTTTCGTGGTTGGGCGGACGGCCTTCACGGTTCCGCGAACCTGTCGATGCGGGCGCACGAGGACCATACTTTCGAGACCGCGATCCGGATCTGAAGTGACCCCCTGAGACCCGGACACCTCCTGACTCGGCATCCTGCCGAGGAGGAGGAAACCGCTGTGGCTCGACAGAGCAAGTACCCCGAGGAGTTCCCCCGCCAGGCTGCGGCGTTGGTGCTCGACTCCGGTCGCACGATCCGCGAGGTCTGCCGGGAGTTGGGCGTCAACCACGAGACCCTGCGTAACTGGGTCGCGCAGCTGCGGCAGGAACGCGATGGCGGCCGGCGCAGTGACCTGGCCGCTGATGAGCGGGCTGAGCTGCTGCGGTCGCGGCGTCAGGTCGCCCAGTTGGAGCTGGAGAAGGAGGTCTTGAAAAAAGGCCGTGAAGCCAGCGGTACGTCATCCACCTGCCCGTGACCGCCGCCGACCTGCCCGCCGCACAACGCCTGGCCCGGGTTATCGGCCGCTGGATGTCCGTGCTGCCGACGACCGACCCCGGGGAGACCACGGTGTCCGAGGAGGATCAGCAGTACCTCCGCCACCGGGTCTTCTGCGACCTGCTGATGCCCGGCGGCCGGCGCTGCCTGCTTCGCGCCGACCACGACGGCCCCTGCGCCCGCCGCCTGCGCCGCTAACCCCGGCCCTGTGATGCCTTTTCCGGCAACTCGCCCGATGGGGATGAGGCAGGGTCACCCCTTGTCCCCGGAGGCTGTCGAGGTACCAGTTCGCTCGGCATCCATCGGGCCGGTGAGGAGAATCAGGTGGAATACCAGGATTTCATCAACGCAGTGGCCACGCGGGCCAAGGTGCCGGAGGATCAGGCGGCGATACTCACCCGCGCCACGTTGCAGACATTGGCCGATCGGATCAGCGCCGGCCAAGCGGAGAACCTCGCCTATCAGCTCCCGGATGGGCTTGACGATCACTTGCGCAAGCCGCCACCGCACAGAAGGGACGAACATGCCACGTCGTTCGGGCTCGAAGAGTTTGTGCGGCGGGTAGGGGACCGCCAGGACGTCGACCGTGCGCTCGCTGGTGCCGGGGTCGGCGCGGTGCTCAGCACGCTACGGGAGGCTGTTACCCGTGACCAGTTCGAGGACGCGGTGGCCCAGCTTCCGAAGGAGTTCCGGCAGGTGCTCGAACCGGTGGGTCCCGGTGGCGGGCAGCGCCCCGGCTCGTAGCTCGCACAGTTGAGACAGGAGCAGGTGTGCCCGCGTCGCCACCCGGGTACGCCGCTGGCGACTGGACCGGGGAGGAGAACTCGTGAACTACGCCGAGTTTCTCGAAGCGGTGGGGAAGCGGGCGGGCATGCCGGCGGCGGAGGCGGCGAAGATCGTCGGAGCCACGCTGACGACATTGTCGGAAGGGGTCAGTGGCGGCGAGGCGCGGTACCTGGCCACTCAGCTCCCCGAGGAGTTGCGTGGGTACCTGCACAAGGAAGTGGACTTCGCCGAACGGCTCGACCTCGTGAAGTTCCTCCACGAGGTAGGGGTCCGCGCGGGAACGGATGAGGAACGGCCCACTGAGTGCGCCCGCGCCGTACTGACGACCCTGCGCGAGGCGGTGAGCCCCGAAGACGTCGAGAGCCTGGAATCCGAGCTGCCGAAGGACATCCGGCGGCTGCTTCATCCGGTGGCCCGCGGCGTCGGGCCCTGAACCGAGCCACGTCCTGGCCCGATCCGGGTACGGTGCGCGGGTGGAGGTTGGATTCGCCCCGCCCGTCTCCGGCTCGTGGGCCACACCGGAGAGCATGGTCCACGTCGCCCGCCGCGCCGAGCAGCTCGGATACCACTCGCTCTGGACGTTCCAGCGGCTCCTGGTCCCCGCCGACCTCGGCTGGAGCGAGACCTACCACAGCGTCCAGGACCCGCTGATCACGCTGGCGTTCCTGGCGGCCCACACCACGCGGGTCCGGCTCGGCGTGGCGGTGCTCAACATGCCGTTCGTCTCTCCGGTGCTGCTGGCCAAGCAGACCGCGACTCTCGACATCCTCGCTGGCGGACGACTGGACGTGGGGCTCGGCCTCGGCTGGGCGGATGAGGAGTATGAGGCGACGGGTGCGAGCAAGCATCGGCGGGGCCAGCGGGCCGAGGAGTTCCTCGCCGTTCTCCGCGCCTTTGGCAGGACGGCGTCGCCGAGCATCGCGGCGAGTTCTACCAGGTCCCGCCGACGCGCCTGGAGCCGAAACCCGTGCAGCGGCCACACCCGCCGATCCTGCTCGGCGGCCAGGCGCCCGCCGCGCTGCGCCGGGCCGGCCGGCTCGCCGACGGCTGGGTCAGTGGCAGCCAGGCGGACCTGACGGGCATCGGCGAGGCGGTCGCGACCGTCAAGGCCGCCGCTGCGGAGGCCGGCCGCGATCCCGGCTCACTGCGATTCGTCTGCCGCGGCGCGGTCCGCGTACGCCCGGCGGGCCCGCCCGAGCGCGAGCCTCTCACCGGCACACTCGAGCAGATCCGGTCGGATCTCGGGAGGCTGGCTGAGGCCGGCATTACCGAAGTGTTCGTCGACCTCAACTTCGATCCGGAGATCGGCTCACCCCGCGCCGACGCGCAGGCGTCGCTGAGCCGGGCCGACGAGGTGCTCGACGCCCTCGCTCCGACCCGCTGACCCTCCGAACCGACACTCACCCGGCCTGGTCGGCTGCCGCGTCCGCCGCGGACCACGCCGACCAGCCGGTCACCGCTATCGCGATCACCGGCCCGGCCGGTGGCCGCTGGACGTACTGCGGGTACTTGCCGGCCAGCGCCGCGCAGGCCGCGGCCTCCTCCGCGCGGTCCTCCACCAGCCGGCCGCACCCGTCCAGCCGGACCCACCACAGCCGCGACCAGTCCTCGTCGTACTCGTCGACCAGCAGGCAGGCATGCCCCGTCGCCCGGATGTTCTCCAGCCGGCGCAGCCGCCGGTGGCGCTTGGGCTTCTCGTCGACCGCGTGGTAGACGACATCGTCGAGCAGTACGAAGCACACGGGCACCAGGTGTGGACGCCCATCCGCTCCGACGGTGCTCAGCCGGGCCACCCGGGCCGACCGGACCCGATGCCAGATGTCGTCGGCGGGCACGGGCCCGACGGTAACAGCCGACACCCGTCATGGTGACGGGTTGCAGCGGGCCGGTGGGTGTGCCGGAGCCGTACGTGGGTAGGCCGTGCCGACCGGACCCCGGGGGAGGCGTGATGGCCAGCGAGGCGCCCGACTACTTCCAGCCGGAGGCTGGGCTGGTGCTGACGCACCTGCTGATCGTGCGGGACGTGGACCGTTCACGGGAGTTCTACCAGCGTGTGCTGGGAGCGCAGGTGATACGGGAACGCCTGCCGGCGATCCTGCGGTTCCACAACAGCTACATCGTGATCAACGACGAGGGTGGTCCGACCGACGACAAGCCGGATGTGCAGGCCCAGGCGCCGGCTGATTCGCGGACGCTGAGCAGCGCGATGAACGTCCGGGTCACCGACGTCCGGGCGGTCTACGAGCTGTGGCGGTCACGGGGCGGGGAGTTCCTGACCGAGCCGAAGGACCACGGCATCGAGATCCGGTGCTACCTGCGTGATCCGGACGGCTACCTGATTGAGCTCGGCCAGGGCACGGGCATCCTCGCCGAGATGGGCCGCGCCTCCACCTGAGCGACCAACACCCCCAGCGCGGCATCTGACGTGATGGGAACGCAGCCCGGGGTAGCCACGTCGTAGGGGGCATGAATCCAACGGCCGCCACCGGCGTCCCCCGAGTCATGACTCCAGCTCGCGTCATCGGATTGGCCATGGTCGCCGGTCTGGCGCTGGTCACCGGCTGTACGGCGGACCCGGTCCCCGCGCCGCCGCGTGACCGGGGAGTGCCGGCCGGCGGGATCCGGCTCGTCGCGTTCGACTCCTGTCAGGAGGCGCTAAGGCAGTTGAAGACGGCCGCCAAGGCGTACGTCGGGCCCTGGGGGTTCGGGCCGAACGGGGACATCCGTACCTTCGGCCGCGCCGAACGGGCTGTGGCGCCCGCCGCGGCGGGGCCGGCGGATGCGATGGCGAAGGGCTACTCGGGCACCAATACGCACGAGGTCGGGGCCGATGAACCGGACCTGGTCAAGACCGACGGCAAGCGGATCGTCACGGTGAGCCGCGGCAAGCTGTACGTGGTCGACCCGGCCACCCGCCGGCTGACCGGAGAGCTGGACCTGGCACCGGGTGCCGATCGGTTCGGCGGGGGCGAAGACGCGCTGCTGCTGCACGGTGACCGGGCGTTGGTGCTGCGCCGCGACGGGTGGGCGAAACCAGCCGTCCCCGAGCGAGGCGCGCCGGTCGAGTCTCCGATGCCGAACGGCATCGTCGGGCCCCAGCTGATCATGGTCGACCTGACCGGCGCGCCGAGGGTCATCGGCGAATACCGGATCGACGGCGATCTGGTGGACGCCCGCCAGGTGGGCACCACCGTCCGGGTCGTGGTCCGCTCCGCGCCCCGACTGAACTTCCCGCACCGGGAACGGGCCACCGACGAGCAGCGCACCACCGCCAACCGCGAGATCATCGACAACGCCACCGCCGACGACTGGCTGCCCCGGTACGAGGTCACCGCCGGCGGGCGAACCAGCGCGGGACGGGTCGGCTGCGAACGGGTGAGCCGGCCGGCCACCTACTCCGGCACGTCGCTGGTGACCGTGCTCAGCTTCGACCTCGGCGTGGCCACGCTCGGCGCCGGCGACCCGGTCACCGTGATCGCCGACGGCGACACCGTCTACAGCAACGGACCCCGGCTGTACGTCGCCAACGACCAGCGCTGGCGGGTGCTGCCGATGCTGACCAGGCGGAACATCGCACCCGATCCCAGGGACGAAGCCACCGAGATCTACCAGTTCGACATCTCGGGCGCGGGTGCCCCGCGCTACGTCGCCGCCGCGTCCGTACCGGGCTGGCTCATCAACCAGTACGCCATGTCCGAGTGGGACGGGCACCTGAGAGTGGCCACCACCAGTGGCCGTACCTGGGGCGACAAGCCGAACTCGACGTCCAGCGTGTACGTCCTGCGCGCCGACGGCACGGCGCTCACTCAGGTCGGCAAGGTCACCGGGCTGGGCAAGGGGGAACGGATATTCGCGGTACGGTTCGTCGCCGGCAGCGGGTACGTCGTCACGTTCCGGCAGACCGACCCGCTCTACACCGTCGACCTGCGTGATCCGGGGGCGCCGAAGGTGACCGGCGAACTGAAGATCAACGGGTATTCGGCGTACCTGCACCCGGCCGGCGAAGGACGGCTGCTCGGTGTCGGGCAGGAGGCGTCCGACCAGGGCCGTGTCCAGGGCACCCAGCTTTCGCTCTTCGACGTCTCCGATCCGGCCAAGCCGACCCGGATCGCCCAGTATCACGTCAAGCAGGGGCACTCCGAGGCGGAGTTCGACCCGCATGCGTTCCTCTACTGGCCGGCCGAACGCCTGGTCGTGGTCCCACTGACTGTCCACGGCGCCGACGCCGTGAGCAAACCCGGCCCGGGCCTGCCGAGCAACGTGGCGCTGGCTCTGCGGGTCGGCGACGGCGGGTTCACCGAGGTCGGCACGGTGGACCACACGCGGGGCACGGGGCGTCCCGAGGATCTGACTCCGATCCGCCGGTCTCTGGTGGTCGACGGAGTGCTTTGGACCGTCTCCGACGCTGGGCTCAAGGCGACCAGCCTCTCCACCATGGAGACCCTCGGCTGGGTGCGTACGGCGTGACCGGCATGTGGTGTCCGGGGTGACCCGCCCTAAGGTGGGCGCGGCGGTTGCCCGCCGCGCACCGCCTGGCGTCTGCACCGACCACGAATGAATGGGCCCATGGTGATCAGGCGGCGGGTAACGTGAGCGTCGTGGAGGATCTCGGGGCGAAGGTCTCGTATCTCGCGCTCACCGTCGGCACCCGGGTCTACGACGTCGACTCGGCACCCGTCGGCGTGGTCGAGCACGTGCTCGCCGACGAACGGGCCGACATCCTCCATGGCGTGATCGTTGCGCCGCCGAAGCCGGACGGGTCCCACCGCTTCGCCCACCGGGAGCAGATCGCCGACCTGTACGAGCGGGGGGTCGTGCTGTCGGTGTCCGGTGCCGAAATGCACGAGCCGGGCGAGGACACGCCGGCCAGGAAGGCCGAGGCCGCGGGTGACGACCCGGTGCAGGTAGGCCTCCGCCGCGCCTGGGAGTGGCTGAGTCGAACCCGCTGAACCTGGCGGGCAGGTCAACCAGGTGAACGCATGATCGGCCCGTCGAGGCAGGCGCGACGGCTCGTTGGGATGATCGGCGTGACGGACTTCCTCTACCTCCGCACCGCGCCTGGTGCGGACAACGTCGACTAGGCAGATCCGCCGGGCCTCCTACGCCATTCGGTCTGCCACCACACCCATCGACGACGGGACCTCTGGCCGCTGGGATGATCCCCGCTCGACCAGCTTGCCGGGCTGCTGCTGGTCGCCGCCGTACTGGCCCGCCACCGTCGACAACGACCGGCCCCGCCTTGGCCGTACCCGCCGTGGCGGTGAGGCTCCTGTTGCTCTGGCTAGGCAGAGATCGTCCGGTCCCGTATCGGCCGGTTGCCTGTGCCCGAATCCGAACCAGGTGGCGATCAGGTCGAGGAGGATTGTCCCCGTGACGCGTGAGAACCCGCACGGGGGATGGTCCACCCGGACCGCCTGGGTCGGCCGGATCAACGCTCCGCTGCGCTCGTTCCTGCGCACCGAGACCGGCGGTGCACGGGTGGTGCTGATAGCTGCGGTGCTGGCGCTCTTGTGGGCCAACCTGCACGTGTCGTCGTACGAGTCGCTCTGGAGTGCTTCGTTCTCCATCCAGCTCGGCGACTGGCGCGTGTCACACGACCTGCGTACCTGGGTCAACAGCGGTCTCATGACGTTCTTCTTCCTGGTCGCCGGGCTGGAGCTGCGCCGCGAATTCGACATCGGGGAGCTACGGGAGCGGCGTCGGCTGGCGTTGCCGCTGCTGGCCGGGCTCGGCGGTATGTTCCTGCCGATCGTGATCTATCTCGCGTTCAACGCCGGGCGCGCCACCGCCACGGGCTGGGGCGCGGTAATGGCCACGGACACCGCGCTCGCGCTCGGCGCGTTGGCCGTCTTCGGGCCGCGCTTCTCGGATCGGTTGCGGGGTTTCCTGCTGACGGTCTCCGTCATCGACGACCTGGTCGCGATCGCGGTGCTGGCGATCGCCTACCCGGAACATCCTTCGCCGACGGCGCTGTTTGCCGCGGCGGGAATCTTCGGCGTCGTCCTGCTCACCCGGGCATGCGGCGTGCGGTTCGGGCCGGTCTACGCGCTGCTGGGGGTGGCGGCCTGGCTCGCGGTCTCGGAGTCCGGTGTCGACCCGGTCGTGGTGGGCCTGGTGATGGGGCTGCTCACCTACGCCTACGCCCCCGGCCGGACGGAACTGCAGCTGGCGAGTGACCGCTTCCGCCTCTTCCGGGAACAGCCGACTCCGCAGCTCGCCCGTGCAGTCCAGGCTGGGCTCGCCGCGGCGCTGTCGCCCAACGAGCGGTTGCAGAACCTCTACCATCCGTGGGCGAGCTACGTGGTCGTGCCGCTCTTCGCGTTGGCGAACGTCGGGATCGTGATCGACGGCGAGCTGCTGGCCAGGGCCGTGACCTCGCCGGTCACGCTCGGCGTCGTGGCGGCGTACGTTTTCGGCAAGCCGGCCGGGATCGTGGTCACCTCGTGGCTGGTGGCGCGACTCAGCCGCAACCGGTTCCGGCCACCCGTCGGCTGGTTCGCCGTCGCCGGGGTCGGCACGGTCTCCGGCATCGGGTTCACCGTCGCCCTGCTGATCGCCACCCACGCGCTGCACGGTCCGGCCCTTGAGGAGGCGAAGCTGGGCATCCTCGTCGCGACGATTGGTGCGTCCCTCGTCACCTGGTTGGTGTTCCGCTTCGCTGCCCGGCTCCCGCCGGCGCGTCGTGCCCGCGCGCTGCTGGGCGTCGCCGAGGGCATCGTGGACCTGATGCCTCCGGTCGATCCGGAGCGCGACCACCTGCGCGGGTCGAGCGAAGCGCCGGTGACGGTCGTGGAGTACGGCGACTTCGAATGCCCGTACTGCGGGCAGGCCGAACCGGTGGTCCGGGAACTGCTGGCCGACTTCGCCAACGTCCGGTATGTCTGGCGGCACCTGCCGCTGACCGACGTCCACCCGCATGCCCAACTCGCCGCCGAGGCCGCCGAGGCGGCGGGCGAGCAGGGCGCGTTCTGGGAGATGCACGACCTGCTTCTCGCGCACCAGGACGCCCTCAATCCCAGCGATCTGCTCGGCTACGCCGAACAGATCGGCCTGGACCTCGACCGATTCCGGGAGCACCTGGTCAAGCTCAAGGGCGTCGACCGGGTCGCCGAGGACGTCGACTCCGCCGACCTCAGCGGAGTCACCGGAACCCCGACCTTCTTCATCAACGGCCGGCGCCACCACGGCGCGTACGACATCGACGCGCTCTCCGCAGCGGTGAAGGCGGCGTTCGCCAGCGCAAAGCTTCGCCCCGAGTACCGTCGGGATCCCGGGCACCGCCACGAGGGCGGACCAGCGAGCTGAACGCCGAGCACCACAATGGCGCCACCCCCGTGACGACCGGCGATCCGGCCGCACCCGATGCCGCCACGTTCGCCATGGGTCGAGCGGGCGTCGCGCTGCGTCCACCAGCGCGCGCGTTGTCGTCACGCGGACACGCGGTCGACGTGGGCCGCCAACGGTGTACCGGCTCGAACATGGACGTCCGCTGACCGCCCTTTCCGCAGCTCCGGGCCCCGTTACGAGAACGTGACGCGGGGATTTTGGAAGAGGTGTTGACGGTGCCAATGTGAGCGCTAACACTACCGGGCAGTGTTACCTGTGCGTCCCAGCAGACGCGAAAATTCCTGAGAGGAGAGAGAGCTGTGAGCAGAAGATTCCTGGTCGCGCTCGGTGGCGCGGTGCTGGCGCTCAGCCTGGCGGCCTGCAGCGGCGAAGGGGCCGGCAGCGGCGACGGCGGCGGCGGGGACAAGCCCGCCGACCTGACCATCGGCGTCTCCATGCCGACCCAGACCTCCGAGCGGTGGATCGCCGACGGCAACTCGGTGAAGGAGAAGCTGGAGGCGAAGGGCTACAAGGTCGACCTCCAGTACGCCGGGGACGACATTCCCACCCAGTCCCAGCAGGTCGACCAGATGATCACGCAGGGCGCTGACGTGCTGATCATCGCGGCGATCGACGGCACCGCTCTGAGCGGCCAGCTGCAGGCGGCGGCGGACGCGAAGATCCCGGTCATCGCGTACGACCGGCTGATCCGCGACAGCAAGAACGTCGACTTCTACGTCAGCTTCGACAACTACAAGGTCGGCGTCGCCCAGGCCACCGCGCTGCTGGTCGGTCTCGGCCTGCAGAACAAGGACGGCTCGAAGGGCAGCGCGGCCGGGCCGTTCAACATCGAGCTGTTCGCCGGTTCGCTGGATGACAACAACGCCCACTTCTTCTTCGACGGCGCCATGGACACGCTCAAGCCGTTCATCGACAACAAGTCCCTGCGCGTGAAGTCGGGCCAGACCGCGATCGAGCAGGTCGCGATCCTGCGGTGGCAGCAGGAGACCGCCCAGAAGCGGATGGAGGACCTGCTGACCTCGAGCTACAACGACGGCTCGAAGGTCCAGGGTGTCCTGTCGCCGTACGACGGGCTGTCCCGCGGGATCATCACCGCGCTGCAGAACGCCGGTTACGGCGCCTCGGCGAACAAGATGCCGGTGGTGACCGGGCAGGACGCCGAGATCGCCTCGGTCAAGCTCATCAACGACGGCGTCCAGAGCTCCACGATCTTCAAGGACACCCGTCTGCTGGCCGAGCAGGCCGTGATCGCGGGTGAGGCGTTCCTGCAGGACAAGGACCCGCAGGCCAACGACACCAAGACCTACGACAACGGGGTCAAGGTCGTCCCCTCGTACCTCCTGCCGGTCCAGACCGTGTACAAGGACGACATCAAGCCGGTGCTCATCGACTCCGGGTACTGGACGGCCGATGAGGTCAAGAGCGGCCAGGCCAAGGGCTGACGCGTCCGTCGGGCCCGGTGCGGACGCCGCACCGGGCCCGACGCGACGACCGACGACGGGTACGACCAGGACGGTGACCATGGACGACAACATCCTCGAGATGCGTCACATCACGAAGACCTTCCCCGGAGTGAAGGCCCTTCAGGACGTCTCGCTCGCCGTGCGGCGCGGCGAGATCCATGCCATCTGTGGCGAGAACGGCGCGGGCAAGTCCACCCTGATGAAGGTGCTCTCCGGCGTCCACCCCGCCGGCTCCTACGACGGGGAGATCGTCTTCGACGGCGCTCCGGTGCACTTCCGCGGCATCCGCGACAGTGAGGCCCACGGCATCGTCATCATCCACCAGGAACTCGCCCTGGTGCCGTACCTGTCGATCGCCGAGAACATCTTCCTCGGCAACGAGCGTCGCGGGGCCAGTGGCCTGATCGACTGGAACCGGACCAACGCCGACGCCGCGGAGCTGCTGGCCTCCGTCGGGCTGCCCGAGAACCCCGTCACCCCGATCAGCCAACTCGGAGTCGGCAAACAGCAGCTGGTGGAGATCGCCAAGGCGCTGTCGAAGAAGGTGCGGCTGCTCATCCTGGACGAGCCGACCGCCGCCCTCAACGCCATCGACTCGGCGCACCTGCTGGACCTGATGCGGCGCCTTCGCAGCGAGGGCGTCACCTGCATCATGATCTCCCACAAGCTCAACGAGATCACCGCGATCGCCGACTCCACCACCGTCATCCGCGACGGGCGTACGGTCGAGACGCTCGACATGAGCTCCGGCGACGCGACCCAGGAGCGGATCATCCGCGGCATGGTCGGCCGCGACCTGGCCACCTTCTACCCCGCCCGCGAGTCGTCGCCCGGGGAGGAGGTGCTCCGCATCGAGGACTGGACCGTCCGGCACCCGACCCAGGACCGCCTGGTGGTCGACAAGGCCACCCTCACCGCGCGCGCCGGCGAGGTCGTCGGCATCGCCGGGCTCATGGGAGCCGGGCGCACCGAGCTGGCAATGAGCGTGTTCGGCCGCTCGTACGGCCGCGACATCACCGGCCGGCTGTTCGTACGCGGCAGGCAGGTCCGGGCCCGCACCGTCGCGGAGGCGATCGAGAACGGGATCGCGTACGCCACCGAGGACCGCAAGCGCTTCGGACTCAACCTCATCGACGACGTGCGCCGCAACATCTCGGCTGCCGCGCTCGGCAAGCTCGCCCGCCTCGGCTGGGTGAACGGCAACGAGGAGATCAAGGTCGCCGAGGAGGGCCGGCGCGACATGAACATCAAAGCGCCGAGCGTCATGGCCGTCGTCGGCAAGCTCTCCGGCGGCAACCAGCAGAAGGTCGTCCTGTCGAAGTGGCTGTTCACCGACCCGGACGTGCTGATCCTCGACGAGCCGACGCGGGGCATCGACGTCGGGGCCAAATTCGAGATCTACACGATCATCAACCAGCTCGTCGCCGAGGGGAAGGCCGTCGTCCTCATCTCCTCCGAGCTGCCCGAGCTGCTCGGAATGTGCGACCGCATCTACACCCTCGCGGCCGGCCGGATCACCGGCGAGGTGCCGGTCGGCGAGGCCACCCAGGAGAACCTGATGGAACTCATGACGAAGCACCGGGAGGTCGTCGGATGACCACCACCAAGCCGTCCGCGACCCCGCAGCGCACGCCGCGCGACGACGCACCCGCCATCGCCCTGCACACCGGGACCAGCGACCCGCGCACGCTGATCCTGGGCAACCTGCGCCAGAGCGGGATCTACATCGCCCTCGTCGTGATCGTCGCCCTCTTCGCGGTCCTCACCGACGGAGTCTCGCTCAGCCCCGGCAACATCACGAACATCGTCCTGCAGTACTCCTACATCCTGGTCCTCGCGATCGGCATGGTCATCGTGATCATCGGCGGTCACATCGACCTGTCGGTGGGATCGGTGGTCGCCCTGACCGGCGCGGTCTCCGCCGTGCTCGTCATCCGGCAGGGATACCCGTGGTGGGTGGGCGTCCTGGCGGCACTGGCCGTCGGGATCGCGGTCGGCGCCTGGCACGGCTTCTGGGTCGCGTACGCGGGAATTCCGGCGTTCATCGTGACCCTGGCCGGCATGCTCCTGTTCCGCGGGCTGACCCTCCGGGTCCTCGACAACATCTCGCTGTCGCCGTTCCCGGCCGAGTACCAGCGCGTCGCGGCCGGGTTCCTCAACGGACTTCTCGGCGGGCAGGGCTTCGACGCCTTCACCCTGCTCATCGGAGCCGTGGCGGTGGCGGGCTACGCGGTCAGCGTCTTCCGGACCCGGGTGGCGCGCATCCGCTACCAGCAGCCCGTCGAGTCGTTCCCGCTCTTCGTCGCGCGCGTGGTGCTGGTCGGCGCCGTCATCATGTACTTCGCCTGGCAGCTGGCACACGCACGAGGGCTGCCGATCGTGCTGATCATCCTCGCCGTCCTGGTGCTCGTCTACGGCCTGCTGACCCGGCGCACGGTCTTCGGCCGTCGGGTCTACGCGATCGGCGGCAACCTCTCCGCGGCGACCCTGTCCGGGGTCAAGGTCCGCAGCATCAATTTCTGGATGTTCGTGAACATGGGCTTCCTGGCGGCCGTGGCCGGGGTCATCTACTCCTCGCGGTCCAATGGAGCACAGCCCGCGGCCGGCAACATGTTCGAGCTCGACGCGATCGCCGCGGCGTTCATCGGGGGCGCGGCGGTCACCGGTGGTGTCGGCACGGTCGTGGGTGCCATGGTTGGCGGTCTCATCATGGCGGTGATGAGCAACGGGATGCAGTTGATGGGTGTCGACCAGTCGACGCAGTCGGTGGTGAAGGGGCTCGTCCTGCTCATCGCCGTGGCGTTCGACGTCTACAACAAGCGGCGCGCCGGCACGTCGCGCTGACGACCACCGGTACGCAATCGGCCCCCGTCACCGGCCCCCGCGGTCGGTGACGGGGGTCCATGCCGTCGGGTCGGGCCCGGGGCCGCGCGCTCAGGACGGCCGGCTGCCGCTGCTGGAGCGGACCACGAGCGTCGGTGCGACCGGGGACGGGTGCCCCCGCTCGGCCGGCGGACCGGCGTCCAGCAGCTCCAGCAGGGCCGCGACGCACCGACGGCCGACCTCGTCGAAGTCCTGGCGGATGGTGGTCAGCGGTGGGGAGAAGTATTCGGCCTCGGGGATGTCGTCGAAGCCGACCACGCTGACGTCCTCCGGCACCCGCACGCCCTGCTGGTGAAGGGCGCGAAGCAGGCCGAGCGCCTGGTGGTCGTTCGCGCAGAACACCGCGGTGACGTCGCGCCGGTCGGTGAGGGACTGCCCGATCTCGTAACCCGCCCGCGGGCTCCAGTCGCCGACGATGACCGGCGGAACCGGACGGTCGGCCGCCTCCAGGGCCAACCGCCATCCGTCGACGCGGTCGCGGGCCTCCAGCCAGTCCCGGGGACCCGCGATGTGCACCACCGTTTCGTGCCCGAGCGTGAGCAGGTGCTCGACGGCCAGGCGGGCGCCGGTCACCTGATCGACGGCGACGCTGGGCAGGCCACCGTGCCCGTCGGGTTCGACCACCACCGCGGGCACACCGGTGGGCAGGCCGTGCACGGCGACCGCGGCGCTGATCATCGGCGCGATCAGCACGACCCCGGCCACCGACTGATCGGTCAGGGCGTTGATCGCGGAGGTCAGACCGGACCGGTCCAGCCGTTCCAGGGTGACGATGCTGATCCCGTAGCCCGCCGCCCGCGCGGCTCGCTCGATGCCGAGCAGGGTGGCGGCCGGACCGTAGAGGATGGTGTCGAAGCTGACCACTCCGATGACGCGCGACCGCCGCGCCGCCAACCCGCGGGCCAGGGCGTTGGGTCGGTAGTTGAGCTGGTGCACGGCGCGCAGCACCCGGTCGCGGGTCTCCTGGCGGACGCTCGGATGGTTGTTGAGCACCCGCGACACGGTCTGGTGCGAGACACCGGCGAGCCGTGCGACGTCGCTCATCACCGCGGCGCGAGCGGCCGGCGGCTGGCGCATGACAATCCCCCTCATAGTCATCGTAATGCCGCAGCCCGGGCCGCAAGCGGACCCTTGCGAGGGCGCTGTCGTCGGTGCGCTCCCGCTATGGAAGCGCACCGACGATCACGCAGCGTGCGCGAAATGCGGCGTCAAAAACCCCTGGCCAGACGGAAATAGGCCTGATTCCAGCGAATCTCGTCAGCCAGACGTCGGGTGGTGGTTTCCGCGTCGATGACGACGAGCTCGGTGGCGTTCATCTCGGCGAGGTCGTGCAGTTCCTCGATCCCGACGGCCTGCGACAGAACCGTGTGGTGTGGTGCGCCCGCGGTGAGCCAGGCCTCGGCGGAGGTGGCGAGGCTCGGGCGGGGGCGCCACACCGCCCGGGCGACGGGCAGCTTCGGCAGCGGCTGCGGCGGTGCGACCACGTCGATCTCGTTGGCGACCAGCCGGAACCGCTCACCCATGTCCGCCAGCCCCAGGACCACGCCCGGACCGGGCTGGGCGTCGAACACCATCCGCACCGGGTCCTCGCGCCCACCGATGCCCAGCGGGTGGATCTCGACGCTGGGCGTCGCGGCGGCGATGCTCGGGCACACCTCGAGCATGTGCGCGCCGAGCACGACTTCCTGACCCGGTGTGAGGTCGTAGGTGTAGTCCTCCATGAACGAGGTGCCGCCGCTGCTCCCGACCGACATGGCCTTGAGCGTGTGCACGAGCACCGAGGTCTTCCAGTCGCCCTCGCCACCGAAGCCGTAACCGTCGGCCATCAGCCGCTGCACGGCCAGGCCGGGGAGTTGCCGCAGCCCGCCCAGATCCTCGAAGTTGGTGGTGAAGGCGCCGAACCCACCGGCGGTGAGGAAGTCCCGCAACCCGGCCTCGATGCGGGCGGCGTAGCGGAGCGAGTCGTGCCGCTCGCCGCCCGGCCGCAGCACGGGCTCCAGCCGGTAGCTGTCGTCGTACTCTTTGACCAGCTCGTCGATCCGCGTGTCGGGGACCGCGTCCACGACCTTCACCAGGTCGTTCACCCCGTACGTGTTGACGGAGACGCCGAATTTCAGCTCCGCCTCAACCTTGTCGCCCTCGGTCACGGCCACGTCGCGCATGTTGTCGCCGAAGCGGGCCAACCGCAGCGACCGTGTCGCGGCGTATCCGATCGCGGCCCGGGTCCAGGCCGCGATCCGGTCGACGACCTGCGGGTTGCTGACGTGGCCGGCGACCGTCTTGCGGGCGACCCCGAGCCGGGTCTGTACATACCCGAACTCCCGGTCGCCGTGGGCGGCCTGGTTGAGGTTCATGAAGTCCATGTCGATCTCGGACCACGGCAGCGCCACGTTCGCCTGGGTGTGCAGGTGCAGCAGGGGAGTGCGCAACGCGTCCAGACCGGAGATCCACATCTTCGCCGGCGAGAAGGTGTGCATCCAGGCGATGACCCCGACGGCTCCCTGGACGGCGGCGTCGCGGCAGACGGCCAGGATGTCCGCGCTGGAGGTGAGCACGGGCTTCCAGACCACCCGGGCGGGGATGGCCGGATCGGCGTCGAGCCGTGCGGCGATCTGCTGCGACTGGGTGGCCACCTGACGCAGGGTCTCCGGGCCGTAGAGGCCCTGGCTGCCGGTGAGGAACCAGATCTCTGGGGCCGGGGATGGGCGAGTCATGGGGGTGCCTTCCGACGATCGGGGTGGAGAACTACTTCTTGCGAATGCCGATGAGCCGTTGGAGCACGATGAACGCGAACAGCAGGCCGCCGATCACGATCTTCGTCCACCAGGAGTTGAGGGTGCCGTCGAAGGTGATCAGCGTCTGGATCACGCCGAGCACCAGCACACCCAGCACCGTGCCCAGCACGTAGCCGGCGCCGCCGGTGAGCAGGGTGCCGCCGATGACCACCGCGGCGATCGCGTCCAGCTCCATGCCGACGGCGATCAGCGGCGCCCCCGACAGGGTGTAGAAGGACAGCAGCAGGCCCCCGACCGCCGAGCAGAGCCCGCTGATCGTGTAGACGGCGATCCGGGTGCGGCCGACCGGCAGGCCCATCAACAGCGCCGACTGCGGGTTTCCGCCGATCGCATACACGTTGCGGCCCAGCCGCGTGTACGCCAGCGTGAACGCGGCCACCACCACCATCGCGACCGTGATCAGGACGCTGACGGTCAAGAAGCTGTCGCCGATCCTGATGCGCTCCTGCGCGACGCCGGTCCAGAAGCCGTCGGTGATGGGAATGGACACCGAGCTGATCCAGGTGCACATGCCGCGGGCGAAGAACATGCCGGCGAGGGTGACGATGAAGGGTTGGATGTCGAAGAAGTGGATGACGCAGCCCATCAGGAACCCGAGCGTCGGGCCGATCAGCAGCGCGATCAGCAGGACCAGCGCGGGTGGCAGACCGTTGCGCAGCAGCGCGGCCGACACCATCGCGGTCATCGCCACCACCGAGCCGACGGACAGGTCGATGCCGCCGGTGAGGATCACGAAGGTCATGCCGACGGCGACGACGAGCAGGAACCCGTTGTCGATGAACACGTTGAAGATGACCTGGACGCTGGAGAAGGCGCTGTACTGCGAGACACCGATGCCGTACATGACCAGCAGCAGACCGAGGCTGACCAGCACGGGCACCTGCCGCCGCGGTAGCCGCCACCGGGTCGTTCGGCCCAGCCGCGCGGTCAGTTGTGTCGTGCTCATGCCGCCACCTGCTCCTTCTTCTCGCCGGCCGGAGCCGCCGGTGCGGTCCCGGTGGCTCGCCGGCGACGCAGCCGGGCCCGGAACGCCGGCGCCTGGATGAGGCAGACCGCGATCACCACCATCGCCTTGAACAGCAGGGCGGTCTGCGGGTCGATGTTCATGGCGTACACCGACGTGGTGAGGGTTTGGATGATCAACGCGCCGAGGATGGTGCCGCTGAGGTAGAAGCGGCCGCCGACCAGCGAGGTACCACCGATGACCACGGCGAGGATCGCGTCGAGTTCGACCCACAGACCGGCCGCGTTGCCGTCGGCGCTGGAGACGTTCGCGGTCATCATGAACCCGGCCACGGCGGCGCAGGCGGCGCTCACGACGTATACGAGGATCGTGATCCGCCGCGCGCGGATGCCCGCCAGCCGACTGGCCTCGGCGTTGCCGCCGACCGCCTCGATGATCATGCCGAGCGCGGTGCGGCGGGTCAGCACCGCCACCAGCAGCGTCACGGCCAGGGCGATGATGATCGCGAACGGCAGGGTCAGCACATGGCCGACCCCGATCATCCGGTAGGGATCACTGTTGATGGTGATGATCTGACCAGAGGTGATCAGTTGCGCCAGGCCCCGTCCGGCGACCATCAGGATCAGGGTGGCGATGATCGGTTGGATCCCGATCACGGCGACCAGCACCCCGTTCCAGGTGCCGAGGAGCAGCGCGATCCCGAGGGCGAGGGCCAGGGCGGTCAGCACGCCGCCCAGGCTGTTCTGGTCCGACTGTTTACTGATGTAGAGGCAGGCCACCGCGCCGCTGACCGCGACCACGGACCCGACGGACAGGTCGATCCCGCCGGTGGCGATCACCAGTGTCATGCCGAGTGCGACCAGGATGAGCGGGGCACTGAGCCGGACGATGTCGATCAGGCTGCCGTACAGGTGTCCGTTCTTGACCTCGACGGCCAGGAAGCTCGGTCGGTAGGCCGCGTTCGCCGCCAGCAGCACCACCAGCACCACGACCGGCCAGAACAGCCGGTGACCGGCTACGGCGGAGGCGCGTGTTCGCCAGATGCTCATGCCTCGTCCCGCCCTTTCTGTTCCGCTCCGCTGGCGATGACCCGCATGACGCGTTCGGCGTCCAGGCTGTCGTCGTTGGCCAATTCGGTGACCATCCGCCGGTCCCGCATCACGGCGACCTTGTGGCTGAGCCGTAGCACCTCCTCCAACTCCGCGGAGATGAACAGCACCGCCATGCCGCCGTCGGAGAGCTGCACCACCAGGCGTTGGATCTCGGTCTTCGCGCCGATGTCGATGCCGCGCGTCGGCTCGTCGAGGATCAGCAGCCGCGGCTCCGTGATCAGCCATCGGGCGAGGACGACCTTCTGCTGGTTGCCTCCGGAGAGGTTGCGCACCGGCATCTCCGGGTCGGCCGGGCGGATGCTCAGCGTCTCGATGTAGCGCCGGACCAACTCGTCCTGCCGGCGTCGGGGGACCGGCCGCAACCAGCCGCGGGCCGCCTGCAGCGCCAGGATGATGTTCTCCCGCACCGACAACTCGCCCACCAGGCCCTCGGTGCGTCGGTTCTCCGAGCAGAACGCGATGTTGCGTTCGATGGCGGCGCCCGGTCCCCGGATGCTGACGGGGCGCCCGTCCACGGCGAGCCGACCCCGGTCGGCCCGATCGGCGCCGAAGAACAACCGGGCGACCTCGGTCCGCCCCGATCCCAGCAGCCCGGCCATACCGACCACCTCACCGCGGTGGATGGTGAGGCTGAACGGCGCCACCGAGCCGGTCCGCCCGAGTTCGGTCGCCTCGACGACCGGAGTGCCCCTCTCGACGGCGGCCAGGTCACGCCCGGCCTGCTCGTCGAGTCGCTCCAGCGTGTCAAGCTCCCGGCCGATCATCTTCTCCACCAGCGCGAACTGCGGTAGCTCCGCGGTGGGGTACTCACCGACGAGACGGCCGTTCCGCAGCACCGTGATCCGGTCGGCGATCTCGTACACCTGGTCGAGGAAGTGCGTGACGAACAGGATCGCGATGCCCTCGTCGCGCAGCTGGCGCATGATGCGCATGAGCTGGGCGACCTCGTCGGCGTCCAGGCTGGACGTGGGCTCGTCGAGAATCAGCACCCGGGCCTGTACGTCGACGGCGCGGGCGATCGCCACCATCTGCTGCACGGCCAGGGAATAGCTGCCGAGCGGCTCGCCGACGTCGATGTCCAGGTCGAGGCGGGCCAGCAGGGCCGCGGCGCGGCGACGCATCTCGCGCCAACCCACCGTGCCGAACCGGCGCGGCTGACGACCGATGAAGATGTTCTCCGCCACCGACAGGTTCGGGCAGAGGTTGACCTCCTGGTACACGGTGCTCACGCCGGCCGCGGTGGCCTGCATCGGACCGGAGAAGGAGACCGCGCTGCCGTCGAGCGTGATGGTTCCCGCATCGCTGCCGTACACCCCGGTCAACACCTTGATCAGGGTGGACTTGCCGGCGCCGTTCTCGCCCATGAGGGCGTGCACCTCGCCGGGGAACAGCCGGAAATCGACACCCTCGAGGGCGCGGACCCCCGGGAAGAGCTTGCTGATCGCGGTCATCGTCAGGACCGGATGGCTCTCCGACATCCCACCAGACCTTTCGTGATTGTCCTCAGGTGCGCGGCCGCTGTGACCGTCCACCGCGGTCCCGGCCCCGTCGACTCACGGCGCGCGAGAGTGGTCCGGGCCGGCGGTGTGTTCGACACCGCCGGCCCGTTCGTCGTGCCGGCGAGAGTTCGCGGCGCGGGCACCATGGGTGCCCCGCGAACGAGGCTCGTCAGTACTTGCGGTTCGGCAGGGCTTCCTTCGCCTGTTCCTGGGTGAAGGTGGTTTCCTCGGTCTCGATCCGCGTGGGGATCTGCTCGCCGGCCTTCACCTTCTTCGCCAGGTCCATGAGCTGGGGCCCGAGCAGCGGGCTGCACTCGGCGATGAAGTTGAACTTGCCGTCGGCCAGGGCTTGCATGCCGTCCTTGACCGCGTCGACCGTGATGATCTTGATGTCCTTGCCCGGCACCTTGCCGGCTGCCGTGATCGCCTCCAGCGCTCCCAGGCCCATGTCGTCGTTGTGCGCGAAGAGCACGTCGATCTTCGGGTTGGCCTTGAGGAACTGCTCCATGACGGCCTTGCCGCCGGCCCGGGTGAAGTCACCGCTCTGGGACGCGATGATCTTCAGGTTGGGGTTGGCGGCGATCGCCTCCGCGAAGCCCTTCTTGCGGTCGTTGGCCGGCGCCGAGCCGGTGGTGCCCTGCAGCTCGACGATATTCACCGGGCCGGTCGCGGACTTGGTCTGCTCGATCAGCCACTCCCCGGAGAGCCGCCCCTCCTTCACGAAGTCCGAGCCCAGGAAGGTCTTGTAGAGCGACTTGTCGGCCGAGTCGACCGCCCGGTCGGTCAGGATCACCGGGATCTTTGCGTCCTTGGCCTCCTTGAGCACGGTGTCCCAACCCGACTCCACCACCGGCGAGAAGGCGATGACGTCGACCTTCTGCTGGATGAAGTTGCGGATCGCCTTGATCTGGTTTTCCTGCTTCTGCTGGGCATCGTCGAACTTCAACTCGATGCCGGCCGCCGTGGCGGCCTCCTTGATCGAGGTGGTGTTCGCGGTACGCCAGCCGCTCTCCGCGCCGACCTGCGAGAACCCGAGTACGATCTTGCCGTTGCCGCCGGCGTCACCAGCGTCGCCACCGCTGCCGGTGTCGCTGTTGGCGCAGCCGGCCAGGCCGGTGGCGAGCAGCCCGGCCGCCAGGATGGCGCCGAACGCACGGCGGCTGACGGTACTGCCGGTATTCCTCATGTGAGGACTCCTTCTGGGATGAGGTGGGGAATTCTGGCGGTGCGTGTCCGGCCAGCGCGCTCGACGGTCAGACCGCCGGTGCGCTGGACGACGCCTGCGTTGCGATCGGCCGGCCCGGGGGCAGCGCGGCCGTCCGGGTACGGCCCGCGCTACCGGCGGGCTGACGGGATGCTGCTCTGCCCGTAGACGTTCTGGTAGCGCTCGTAGAGCGAATCGATGTCCTCGGTGGCGATCGGCAGCGGTTGACCGAGCGCCCTGGCCAGATGCGCGGTACGGGCCACGTCCTCGCACATGACCGCGGCCTTGACCGCCGCCTTGGCATTCGAGCCGATGGTGAAGACGCCGTGGTTGCGCATCAACACCGCCGGCGACCGGTGCCCGGACAGGGTGGCGACGATGCCCTTGCCGATGTCGTCGCCGCCGATGAGGGCGAACGGGCCGATCGGGATCTCCCCGCCGAACTCGTCGGCCTGTGCCGTGAGGTAGCAAGGGATCGCCTCGCCCCGCGCGGCCCAGGCGGTCGCGTAGCCGCTGTGGGTGTGCACGACACCGCCGACGTGCGGCATCGCCCGGTAGACGTAGGCGTGGGCGGCGGTGTCGCTCGACGGTGACAGGTCTCCCTCCACCACGGCGCCGTCGAGATCGCAGACGACCATGTTGTCCGGCCGTAGGTCGTCGTAGGAGACCCCGCTCGGCTTGATGACCATCAGGTCCCGACCCGGCACCCGGGCCGAGACGTTACCGGCGGTCCAGGCCACCAGGTTGTACCGGACCAACTCGGCGTGCAGGGCGGCCACCGACTCGCGCAGCCGCGCCACCTCGCCGCTCACAATGAGCTGCTCGCTCATGCCATCACCTCCAGGCGGAGCGCGGCCTCGCCCGACTGCGTGGGGAGGGCCACCGACCGGGCGGCGTTACGGATGTCGCGCAGGCGGAGCAGCACGTCGTCCCCGCCCCGGCCGAAGTGGTCGTGCAGCCGCCGGTACTCGGCGTACAGCGCGTCGTAGGCGCGTACCCGCCCGGGATCGGGGAGGTACGCGTCACGGTCGACCCGGCCCATCACCGCCGACGCCGCCGCGACGTCGGGATGGGCCCCCGCCGCGACCGCCGCGTGGATCGCCGAGCCCAGCGCCGGGCCCTGGGCCGAGCCGATGATGCCCAGCGGCCGGTTGGTGACGTCGGCGTAGATCTGCATCAGCAGGGGATTGCCGGTCAGTCCACCCGCGACGATCAACTCGTCCACCGGCACGCCCGCCGCGGCGAACGCCTCGATGATCATGCGGGTGCCGTACGCGGTGGACTCCAGCAGGGCGCGGTAGACGTCCGGCGGCCGGGTGGCCAGGGTCAGCCCGACGATCACCCCGCTCAGATCATGGTTGACCAGCAGCGACCGGTTGCCGTTCCACCAGTCCAGCGCCATCAGCCCGTGCGCACCCACCGGTTGGGCGGCGGCCTGCTCGGTCAGCAGCTCGTGCGAGGCGTACCCGTCCGGTGCGGAGTGCTCGACGTACCAGCCGAAGATGTCACCCACGCCGCTCTGGCCGGCCTCGTATCCCCAGAAGCCGGCGCTGATACCGCCGTCGACCACGCCGCACATGCCGGCGACCTCGGCCACCTCCGTGCCGTTGACAACGTGGCAGGTGGAGGTGCCCATGATGGCGACGAGCCGGCCCGGCTCGAGGGCCTGCGCGGCCGCGGCGGTGACGTGGGCGTCCACGTTGCCGACCGCCACGGCAATGCCCTCGGGCAGGCCCGTCCATGCCGCGGCCTGTGCGGTCAGCCCGCCGGCGCGAGCGCCCAACGCCGCCAGCGGGCCGTCGATCTTCTGTACGAAGTCGGCGAAGCCCGGGTGCAGCGCGGCAAGGTAGTCCCGCGACGGGTAGCGACCGTCCTGGCGCAGGCCCTTGTATCCGGCCGTGCACACGTTGCGGGTCTCGGCGCCGCACAACTGCCAGACGATCCAATCGGCGGCCTCGATCCACCGCTCCGCCCGGGTGTAGACCTCGGGGTCCTCCTCGAGCAACTGCAACGCCTTGGCGTACTGCCACTCGGCGGAGACCTTGCCGCCGTAGCGACCAATCCACGGCTCACCGCGCTGGTGCGCCAGGGCGTTGATGCGGTCGGCCTGCGGCTGGGCGGCGTGGTGCTTCCACAGCTTCACGTAGGCGTGTGGACGGGTTCGCAGCTCGGGCAGCTCGCACAGCGGGGTTCCGTCGGCCAGGGTGGGCAGCACCGTGCAGGCGGTGAAGTCGATCCCGATCCCGATCACCTGGTCCGCGGCGACACCGCTCGCGGCGAGCGCGCCGGGCACGGCGTGCCGTAGCACGTCGCGGTAGTCGTCCGGGTCCTGCAGGGCCCAGTCGGCCGGCAGCGCCCGCCCGTCAGCGGCCAGGACCGAGTCCATGACGCCGCTCCGGTAGGCGTGTACCGCGGTGCCGACCTCGGCACCGTCGCCGACGCGAACGACCAGGGCGCGCCCGGACAACGTTCCGAAGTCGACGCCGATGACGAACCGGTCGTGCGGCTCCGTCGAAACGCTCATGTGATCCTCCGCTCGGCTGCTGGGCTTAGTGTTAGCGCTCACATCGCTGCCGTCAAGGCTCTGTTGGCAACACTCGCGCAACGTTGCTGTCGTCGCTGGTCAACGCGCTACTGGCACGGATAAGCCGGCGGCACCGGGTTGTTGAGGGTGCGGCCCGCCATCGAGAGCGCCGGATGTTATCGCTAGTCACGGACGGACGCGGCCGGTGGGCGGTCCATCGGCCGTGTGTGTCAGCACCGTCGGCGATAGTTGCGGTGGTTACCGCTCTCGGCTGCGGCGCCGCGACAGGCGGCGGCCCGGTCGACGAGGCCGACCGGGCCGCCGCCTGCACGGGCGGTCACAAGCTTGCCGGGCACGCCGCGGAGCCGGCTACCGCCCAGCAGCAGTGCCTACGGGGTTAGTTCACGGTCCGCGCGGGCGGCGCTGGAGACGACGCGGTCCTTCTCCGCTTCGGTGAATACTCCCGCGCCGAGGAACGCCTCGGCGGTGCGGGCGACGGCCGACACGAAGTCGCCGTGGCTGGCGAAGGGCGCCTCGTCCCACACCAGGTCGAGGAAGGTGGGGCCGTCGTTGCCGGGTGAGGGGACTCCGGTGACCGGAACGTCGTAGCGCGGCAACCCGTCGTTCCGCTTGTGGTTCGGCACGCCGGTGTCGATGGACCCGAACACGATCGTCGGCTCGACCCGACGGAAGTACGACGACACGGGCTGGGTATCGCTGATGTAGTACGGCCGCAGGGTGAAGCCGTGGGTGGTGAACAGCATGTCACCGGCCGCGGTGGTGCCGGCGTGGGTGATCGCCGAACGGGCGTAGTCGCCGTCGCGCTTGAGGTGGCGGTAGAGCGACAGTTCCCGGTAGCTGCCGTTCCCGGGGTTGCCCAGGATCTGCAGGAGGATGGGGCCCCAGAAGATCGCCTGCGTGTCGGGGCGATCCAGCGCCCGCTCGATCCGGATGCTGAACGGCATCCGGATGTCGATGGTGTCGCCCGGACTCCACGTCCGGCTCAACGTCAGATAGGTTCCCGGCTTGGCGTCGACGTCCGCGGCGGCACCGTTGATCGAGACGAAGAAGCCCTTCTGGACCCAGCCGGGTACCCGCAGCTTGATGTCGAGCTGGCCGCGGCCGTTCACCACCAGCCTGGTGCGGTCGGCGCGGGGGTAGGCCGTCTCCTGGGTGATGGTGAAGCCCTTCTCGGCCCAGGTCAGCTTCGACGGTACGAACAGGTTGACCCACAGCGTGCCGCCGTCGGCGGACTTGAGGTAGACCGTCTCCTGGTACTTGGTGTGGTTCTCCAGACCGGTCCCGCCGCAGCACGTTCCGGTGTTGCCGTAGCTGCGGTTGGCTCCCGGGGTCAACGGCTGGAAGTAGGTGACCTGCGGGTTGCTGACGCTCGTGGTGTCGGCCCGGGAACCGGTGATCTGGTTGAGCAGGCCGCGCTCGTAGTAGTCCATGTACGCCGGGTCGTGCTCGTGCAGGAACAGGTTACGGGCCAGCTTGATCAGGTTGTACGTGGTGCAGGTCTCGGCGCCGCCCTGGGCGATGGCGTTCGCGATGTTGTCCCGGTTCTGGAACAGCTCGATGTTGTTGTTGGAGCCGGGGTAGTTGCCGCTCGTCCCGCCGTTGGCGAGCATGCGGTGCGGGACGACCATGCCGAAGAAGTTCTTCGCGGCCTGGAAGTACTCCTGGTCACCGCTGTGCTCGTAGACGCGCAGGTATCCGATGAACTGTGGGACGTGCGTGTTGGCGTGCAGTCGCTCCGGACGGCGACGTCCGGGACGGTTCTGGGGTGTCACGACGAGGATGTCGCGGTTCTCGACGCAGGCGCCGAACAGTGACTCCCGGTTGTCGAAGCACTTCGCGGTCTCCAGGTGCTGCGCGTCCTTGGTGAGCGCGTAGATCTCGGGGAACACCTCGTTCGCGCCGCCGAACTCGCCCCCGATGTAGAGGTCCCACATGTAGTTCAGGTTGTCCCGAGTGATGGGGCCCGGGTAGGCGGGATGGTTCTTGTCGCCGACGGTCAGCGCGAGATGCGCCCACTTGGCCATCTTGACGACCACGTCGAGCGCCTTCTGGTTGTCGGTGTGGTAGTACGCGTCGAGCAGGCCGCGCATGATCTTGTGTTGCGTGTACCAGGGCGCCCAGGTGTTGGTGCTCGCGTTGCCGCCGTAGACGGCCCAGCGCGGCGGACCGAGCCGAAGCACCGCGTCCTCGGGGATGGCGCCCAGGTAGCCGGGGTGGGTCGGGACCCACAGGCCCTCCCCGCCGCTCTGGCTCGCCACGATGCCGCCGTCCCGCCGGTTGGGCGAGGAGTCCCTGATGGTCGTGCCACCGTCCTCGTCGAACCGGTACCAGGCGATCGTCCCGCCGCCGGTGGAACCGGCCGGTGAGTCCAGCAGCGACTGGATCTGCTGCTGGCTGAGAGCCCGGTCGAAGACGTGGAACTCGTCGACGGTCGCGTCCAGGAACGGATCGCCGTACTGCGAGCGCCCGAGCCACCGGTTGCCGGGATTTCCCAGGTTGGACGGGTTGAGGGTCATGTTGGCGTTCGTGCCGGCCACCTGGCCGTTCACGTAGAGCGTTCCGGTGTTCTGCGACAGCGTGACGGCCAGGTGCACCCACTGGTTCGTCGGCAGCGCCGCGTTGCCGTTGATCTGCTGCTCCCCGCCGGAACCGCCGACGGTGATGGCGAACCTGGGGGCGTTGCCGGCAACGCCGGCGCGCGGGGTCAGGAACATGTTGACCGTGGTGTTCTGACCGAAGTCGAACAGCCGGCTCCAGTTCTGGGCGGACGCGAGGTTCACCCAGGTGGCGATGGTGAAGTCGGTGAGCTGACTGATCGCCTCCTGCGGAAGGGTCACGTGCTGCGCCCTGCTGGGGCCGTTCAGGCGCAGCGCGTTGCCGAACCGGCCCGGCACGCGGCCGATCTGCGGTTCCTGCGGATCCTCGCCGCCCGGGCCGCCGGCGTCCATCCGGGCGGTGATGGCGGCCTGGCACGCGGCGAGTTCGTCGACCATCCAGTCGAGCTTGGTCTTGAAGATCGGCTCGCCCTTGTCGGCGTAACCCTGCGCCAGGGCCGTCATGAAGTGCCCGGCCCAGTGGCCGCTGAGCAGCCCGCCGTCCTCCCACCCTCCGGGGACCGCGACGCCCGGCGGGTTCGGCCGGCCGGCCTGGTTGTTGAACAGCACGAGGAAGCGGCGCTCGTCGAACTGTCGGAGGTAGTCCTTCGTGCGGTCACGCTTCTGCTGGAGCAGGCCGTCGCCCAGCGTCACGTCGCGCAGCTGGAACGGCCGCACCGGGGCGGTGCCGCCGGGGCCGGGCTCCGGCGGGGTCGGGCTGAGCGGCGTCGGGCCGGTCGCCGTCGTGGTCTCGGTCGCCGCGTGGGCGGCTGTCGCCGGGAGTATGCCGGTGCCGGCCGCCGCAGCCACACCGACCGCTGATGCCTGGAGCAGTTGACGTCGATTGACCGAGGGCTTGTCGCGTTGGGCCACTGAGGATCGTCCTTCCACCTGCGCGTATGAGGCAGACCCGCCGGCTCTGTCGACAGCGAGCCCGGGGCGGGTCCGCCGCCGGTAGCCGGGATCACCCGGTGCCAGGGAGTGTGAACGTTAACTACAGGCCCCGTCAATCCTTACGTACGAGTAGGACCGACCTTTGACACGCCCAGGAAACACTTCTATGTTAACGCTCAATCTGTCGGTCGGCGGGTCCTGCGGGCTGTCCACACCGCACCGGATCGGGGGCACGGACTGCCAGGGCAGGCCAGCGACGGCCCGAACAGGATGGACGTCCTCAGCGAGGAGGCAGCGTGATCGCCCCGTTCGGCGCGTCAGAGTTGTGGGACCCGGCGGTCCGCCGTGACCCGCACGACTTCTACGACCGGGTTCGAAACAGTGGGTGGCCGGTGCTCCAGATCGATCCGGCGGGCAACCGGCTGTGGGTGGTGGCCGGACACGCCGACGTGCTGGCGGGGCTGCGCCACCCGGCGATCGGGCACGAGATCCACCGACACCGCCCCGGCACGCACCAGCCGGCCCGCCACCACCTGGACGAGGTGGCGAGGATCGAGAGCCGGCAGCTCATCAGCCTCGACCCACCCGACCACACCCGGCTGCGCGGGCTCGTCAGCGGCGGCTTCACGGCGCGGGCGGCGGCCCGGTTGGAGCCGTGGATCGCCGACCTGGCCGATCGGCTGGTCACGGACGCGCGCCGGCGGGGGCGGATCGACGCGGTGACCCATCTCGCCGACCCGGTGCCGGTCAACGTCATCGCCGAGTTGGTCGGCATCCCGCAGCCGGACCGTCCGAGGTTCCGGACCTGGTCCGCCGCGATCGTCTCGGCCAGCCCGGACGGCCCGGCGGCTGTCGTCGAGTTCGGCGCGTACCTCGACGAGCTCGCGGCCCGGCGCCGGGCGGACCCGGCGGATGACCTGATGTCCGAGCTGGTGACCCTGCAGGACCAGGGCGACCGGCTCGACCGCGACGAACTGGTCGCCCTCGTGCAACTGCTGCTCATCGCGGGCCAGGAGACGACCGTCGACCTGATCGTCAACGGCATCCGCCTCCTGCTCACTTATCCGGAGCAGTGGCAGGCGCTGCGGGAGGACCCCTCGCTAGCGGCGGCGGTGGTCGAGGAGACACTCCGGTTCCGGGGGCCGGTCGAGATCGTGCCACCGCGGTTCGCCCTTCGGGACATCGAGCTGGCCGGCGGGCTCATCCCAGCGCTCGATCGCGTGGGGTTGTCGTTGTGGGGCGCCAACCGCGACCCGGCGGTCTTCGACCGACCGCACGTGTTCGACATCCACCGCACCGACGTCCGCCGGCACATCGCCTTCGGGCACGGGATCCACTTCTGCCTCGGCGCCCACCTGGCCCGGCTCGAGAGCCGGATCATGCTCGAACGGATCGCATCCGGGCTTCCCGACCTGCGTCTCGCGGTCGACCCCGGCGACCTCGACGCCTTCCGTCTGCACCAGAACGGGCTGCCGCTGCGCGTTTGAGGTCCGGTGGCCACCACGACCCGGCTCGCGGTGTCGTCTCCGCCCGCGACGCCCGGTCAACCCCTCGGGCTGCCGGAGCTCTCCCGGAGAATCAGTTCCGGTTCCAGCAGCAGGTGCTCGGCGGGGTGCCCGGCCGAGTCGATCCGGCGAAGCAGCACGTCGATGCTCAGCCGGCCGAGCTCGGCGAAGTCCTGACGGACGGTGGTCAGCGGGGGGAGGAAGAACTCGGCGTCGGGCATGCCGTCGAACCCGACGACACTGACGTCGTCGGGCACCCGCCGGCCGGCCTCGTGCAGCGCTCGCAGCACGCCCAGCGCAATCCGGTCATTGGCACAGAAGATCGCGGTGACGGCCGGGTCGGCGGCCAGCCTCTGGCCCTGCTCGTAGCCGGATCTGGCGCTCCATGCCTGCGGTCGGATCGGCGGTACGACCGCACCGGCCTCGTACAGGGTGTCGCGCCAGCCGTCGACCCGCTCCATCGCCTCGGGCCAGTCCGCCGGGCCCGCGACATGGTGCACGGTGGCATGACCAAGCTGCAGGAGATGGCGGGTGGCGAGGGCCGCGCCGGCCCGGTTGTCGACCCGCACCGTCGGGACGCTGTCGTCACCGGCGCCGCCGCCCACGTCCACGCAGGCGAGAAGCGACGCGACCTGGGCCAGCGCGTTGGTGACGGCCGGCTTGGGCGAGATCGCGATGATGCCTTCGACCGACTGCTGCGTGAGCCGGTCGACCGCGTCGAGGACCGACTGCCGGTCGAGCTGGCGAACGGTGGCCACGCTGACGAAGTATCCGGCGTCCCGCGCGGCGTCCTCGATGGCGTACAGCATCGAGGCGGGACCGAAAAGGGTGCTTTCGAACCCGATGATGCCGAGCGTCCCCGAGCGCCGCGTGACCAGCGTGCGAGCGGCGAGGTTACGGCGGTAATTGAGCGCCTCCATCGCCTGCACGACGCGCTCCCGGGTCTCCTGCCGCACGTTCGGGTGATTGTTGAGCACCCGGGAGACGGTCTGGTGGGAAACCCCGGCGAGCCGTGCGACGTCCCGCATGATCGTCGCGCGCGGGCGGCCTACGCTGCCGGTTCCCGCCTGACTCGCTGAGCCTCCCAGTGGCACCTGCTCCTACCTTCTGCTTGATGTCCTCGATCACTGTAACGCCGCTGGTGTTCCTCCCATACTCCGGCGTAGCCGAGTGCCGCAGATCCGTCAGCTGAGCCAGAACGTCGACCTCGATCCGGAGCGCCTGCCAACCGTCAGGGTGCCCCTGTCGTGGCAGACGTAGAGGCCGGGACGGCCGGCAAGCTCCAGGGAGACGCCGTTGCTGTTCGCCAGGCCCGGCAGGCGCCGGAAACTGGCCTGCGCGGCGTAGCCGCCCCCGTCCTGCACCGGGTCGATCCGGATGGTCGTGCCGTCCAGGCGCCAGAAGCGGTCCGGGAAGTTCACCGACTGGATCGAGACGGTTCCGTCTCCCGCGAGCCCCGGCACGAACCGGAACTGGGAGTCGGCGAGCTCGCGCACCTTCGAATCGACCCGCAGCAGGTACGCGTAGTGGCGCACGAACGTGGAGGGGGCGTCCGCCGGCGACAGCCGAAGGATCGGCCCGCCCTTGCCGACCGGGACACCGAAGAGGGGCGTGCCGTCCTCGTGCCAGTAGAGGCGCTGGGCGCGGGCGTGCCGGTTGGGGTCGTAGAGCGGGTCGCCCACGATGTCCCGGTAGTCACGCGCGTGGTAGATCATCACGTCGGTCTCGCCGTCCTCGGCCACGGTGAAGCTGTTGTGCCCCGGGCCGTACTGGCGGGTCTGCTCGTTCGTGGTGAACACCGGGTCCGGGCTCTTGCTCCAGGTGGCCGGGTCGAGCAGGTCGGCTCGCGCGTCCGCGGTGAGCAGGCCCATGCAGTAGCGGGCGTCGGTGGCGCTGGCCGAGAAGGTCATGAAGATCCGGCCGTTCCGTTTGATCACCGCCGGCCCCTCGTTGACCCGGAAGCCCTGGACCTCCCACGATCTGGTCGGCGTCGCGATCCGCGCCGGGTTGCCAGCGATGGCGAACGGCGAGGTCATCCGGGCGATGTAGAGGTTGCTGTTGGTGCTGATCTCCGGCTCGCTCTGTGCCCAGACGAGGTAGCGCTGCCCATCGTGGGCGAAGGTCGTGGAGTCGAGCGCGAAGCTGTCCCACGGAGTGACGATCTGACGCGGCGCAGACCAGCCGCTCTCCTCACGCGGGTCGGCGGCGACGGACTCCATGACGTACATCCGGATCCGAAAGACGTTGTCGGAGTCGCCGGCCGCGAAGTAGATGTACCAGCGGCCGTCGATGCGGTGCAGCTCGGGCGCCCAGATGTGGCCGCCCATCCTTCCACTGGCCGGACGGCGCCACACCACCGCCTCCGCGGCACCGCCCAGGCCCTCGATGGTCGGCGCGGCACGCACGATGAGCCGGTCGTACTCCGGCACTGACGCGGTGAAGTAGTACAGGCCGTCGGTGCGCGGCGTGACGAACGGGTCGGCCCGCTGCCACACCAGCGGGTTGGTGGTCGGGGCGCCGTAGATCTCGGCGTCCGTCGCGACGGGTGCGGGCGCCGCCTGCGCGCCCTGGGCGGTGGCGGGCAGGACCAGCCCGGTCGCCGCCACCCCCAGGCCGCCGCGCAGGAGGGTGCGTCGGGTGAGGTGAATGCTCATCTCGGGTGGCTCCTACCTGGTCTGGATTCGGATGAAGGTGACCGAGTTGGGCTCGAACGTCCGGGTGAAGGTGGGTGCGACGCCCTTGATCGTGCTGGTCACCGGTTTGATCGGCTGTGCCGTGCGGGTGTTGAGTTGCTCCGGGTCACCGCTGATGACGGTCATCTGCGCTTTGTTCGCGACCCGGACGCCGGCACCGAGGTTGATAGTGGTGCGGGCCGGAGCGCTCTGGGCGTTGACCACCTTGACGATGAGTTGACCGGCGGCGGCGTCGCGGGTGACGACCTGGGCGAAGGGCTCGGTGACGGCGTTGTCGTCGAAGCTGCCCCACGCCTGCCCGTCGAGCAGCAGGGTGACCTTGGTGCCGCGGATCTGGACCGTGATGTCGTAGGTGCGGCCGGTCTCGATGGAGTTGGGCCTGGCGATCAGGGTGGTCTTGCCGCCGTCGACGGCCTTCTCCACCGCGCCCTGCGTGTTGTTCCAGCCGCCGAGGTTCCACCAGTAGTAGTTGCCGGTGTCCTTGACTCCGAAGCCGACGAGGAATCCTTCGGCGCCGGAGAGTTTCGTCGCCTTGACGCTGAGGTCGTAGTCGCGCCAGTTCTCGTCACCCGCCTCGACCATCGTGTCCTCGGCCGTGGTGTCGGACTGCACGTAGGCGCCGTCCACCACCGACCATGCCCCGCGGCCGGTGAGCGGCGTCCACCGATCGGCGCCGGTGGAGAAGTCGTCGTGGAACAGCTGGGTGCCGTCGGCCGCCGTGACCGTGACGTCGTCGTACCTGGCGGCGGTTCGCCAGGTGGAGAGCCCGATCGCGCCGGTGACGGGCTGCGGGGTCCTGACGGCCCCCGTGAAGCTGCTCGGCACGACCTGGTCACCGAGGTTGGTCATGAACAGCTTCTGGACCTCGTAGTTGGCCGAGCCCCACGACTGGTCGTTGTCGAACCAGATCAGGTCCGGTCGCCACTGGACGTAGTCGATGTTGGCGAGCAGGGGAGCGTAGGACGCCATCGTCACCACGTCGGCGTTGCGTTCCAGGCCGGTCATGTACGCGCCCTCGGCAAGGGCGTTGGACAGCTTGTTGTCCTGCGACGCGTACTCGCCCAGCCACACCTTCGCGCCGGCGCGGTCGTAGCTGTCGTAGCGCTTGTTGTTCTGCAGGAACCAGCTGGGGCTGTTGTAGTAGTGCTCGTCGACCATGTCCACGTCGTTGGCGCGGTTGAGCTCCCAGGCCCGGTCGAACGTCGTGCCCGTGTCGTCCGGCCCGGAGTTGCTGATGACGGTGATGTCCGGGTACGCGGCCGCGATGGCGTCGCGGAACTTCACGAAGCGGGCCATGAAGGCGTCGGGCAGGTTCTCCTCGTTGCCGACCTCGAGCCGGTCGAGACCGAAGGGTGTCGGGTGGCCCATCGCCGCGCGCTCGGCACCCCAGGTCGAGGTGGTCGGGCCGTTGGCGAACTCGATGAGGTCGAGGGTGTCGCGGATGTGCCGCTGCAGCAGCGCCTCGTCGTCGACGGCCCGGTTCTGCCCGCAGCCGGTGACGAGCGCCGGCACCACCGGCACTGGCTTGGCGCCGATGTCCTCGGCGAACTGGAAGTACTCGTAGTAGCCGAGGCCGTAGGACTGGTTGTAGCCCCAGAAGTTCGCGTTGGTGGCGCGCTTCTCGACCGGCCCGATCGTGTCCTTCCACTGGTAGGCGCGGGCGCGCTGGTAGCCGCTGGCCGCGTCGTATCCGTACATGCTGCCGGTGTTGACGATGCACCCACCGGGAAAACGCAGGAATCCCGGCCGAAGGGCGGCGACCTTCTCGGCGAGGTCCCTGCGGAGGCCGTTGGGGCGGCCCTTGAAGGTGTCGCGGGGGAAGAGCGAGACCATGTCCAGGCGCAGGGTGCCGGTGCCCGCGGCCTCCACCGCGAGGCGGGCCGCGTCGGTCGTGCCGGTGGCCACGAACGTGCCGGTGTACCGGCGCCACGTGTCGTCCTGAACCGAAAGCCGGACCGGCGCCGCGTAGGTGGCCGTGCCGGCCTGGTTGCGGACCGAAACGGTCAGCGGGGTTCCGCCCGCGGCGTCGGTGCGGGCCCAGACCGAGAAGTCGTAGCTCTTGCCGGCCTCGACCGCGATGCCGGTGTTGTAGCCGGAGTTCAGCACGCCGTAGGTGCCTGCACCCGCGTTGCTCAGCGTCACCGTGAGGTAGGTCCGGTTGCGCTCGTTGAGGCGGCCGTCGTCGTCGGCGGCGGCGATGGTGCCGCTGCCGCCGGAGGACGAGACCGCGCTCCACGACGTGAGGCCGGTGTACGAGCGGTTGTCGACCGGAAGGTACTCGAAGGAGCGGTTCTGGACCAGCTCGGCGTAGAGCCCGCCGTCGGCGGCCCGGTTGATGTCCTCGAAGAAGACGCCGTACATGGCGGGGTCGATGGCGGGGCCGGCACCGTTGGCGTCGACGTTGATCGAGTAGTTGAGCGTCGCGGGCGTGTCGGCACCGAGGGCGGGGGAGCCGGCGGGCACTGCCCCGATGAGTCCGGTGACCAGGCCAGCGACGAGGCGGTGGGTGCGCATAGATGATGGCCTTCCTGGCGTCTTCTCTGAGCGCGGCCGGCGCCGGAACAGGCAGCCGTTGTCCGTCCGGGTCGGACGCGCCCACGAGAGCGATCGCGGTCATAGAAGTGCGTCGACGGCGCTGAAGTGAGCGTTAACATACCAGCGCAGAGGACGGTGTCAATACTTCGCGGCCAAAGAAACAGGGCGCACGCCGGACCGGCGATTGGGGTTGACCAGCGTTGATGTTAACGCGCACAATGCATTCTTGCCTTGTGGTGCTGCTGCTGAGCGGAAGAAGTCCAGTGTGGAGCGAATGAGTCCGGTTGTCGTGAGCGTCGTGCTCGTCGCCGGACTCGCGGCAGGCGGTGACCACTCCTGCCGGTGGCGGCACCGACAGTCACGGGGCGTTCGCACCTCATGAAGGGGCTCAACTACATGATCAGTTTTTCCCGGTTATCCGAGAGATCCAGGGCTCGTGGAGCTACGGGTCGGACAGCCGCCGTCATGCTGGCCGCGACGACACTGCTGGCCGCGGGGCCCG
This sequence comes from Micromonospora sp. GCM10011542, assembly GCF_042650685.1. NCBI lineage: Bacteria > Bacillati > Actinomycetota > Actinomycetes > Micromonosporales > Micromonosporaceae > Micromonospora > Micromonospora sp. GCM10011542. Next base: position 295,561 of record NZ_JBHSBO010000040.1, read on the forward strand.
CCGTCGCGGCACCCGAGAAAGCGACCGACACGGGCTGGACCAAGGGGACTGCGCCGCTGTCCACTCCCTGGACGGACGAGGTGTCGCCCACCAACGCGTTGCCGGAGTACCCGCGCCCACAGTTGACCCGCAAGCAGTGGCAGAACCTCAACGGGGTGTGGGAGTTCGCGGGCGCCGTTGAGGGCGAGGCTCCACCGATCGGTCGCAACCTGGCCGAGCGGGTGCTCGTGCCGTATCCGATCGAGTCCGCCCTGTCCGGCATCCAACGCCACGAAGACAACATGTGGTATCGACGGACCTTCACCGTGCCGGAAAGTTGGCGTGTCGGTGCCGGCTCTCACGGGCAGCGGCTGATCATCAACTTCGGCGCCGTTGACTACGACGCGACGGTGTGGGTGAACGGCCACCAGGTCGCCAGTCACCGTGGTGGCTACGACGCGTTCAGTGTCGACGTGACCGATGCGTTGACCGCCGCTGCTGCCCAGGAGATCGTTGTCGGAGTCACGGATCTGACCGACAGAACGTGGCAGCCGGTCGGCAAGCAGCGCAACGTCCCCGACCGCGGGATCTTCTACACCGGCAGCTCGGGCATCTGGCGCACAGTGTGGATGGAACCGGTCTCCGTCGCCCGCGTCGAGGCCCTGGACATGACGCCGGACATCGACGCCAGCACCCTGAGTCTGACGCCCAGGATCAGTGGCGGAGCTGGCCTGACCGCCGAGGCGACCGTCTACGACGGCGAGAAGCTCGTCGCACGCGTGACAGGAGCCGCGGGCAGCACGCTCACCGTGCCGGTGCGGCATGCGAAGCTGTGGTCACCGGACTCGCCGTTCCTCTACGGGCTCAAGGTGCGGTTGCTCGACGGCCGTAAGCCTGTCGACACCGTACAGTCGTACTTCGGCATGCGAGAGATCGGCACCGCGAAGGGTGCCGACGGCAGACCGCGAATCACGCTCAACGGTGAGCCGACCTTCCTGATGTCCACGCTCGACCAGGGATTCTGGCCGGACGGCATCAACACCGCGCCGACTGATGCGGCCCTCAGGTTCGACATCGCAGAACACAAGCGGCTGGGCTTCAACACGATCCGCAAGCACATCAAGGTCGAACCCGACCGCTGGTACTACTGGGCGGATCGGCTGGGCCTGATGGTCTGGCAGGACATGCCGTCCATGCGAGTCGACTTCGCCAAGTCGCGCGCCGACAACACCCCGCCACCGGCCGCGCAGGAGCAGTTCGAGAAAGAACTGCGGGCGATGGTCGACCAGCACGACAACTGGACGTCGATCATCGGCTGGGTACCGTTCAACGAGGGCTGGGGCGAGTGGAGCCAGGCTGCTACCGGCCGCATCGCGAACGAGGTGAAGGCCTGGGACCCGAGCCGCCTGGTCATCGCCCACTCCGGCGTCAACTGTTGCCTGTCCCTCGGCGACTCCGGACAGGGTGATGTCATCGACCACCACCAGTACGTGGGGCCAGCCAGCCCGACGCCGGACGCGCGGCGCGTCGCGATCGACGGTGAACACGGCGGCTTCGGCCTCGAGGTGCCCGGCCACATGTGGTTCGGCGACGGCAGCGCATACGAGATGACCCCGGATTCCGCGACCCTCACCCGCCGCTACGTGGAGAACCAGCATGACCTGCTGCGCGCCGCCAACCGGTGCGGGCTATCCGGAGGCATCTACACGCAGATCACCGACGTCGAGCACGAGGTCAACGGCTTCTACACCTACGACCGGCAGGTCCAGAAGATGGACTTCGACCAGGTGCGGGCCGTCAACCAGGAAATCATCCGCAGTGCTGACGGGACCAGCCCTCCGCCGCAGTATCCGCCGGGTACTGCGGGCCTCACCGGGCTGGACTACTGGCCCCTGGACGAGGGCAGCGGATCGGTCGCCCGCGACGCGGTGGGCGACAAGCACCTGACCCTGCAGCAGGGCGCCGCGTGGTCGACCGGCAAGACCGGCGCGGGCCTGCAGTTCAACGGCACCGGCGCCCACGCCGAGTCGGCCGGGCCCATCGTCGACACCTCGGGCAACTTCACCGTCTCCGCCTGGGTGAAGCTCGACCGGCTGAACGGGTGGCTGACCGCGGTCGGCCAGGACGGCCCCACCACGTCCACCTTCTTCCTGCAGAAGACCGGGGACACGAACAAGTTCTCGTTCAGCACGAGCGGTGGTCGGGCGCTGTCCACGTTCACGCCCGAGGTCGGCCGGTGGTACCACGTGGTCGGCGTGCGTGACGCCGCCGCGGGCGAGCACTCGCTGTACGTCGACGGCGTGCGACAGAGTTCGTTCCAGCAGTGCCTCAACGACGCGTCCACCGGCCCGTTCACGGTCGGCCGGGCCCGCTTTGGCAGCGGCAAGGTCGACTTCTGGCCGGGCGGCGTCGATCAGGTGCACGTCTGGGACCGGGCGCTGTCGCCGGCGGAGATCTCCCAGCTGTACTCCTCGGGCACGTAACCGTTACGGCGGTGGGGCCACCCGGCCCCACCGCCAACCACCCCTCTTCCGACGGCGCGCACCAAGCCGGTCACCGGCCAGCGGTCCGCGCCGATCGTGCCGGCTTGCCCGGCACCAGGAGCGAGGGCACCGATGGGCGTTCGCGCGGTCGCCAGGATCGGGGCCGCCCCTGTCAGATCCGAAAGCGTAGGAGCGTCAGATGAGCAAGCAGTTTCCCCGCCGAACAGTCCTGCGCCTGGGCGCGTTGGCCGCCTCGGTCCCAGCTGTGGCATCCGTCCTCCCCGCCACAGCCGCTCAAGGGGCCCGTGCCACTGCGGGCCTGGCCACGCCCGGCACCGCCCCCCGGCCCGGCTGGGTTGGCCCGAACTGGTCGGTCAAGCCGTTCGCCCTCAACCAGGTGACACTGCACGATGGCATTTTCCGGCAGAAGCGCGACCGGATGCTGAACTACGCCCGGAACTACCCCGGCACGGGAGGGCTCCTCGACGGCCCCGACCGGATGCTGCATCTTTTCCGCGTCAACGCCGGCCTGCCCGCTCCCGGGACCTGGCCGGGCGGTTGGGACACTCCCCGGCACCTGCTGCGTGGGCATTTCACCGGGCATTACCTGACGATGCTCGCCCAGGCCTACGCGGCCACGGGCGAGGAGATTTTCGTCGACAAGCTCGACTACCTCGTCGAAGAGTTAGGCAAGTGCCAGCGGGCACTGGACGGGCGCGAACTGGGTCGGGTGCCGGGCCGGTCCGGCAGGGCGCTGCGGCTCGGCGACCCGCACCCGAACCAGTACGTCCTGCTGCCACCAGGCATTCTCGACGGCGTCACCGAGCTCACCATCGCCGTTTCCGTGAACCTGGCGGCAGCTCAGACCGGCGCCAGGATTTTCCACTTCGGCACGCGATCCAGCTCCTACCTTTCCCTGACCGCGAAGGACGGCGCCGGCCCGCGTTTCGCCATCACCAACCTCGGCAGCGGCAACGAGCAGCGGATCACCAGCAGCACCGAGGTGCCCGTCGGCGAGTGGGCACACCTCGCGGTGACGCTTTCGGCAACGGGCGTCGGCCGGCTCTACGTCAACGGGGTCGAGGCCGGCAACGGCGCGATCACTTTGACCCCCGCCGCGCTCGGACAGTTCGTCCACAACTGGATCGGACGATCCCAGAACACGAACGATCCCTTCCTGAACGCCGTCGTGGACGACTTCCGGATTTACGCCCGGGCGCTCGACCCGGCCGAGGTCCAGGCGCTCAGCTCGGACGGCCCGTCGCCGACTCCGGCCGACCTGCTGGCGTGCTACCGCTTCGAGGACGACGGCGAAACCGCCGTCGACCATTCGGTCAACCGTCGTGACGCCAGGATCATCGGCACGGGTCACCCCGGCTTCCTCGCCGCGTTCCCGGAGGGCCAGTTCATTCGGCTCGAACCGCCCACGTTCCAATCTAACAGCGGCCCGAACGCGGTCTGGGCCGTGTGGTACACCTGCCACAAGATCATGCGGGGACTTCTGAACGCCTACGAGTTGACCGGCAACGAGGAGGCGCTCGACATCGCCTTCCGGATGAGCGACTGGGCCCACCGGCGACTGAGTCCGATCAGCCGGGCCGACCTCGACGCCATGTGGAACATCTACAGCGCGGGCGAGGCCGGGTCCATGAACGAGGTGCTGGCGGAACTCTCAGCGCTCGCGCCCGACCAGGAGCGAAAGGCCCGGTACCTCGCTACGGCGAAGGCGTTCACTTTCACCACCCTGTTCGACGCCTCGATCGCGGGACGCGACGAACTGAGCGGACGGCACGCCAACCAGTACATGGCTCCCAACATCGGATACCTGCGGATCTTCGAGCAAGCCGGCGACGCGGACTATCACTCCGCGGCCAGGAACTTCTGGTCGATGGTCGTTCCGCACCGCATCTTCAGCAACGGCGGCGCGGGCCAGAGCGAACACTTCCGCCAGCGCGGTGTCATCACCTCGGGATTCACCTCGTCCTCGGACCCGAGGCACGCCGAGACGTGCTGCGCGTACAACATGCTCCGCCTCACCCGGAATCTGTTCTTCCACGACCAGGATCCGGCGTACATGGACTACTACGAGAAGGCTCTCCACAACCAGATACTGAGTTCCCGGCGGGACGTGGACAGCGTCACCAGCACCGAGGTGACCTACCACCAGAACATGTGGCCGGGCAGATCGCGGAAGATCGGCAACGTCATCGAATACAGCAGGTACGGCGGAAACGGCAGCTGCTGCAACGGAACCGGTCTGGAGAGCCACACAAAGTACCAGGAGACAATCTACTTCCGGTCCGCCGACGAATCCACGCTCTACGTCAACCTCTTCATCGCGTCCACGCTCACCTGGCCCGACCGGGGATTCGTTCTCACCCAGGAGACCGCCTATCCGACGCAGGGCACCAGCAGGCTGAGGTTCGACAAGGGCCAGGGTCGGCTGAAGGTCCGGCTCCGGGTGCCTTCCTGGGCACGGACGGGCTACACGGTGTCGGTGAACGGGACCCGCCAGGATCTGGCCGCGGCGCCCGGCACCTACCTGACGCTGGACCGGCAATGGACCGAAGGCGACACCATCGACATCTCGATGCCCTTCAGCTTCCGGGCCGAGAAGGCGCTCAACGACAAGGCGATCCAGTCCATCCTTTACGGGCCGACCCTCATGGTCGTCCGCGATGGCACGCCGAGCTACCGGGAATTCACCTTCTTCAAGGACCTCAAGCTGAACGGCGACCTCGCCGCCGCCATCGAGCCGACCGACGTTCCCATGCACTTCACGACGCACGGGTACACCCTGGCCCCGTACTACATCTCCGACCCGGTCCCCGGGGAGTTCAACCCCTACCACCCCTATGTGAAGCGGATCGAGCCGGAGGTCGTATTCGGGTCGATCAGAACGGGCGTCCCGAACGACAGCATCCGCGACGAGGACGGGGAGACCTTCCTGGACCGGGTCTGGGAGGCGGCGCCGTTCGCCAACCACGGCCAGTTCGTCCGCCGGGTGGTGGAGGCCTCAGGCCGGTGGCAGGCGGCCGGCCGTTACACCCCAGATCAGTGTGAGGCCATTGTCGCCGCTGCGGCTCGGGCGAAGGGGGACCTGGAGGTCTGAGCTAGCGTCGACTTTTTAGATGCATACCATGCACAGCACTCAGGCTGTTCACGCTGGCTGATCCCGGATAGGGTCCCGCCAGTCGCCCAGCCAGGAGGTTTGCCGTGCTCAGGAAGCGTGCGCTCCACGTCGTCATCGGTCTCGTCACCATCTCGATCGCGGCAACGGGTTGTGGCCGCTCGACGAGCGGGCAGACGCCGCAGTCCGGCGGGGCCGCCTCCGTCGCCGCCGACGCGAAGGCCGCCGACCTCGTGCCCGCCGATATCAAGGGGAAGGGTGTCCTCCGGGTCGCCACCGCGGAGGGCTACCCACCGATGGAGATGTACAAGGCGGGCACCCAGGATCTGATTGGCGTCGACCCGGAACTGGCCGCCGCCATCGCCGGGCGGCTCGGCCTGAAGCTGGAGATGACCAACGCGAGCTTCCCCGGTCTCATCCCCGGCCTGCAGGCCGACCGCTGGGACCTGGCCATGTCCTCGATGAGCGACACCGAGGAGCGGCGCAAGGCGGTCGACTTCGTCGATTACTTTCAGGCCGGTGGCTCGATCATGGTGGCCAAGGGCAACCCCGCCGGCGTCAAGGATCTCGCCGACCTGTGCGGCCGCGCCGTCGTCCTGGCCAAGGGCAGCTCCAACCTCGCCATCGGCGAGGGTCAGAACACCAAGTGCGCGAAGAAGATGACGATCTCGCAGAGCGAGGACGCCCCCACCGGCCTGCTCCAGATCGATGCCGGCCGGGCCGTCGCCACCATCGTCGACTACCCGGTCGCCAAGCTGCTCGCCCAGGAGAGCGGCAAGTACGAGGTGCTGGAGGCGCAGTACGAGGCCGGCCCATGGGGCATCGCGGTCGACAAGAAGGACAGCCGGTTGCGTGACGCGGTGCAGCGGGCGCTCCAGGAGCTGATCGGCAGCGGCGAGTACACGAAGATTCTGGAGAAGTGGGGCGTGACCGGCAGCGCCGTCCAGGCGGCCACCGTCAACAACCAGAAGTGAGCACGCCCGTGGACCGTACGGCCGACGAGCGGGTACGCGCCGCGGACCCGGTGCCCGCGGGGCCGGACACCCCGCAGGCCAACCAGATAAGCCACCCCGTCCGACCGGGGCGGTGGCTGGCCGCCGGGGTGGTCGCACTCGTCCTGGCCTGGCTGGGGTGGTCCATCGCCGTCAACCCCAACCTGCACTGGGACATCGTCGTCGACTACCAGTTCGACCGGGTCATCCTGGAAGGGCTGTGGGTCACCATCCAACTCACGGTTGCGTCGATGCTGATCGGCGTGGTTCTCGGCGTGGTGATGGCCCTGATGCAGATCTCCGACAGCCGGATCCTGCGCACCGGCGCTACGGCCTACGTCTGGTTCTTCCGGGGCACGCCACTTTTGGTCCAGCTGATCTTCTGGTTCAACATCGCGCTGATCTTCCCGGAGATCGGTATCGGCGTGCCCTTCGGCGGCCCGAAGCTGGTGACCTGGGAGACGAACGCCCTCGTCACGGGCTTCGTCGCGGCGCTGCTCGGGCTCAGCATCAACGAGGGCGCCTACATGAGCGAGATCGTCCGTGCGGGACTCCGCGCCGTCGATCCCGGCCAGCAGGAGGCCGCAGCGGCCCTCGGCATGTCCCGCGCGAAGATCATGTGGCGAGTGGTGCTGCCACAGGCGATGCGGATCATCGTCCCGCCCACCGGCAACCAGTTCATCTCGATGCTCAAGACCACCTCGCTGGTCTCGGTGATCGCCGGTGCCGACCTGCTCACCGTCGCCCAGCGGCTCTACCTAACCAACTTCGAGGTGATCGCCCTGCTCATCGTCGCGTCCATCTGGTACCTGGTCCTCACCACCGTCGCCAGCGTCGGCCAGTACTTCCTGGAACGCCGGTTCAGCCGGGGCTTCGGGACCACCGTCCCCGGCACGCTGCGCGGACGCATCGGCCGCAACCTGCGGTTCACCGGGAGCGCGCGATGACCGAGCCGATGGTGCGGTGCCGGCAGGTACGCAAGAGCTTTGGCCGCCTCGAGGTGCTGCGGGGCATCGACCTGGTCATCGAGCGCGGCCAGGTGGTCTGCGTGGTCGGCCCCTCCGGGTCCGGCAAGTCCACCCTGCTGCGGTGCCTCAACCACCTCGAGGAGCCACAGGCGGGCCGGATCTACGTCGACGGCGAGCTGATCGGGTACGAGGAGCGCGGCGGGCGGCTGCGACCGCTGCCGGATGCCCGGCTGCGCCGGCAGCGCGAGTCGATCGGCATGGTCTTCCAGCGGTTCCACCTCTTCCCACACCGCACCGCGCTGGAGAACGTGATGGAGGGCCTGGTCGCCGTGAAGGGCGTCCGGGTGGCCGATGCGCGCAAGCGCGCCGGTGACCTGCTCGACCGGGTCGGGCTCGCCGACCGGGCGCACCACTACCCGGCGCAGCTCTCCGGCGGGCAGCAGCAGCGAGTGGCCATCGCGCGGTCCCTGGCGATGTCGCCGAAGCTGATGCTCTTCGACGAGCCGACCTCGGCGCTCGATCCCGAACTGGTCGGCGAGGTGTTGGAGGTGATGAAAAACCTGGCGGCGAGCGGCATGACGATGATCGTGGTGACCCACGAGATGGGGTTCGCCCGCGAGGTCGGCGACCACCTGGTCTTCATGGACGACGGCCTGATCATCGAGGAGGGCCCGCCGCGGGAGGTTCTCGCCGCGCCGGCGCACGAACGGACCCGCGCGTTCCTGTCCAAGGTGCTGTGATGGAGCTCGACCTGCTGGTCACCGGCGGGGAGGTCATCGACGGCAGCGGCTCGCCCGCCCGCAGCGCCGACGTCGGGGTGCGGGACGGCCGGTTGCTGCTGCTGCCACCAGGCAGCCGCAGCGCCGCCGCCACGGTCCTGAACGCCGGCGGCCTGGTCGTTACCCCGGGCTTCATCGACGTGCACACCCACTCCGACCTGCTCGCCGGCGACGACGAGCAGCGAGAGACGCTGCGCTTCGCTCCGCTGCGCCAGGGCGTCACTACCGAGATCTGCGGCAACTGCGGGATCAGTCCCTTCCCGGTCCCGGCGGGGCGCGCCGAGATGGTGCGGGACCTGGTCGCGGCGACGTTCGGCCCGCCCGCGGCGACGTACGCGTCCTTCGCGGAGTTCGCCGCCGCGCAGGGCGCGGCCCGGCGCAACCACCTCGCCGCCCTAGTGGGCCACGGCACGCTCCGCGCCGCGGTCGTTGGCTTCGCGCAGCGGCGGGCCAGCGCCGACGAGCTCCGGCTCATGTGCGCGCTGCTCGACGAGGCGCTCACCGCCGGCGCGGCCGGACTTTCCACCGGCCTGATCTACTCGCCCGGGGTCAACGCCGGCACCGACGAGGTCATCGCGCTCGCCCGGGTCGCCGCCGCGCACGGCAAGCCGTACGTGACACACCTGCGCGACGAGATGTCGCAGGTCGAGTCGGCGCTGGAGGAGGCGATCGAGATCGCCACCGCGGCCGGGGCGGCGTTGCAGGTCTCGCACCACAAGACGGCCGGGCGACGCTCCTGGGGCGCTACGGTGCGTACCCTGGCCCGACTCGAGCGGGCACGGGCCGAAGGGCTGGACGTCCTCTGCGACGTCTACCCGTACACCGCCGGCAGCACCGCCCTGCACGCCCTGCTCCCGCCCTGGGTCATCGCCGACGGCGTGCCGGCGATGCTCATCGCCGTCCGAGAGGCGACGGTCCGGGACCGCATCCGCGCCGACCTGGCCGCCGGGCTGCCCGGCTGGGAGAACACCGTCGGCAACGGCGGCTGGGACCTGATCCGGGTTGCGTCCGCGCCGACCAGCCCGGACGCCGAGGGGCACACCATCGCCGACCTCGCCGCCGCCCGCGGCGTAGACCCCGTCGACTGCGTCTGCGACCTGCTCGCAGCCGAGGGCGGCAACGTGACCATCCTCAGTCACTCGATGCGGGAGGACGACGTGCGGCGGGTACTCGCCAGTCCGCTGGCGATGCTCTGCTCCGACGGCGTGCCCAAGCCGGGGCGGCCCCACCCGCGCTGGGCGGGCAGCTTCGCCCGGGTGCTCGGCCACTACGTCCGTGACGTGGGCCTGCTGAACCTGGCCGAGGCCGTGCACAAGATGACCGGGATGCCCGCCCGCCGCTTCGGCCTGGCCGGGCGCGGTCTGCTTGCCGACGGGTACGCGGCCGACCTCGTGGTCCTCGACCCCGCAGAGGCAGCCGACGGCGCGACCTACGACGACCCGCTCGCGCCGCCGCGTGGCGTCCGCTACGTCGTGGTCGATGGCCGGGTCGTCATGGACGGTGACCGGGTCACCGACGCCCGACCGGGTCGGGTGCTGGCCGTACCGGACCGCGAGCTTGCCACGCCGGGGCAGACGTGACCGCCGACGGCCCGGCCGCCCCGACGCGGATCGGTGCGATGGTGCGACGGCTGCACAACGGTCAGATCCTCGCGCACGACCCGGACCTCGTCCTGCCGCTCGCCAGCGTCGGCAAGCTGCTGCTGCTCGGCGAAGTGGCCCGCCGCCTCGCCGACGGGTCCCTCGCCCCCGACCAGCCGGTCGACCTGCTCGACGACGACCGGGCACTAGGCGGAACCGGCCTGCTCGGCCTGCTTTCGCCGCGACGGTGGACCGTCGCCGACCTCGCCACCGCGGTCGCCGCAGTGAGCGACAACGCGGCCACGAACGCCTTGCTGCGGCTGGTGACGCTCGACGCCGTTCAGGAGTTGGCCCGGCGCAGCGGCCTTCGAGACACCATGGTGCACGACCGGATCCGGGCCGCCCGCGGCCCGGACGTACCCCCGACGTTCGCGACCGGCACCGCCCACGACCTCTGCGTCTTCCTCGCCGGCGTGGCGACCGGAACCTGGCAGGACCAGCGGGCGTCCGGACTCCTGCGCGGGTGGCTCGCCCGGAACAGCGACCGCACGCTCGTCGCCGACGCCATCCGCCACGACCCCTGGTCGACCGCCGGCGTCCAGGTCATGAACAAGACCGGCACCGACACCGGCGTACGCGTCGACGCCGGCATCGTCGTCGGCCGGCACACCGTCGTCTACGCCGTGATCGCGGCGTTCCCGTCCGGTGCGGAGCGGGCCACCGTGGCGGAGCTGCGGCGGTGGGGCACGGTCGTCGACCGGCTCGCCGGCACACGCGGCCACCGCTGCACCAGCTCCTGACTGAGCGCCGCCGCGGCGTCGGTCAGCCGGTCCACGAAGCTGCCGACCACCGGGTTCGGGTTGCCGGGGCGCAACGCCACCCCGATCTCCCGATGCAGGTTGGCGTGGGCGAGCGGCTGGACCGCCACCTCGCCGGGGTCGCGCAGACCCAACGACGGCACCAACGCGACGCCGACGCCGGCCCGAACCAGGCCCAGCACCACCTCGTAGTGGTCGCTGCGGCAGCGGATCCGGGGCTGGAACCCCTCGGCGCGCGCCGCCAACTCCAGCACCGAGACCTCGCCCTGCACACCGAGCGTGGTGATCCACGGCTCGTCAGCCAGGTCGGTGAGCCGCAGCCGCCGCCCGGCGAGCGGGTGGCCGGCCGGCAGCACCACCAGTTGTGGATCAACCATCAGCGGGGAGACCTTCGCGAAGGGAACCTCCGGGGTGGGGCTCAGCGGATGCGCGAACACCATCACGAGGTCGAGCTCGCCCTGGTTGAGCCGGGGAAGCAGGTCGGATGGCTGGCCCAGGATCAACGCCAATTCGACCTGAGGGTGGTTGGCGGTGAAGCTGGACAGAGCGCGCGGCAGCAGCTCCGTGCCCGCCGTGGCGAAGAAACCGATCCGCAGCAGTCCCCGCCGGCCCTCCCCGTGGGCGGACAACTCGTCGCGTGCGACCGACATCAGATCGATGATCTGCTGCGCGTAGTCGGCCAGGCGCTGGCCTGCCACGGTGAGCCGCAGGCTGCGGGGCCCCCGGTCCACCAGCGCCACCCCGGCCTCCTGCTCCAGCGTGGCGAGCTGGTGGGAGACGGCGGACGGGCTGAGCCGGAGCTGCTCGGCTGCGGCAACGATGGTCCCGTGTCGGGCGATCTCCAGCACGACCTGCAGGCGCGCCGTGTTGAACATGCGTGGACCGCCTTCCCCCTGCTCCCAGGGGCGCGAACGGCCCCGCCGCCGGACCGCCCGTCACAGCTGCCGAGGCGAGGCACAGGGATCGGAGGCGGCCAAGGTCATCGTCCCGGCGGCCTGTTGAGAATACGCACGATCACCGGGTGCTGGCCGGCACCGCCCGCTCGCTGTTTGAGTGCGTCCGAAGGCCACGTGCATCAGCACCTGATGTGCCGGGGTGCCCGGCAACGGGTTGTCGGTCATGTGCCGGGCGTACCCGTTGGTCTCGGACCGGTCCCAGAGCGTCTGCAGCAGTGCGAAGTTCAGCTGCTGGTCGACTTCGTCCGGGTGGTACTCGTTCATGATCAATTGGAAGGGGGCGAAGTCCACGCTTCCCTGCAGCGGCGTGGAGTAGTTCATAGCCGGCACGCCGAGCACCGACCGGGTCCAGTCCTGGGCGATGGCGGTGAGCGCGCCGCCGTTGATGCCACCCTGGCTGTTGCCGTCGTAGTGCAGCCCGCCGGCCACGTCGATCAGCGATCGCCCGTCGGCGTCCTGGAACGCCGGGTCGGCGGCGAACCCGCCCGGATGGATCATCGCCCGGGCCCAGGAAGAGGAAGTTCAGGAAGCTCTGCTGCAGCCGGTCCGCCCGCAGGGAAGGCACTGAGGTCAGCGAAGGCGCCGGCCACGTAAGGGACGTTGGCGGCGGCCATGCCGATCCAACTGGTCGCGCAGAAGGTGAAGTCGTACGTGGCCGACATGGCCTTGACGTTGCCGGCGTTGATCTCGGTCGGGCTGTCCAGCAGGCCGTGGTTGTAGAGCGACACGTGTGCCGGATCGGCGGCGGAGGCGCTGCGCGGGATGTTGCAGACGAAGTCCGCCCGCAGCGTCGCGCCGCACGGCGTGGGCAGCGAGTCCGCCGTCGGTGCTGTCTCGTCGCCCGGCCGGCCCGTAGTGCAGCCGCAAACCGCCCGGATGCCAACCATCGGGGCATCGGCAAACTCAAGTCTTCCTCAACTTGTTGCCGGGGCGCACTGCCAGAGATCGCGACCGGCCTACGTTCAGGTCACTTGACCGGAACACGCGACACGCTTGTCGCCGGACCTGGGAGCGTCATGGCACCTACACCGCCGACGGATGCGGAACTCAACGTTTTGATCCGCGCCCGCCTCGCCGCACTTGGCATCGACCTCGACCAACTTCCGCCCGGCACCGCCCCTGACCCGGAGACCGGCTCGCCCGGCCGGGACTCGGTGCTCGCCTCGCTGCGCTCCTTCGTGCGGGGCACCGTGGCGACGCTCGCCGCCTACCAGTTGCCCGCTCCGAGTGGCACCGATCCCGATGTCGCGATCGCGCTGTCACAGCAGCACGTGCCGGTCCTCTACCCTGCGAACAGCACCGAATGGCGGAAGTCATGACGGCCGAACCACTCGATCGCACGGTCGACCGCCGGGCGTTCCTGGCCCGCGCCGCCGCGCTCGCCACCGCCTCCGCAGTGGGCGCCACCGTCGCCCTGCCCGAGGTGGCGCTGGCGGTCGGCACCCGGTCCAGCAACACCGGGTTGGGCACCAGGATGCGGGCGCTGGACCAGCCCAACGCCTACGTCGAGCCCCGGCCGGAGGCGCGTGCCGACCCGACCGAACTCACCATCGCCGAGGCGGCCTGGCTCATCCGCGCCGGCAAGCTCAGCCCGCTCCAGTTGGTCGAGGCGCTCCTGGGCCGCATCTCCCGGCACGACGGCACCTACCAGGCGTTCAACCTGGTGCTCGCAGACGCAGCCGGTGCGGCGGCGCGCGACGCCGCACACGGGCATCGGCGCGGCGTGCTGCACGGCATCCCGTTGGCAGTCAAGGACAACTACTACACCGAGGGGGTCCGCACCACCGCGAACTCTTTCCTGTTCCGCGACTTCGTTCCGCCGTACGACGCGACCGCGGTGACCCGGCTGAAGGCCAGCGGCGCGATCGTGCTCGGCAAGACCCAGATGGGTCCGTTGGCGACCACCCGCGCCACCACGCCGGCCGGTGTGATCACCACGGTGAACGCCTGGGCGCCGACCAACCGCGGCACCGACCCGGGCGGGTCGTCCACCGGCACGGCCACCGCGGTGGCCGGTCGGATGGCCACCTCCGGCATCGGCACGCAGACCGGCGGCTCGATCACCGGCCCGTCCAACGCGCAGAACCTGACCGGCCTCAAGCCGACCATGGGCCGGGTCTCGGCGGCCGGCATCATCCCGCTCACCTACACCCGCGACCACCCCGGCCCCTTGGCGCGGGACGCCAAGGACGCCGCGATCATGCTGACCGCGATGGCCGGCGAGGACCCCGCGGACCCGCGCAGCCAGGGCCTGCCCGACGTACCTAACCTCATCGACGCGGCGAGCCCGGTGTACCAGGGAAAGCGCGTCAGGCTGCGCTGGGAGACCCGGATCGGTGTGCTGCCGGGCTTCGTCAGCGGGACCTCGCCCACCGCGCTGGCCCGGGCGGCGTACCTGGCACAGCTCGCCGAGATCCCCGGCGTCACGCTGGTGGACGTGCCGCTGCCGGAAGAGTGGAGCGTGCTGACCGGCAATACCTTCAACAACGCCCGGCTACCCGAGCGCAGCGAGCCGTTCATGCCGTACCTGCGTACGGACCTGCGCGGTTTCGGGGTGTCGGTGACCAGTTGGCTGCAGGGAGCGCTGATGGGGGGCAACGAGTTCATCACCAGCCAGCGGGCCCGGCTGCTGCTGATGGATCGGGTGCTTCACGACCTCTTCGACGCCTGCGACGTGGTGGTGCAGACCGACCCGGTGCCCTTCGACATCCTGGGCCTGCCGGAGATCGCCTTCCCGATCGGGTCCACCGCTGCCGGGCTGCCGATCGGCACCATCCTGGGCGGCCTGCCGTACGCCGAGGACCGGCTGTTGTCGGTGGTGGCCGCGTACCAGGCGGTGACGGACTGGCATCTGCGGCGGCCCGCCGACCCGCCCACCGCCGCCGCGCGGGGTGCGGCTCCCGCCGGAGCGCTCCGCCTGACCGCCGAGGAGGTCGCCGAGCTCAGTCAGTGACGTGCGAAGGGCGGGCGGTCGATGCCCGCCCTTCGGCATCTCATCGACGCCGGTGCCCGCCTCAAGATTTGCTCAATTGCCACCCGGGGGGCTCCAGATATCGATTGCAGCCTGTTGAATCAAGCCATCCGAGTTGGCGCGGCCGCCCCTGCCGGACCCTTTTCCGCCGTTACTGCGAAGGGGTATCAGGTGAAACTAAGACTGTCTCGGACCGTGGTGCCGGTCGTGTGCGCGCTGGCTCTCGCCGGTACGCCGGTGTTGACGTCGGCGACCAACGCTACCGCCTCGAACCGCGTACCGAAGCCTGAGTCGGTAATTGGCTGGACGCCGTGTGCCGACTACAAGCTCGCCACCTACGAGCAAATCGCCGACTACTACCGGGCGCTCGACCGGGCCAGCGACCGGATGAAGCTGGTTGAGATCGGCAAGACCAGCGAGGGGCGGCCACAGCTGATGGCGATCGTCTCCTCCGAGAAGAACCTCAAGGAGGCGAACCTCCGGCGCTACCGGGAAACCTCGGTGAAGCTCTCCCAGGGCGACTCGCTTTCCGAGTCCGAGGCGCGTGCCCTGGCGAAGAACGGCAAGGCCGTCGCCTGGGTCGATTTCGGCATCCACTCGACCGAGGTCGCTGGGCACCAGACCGCCCCGCAGTTCGCCTACGACCTGTTGACCAGCGAGACGCCCGAGGCGCGGGCGATCCGGGACAATGTCGTCACCCTGTTGGTGCCGAACGTCAACCCGGACGGGGGCACGAAGGTCGCCGAGTGGTACCGGCAGAACCTGGGTGGGCCCTACCAGGATGCCGGCTATCCGGAGCTGTACCAGAAGTACGCGGGGCACGACAACAACCGTGACTGGTACATGTTCAACCTGCAGGAGACGCAGAACGTCGGGCGGCAGCTGTTCCACGAGTGGATCCCGCAGGTGATGCACAACGTGCACCAGACCGCGGTCTTTCCCGCCCGGATCAGCATTCCGCCCTATGAGGACCCGCTGAACCCGAACATCCACCCCCAGGTGGTGCGGGGCGTCAACATCGTCGGTGACGCGATGGGACAGCGGCTGGATCGCGAGGGCAAGGGCGGAGCGCTGGCCCGCCAGTCGTACGACATCTGGTGGAACGGCGGCGCCCGGACCGCGCCGTACTACCACAACCAGATCGGCATCCTCACCGAGACCGCGCACGCCTCGGCGACGCCGAAGGTCTACGACCCCGCGACCTTCCCGAAGACCTTCGCGGACGGCACCTCCACCAGCCAGCCGTCGGTCTTCTACCCCAGCCCGTGGAAGGGCGGCGAGTGGCACCTGTCGCAGAGCTGCGACTACATCAAGACCGCCTCGTGGGCGATGCTGCGCGTGGCCAGCGACGACCGGGAGGCCCTGCTCTACGGCGCGGCGCAGATGGCCCAGGACGGGGCACGCAACGGCGCCTCGACCACCTACGTGATCCCCGCGGACCAGGCGGACTTCCCGACCGCCACCAAGCTCGTGGACAAGCTGCGCTGGAACAACATCCGGGTCGAGCGGGCGGTGAAACCGTTCACGGTGGGCAAGCGCGCGTACCCGGCGGGCAGCTACCTCGTCCGTGAGGCGCAGCCCTACCGGGCGGCGGTGCTGGACCTGCTCAACCCGCAGGTCTACCCGGACCGGCGGCTCTACCCCGGCGGCCCGCTCGAGCCGCCGTACGACATCACCGGATACACGCTGTCGTTCCAGATGGGCGTCACCGTCGACAAGCTCAACCAGGCCGTGCAGGCCAACACCGTCCAAGTCGACCGGCCGATGGTGCCGAACGGCACGGTGGCGGGCGCGCCGACGTACGCGTACGCCCTCGACCCCCGGGTCAACGACAGCTCGGCCGCCGTGAACGCCCTGCTCGCGGCGGGGGAGAAGGTCCAGTACAGCAGCGCTCAGGTGACCACCCGCAGCGGCAAGCTCCCGGCCGGGACGTTCCTGGTCACGCCGCGTCCGGGCACCGACGCGCGGGTGACGGCGCTGGCCACCCGGTTCGGGCTCAGCATCGCCGCGGTGGACGCGAAGCCGGCGAAGGTGCGGCAACTGGTCGCGCCCCGAATCGGCCTGTACGACGGCTTCAACAACTACGACGAGGGTTGGACCCGGCTGATCCTGGACCAGTTCGGCTTCCGGTACGAGAAGCTGACCAACGCGTTGGTCCGGGCCGGTGACCTGCGGGCGAGGTTCGACACGATCGTGCTGCCCGACGCCACGTACAACTCGATGCGCAACGGCCGGGCGGCCGGCTCGCTGCCGCCGCAGTACACCGGCGGAATGACGGACGCCGGTGTGGCCAACCTGAAGGCGTTCGTCGAGGCGGGCGGCACGGTGGTGACCCTGAACCGGGCTGCCCAGCTGCCGATCAAGGCGTTCGACGTGCCGGTCAAGGACGTCACCGAAGGGGTGGAGGAAATTAAGTACAACATCCCGGGTTCGGTGCTCAACCTCAACGTCGACGCCGGTGATCCGGTCGGCGCCGGGTTCGGCGCGACCACGTCGGCGTTCGTCGCCGACGGGCCGGCGTTCGAGGTCGAGGACGGCGCCGAGGGTGTCACGGTGGGGGCCACCTGGCCGAAGACCAACCTGCTGAAGAGCGGCTTCCTCCTCGGTGAGGACGTCATCGGCGGCAAGGCGGCCGTGGTGACCGCGAAGGTGGGCGACGGGCAGGTGGTGATGATCGGCTTCAAGCCGCAGCACCGGGCCCAGTCGCACGGCACCTATCGGATGCTGTTCAACGCGATGTACCTGGGCGGTCAGCGCTGACTGTGAGCATGGCGGGGTCGGCTCGGCAGTGGTGAGCTGATAGCTGGCAGCGGTGGGTGTGACTCTTGCTCTGACTGGTTTCGTGCCTTCGACCGGACTTGTCCACCTGCTGCTGCCGGCGCCGGCCCGGCGGGAGACGTTGGCCTGATCAGGAGCTTGACCGCCAGTTAGTGGCTGGCGTGTCTCATCACAGTCCTGCCATCTCCGCACCGGACCGGAGCGTTGCGTCCCCACGGTGAGGAGAGAACGCATGTCCATGCTGACAGAACTGGTCGAGGTCGTCATCGGGGTCGACACCCACAAAGACACCCACACCGCCGCGCTGCTCGATACCCGCACCGGTGGGGTCCTCGCCAGAGCCACGGTGAGCACCGACCCAGACGGCTACGCCGAGCTGGTGGCCCTGGCCGAGCAGCATTCGGGGCTGCGGGCCTGGGCGCTGGAGGGCTCCGGCGGCTACGGCGCTGGTCTAGCCCGACACCTGGCCGACGCCGGGGAGCTGGTCGTCGAGCTGGACCGGCCACTGCGCCCGACCCGCCGCGCGGGGGCGAAGTCCGATCCGATCGACGCCGAACGCGCCGCCCGCGACGCCCTGGCCCGCACCCGCCTGGCCCAGCCCAAGACCGGCCCCGAACGGGCCGCACTGCAGGCACGGCTGACCGCCCGCCGGGCAGCCGTGGAAGCCAGCGCCACCACCCAGCGGCAGCTGCATGCTCTGGTGATCACCGCTCCCGAGGTGGTGCGGGCCCGCTTCCGCGGCCAGAGCACCCGGGCCATGCTCACCACCGCCACCCGACTACGCCCCACCACCAGCGCCGGCATCGAAGTGTCCACCAGCCTGGCCGTGTGGCGCGACCTCGCTCGCCGCGTCCGCTTCCTCGAAGCAGAAGCCGCCGAACACGAAAAAGCGATCCGCGCGATCGTCCGCTCCTGGCGACCTGACCTGCTCGACCTCACCGGCGTCGGACCGATCGTCGCCGCCACCGTGCTCACCGCCTGGTCCCACCCCGGACGCTGCCGCAACGACGCCGCGTTCGCCATGCTCGCCGGCGCCGCCCCGATTCCCGCGTCCTCCGGCAAAACCGTCCGCTACCGACTCAACCGATCCGGCGACCGTCAACTCAACCGCGCCCTGCACACCATCGTCCTGACCCGCCTACAACGCGACGAGGACACCCGCGCCTACGCCGAACGCCGCCGCGCCCAAGGCAAAACCGACCGCGAGATCAAACGCTGCCTCAAACGCTACGTCGCCCGCGAAATCTACCGACGCCTCGAAACCCCACCCCAACCACTTGACGCGGCATAGGAGCGTCCTGACGTCGGTCGTGGTGGCCGGGCGCGCTCCTGCGCCCGGCCACCACCCCGGTTCGAGGGCCGGCACCTCAGGTGTGTCGGCCGTCGGCGCCAAGCAGGAGGCCGGGCTGCTCGCCCGGACTAGCTTGATCTTTAACCTGTGCGGCGTGGCCTCGAGTTATTCGAGGTTTTGGCTACCACTCTGCTCGCCGGTCGCCCGGAAGCCCAGCTTCAGGTAGCACTCCTCCGGACCTCCTGCGGGACGTCCGGATTACCGGCCCACGGGATGCCGAGGAAGGCCATCACAGAGCCGCCACCCGAGGCGGATCGGTGGCGGATCGGCGTCCGAAGGGACCTACGGCGAGACTCGGACCTCGACCGAGCTGATGAACCATCGAAAGTCGGACGTGCTGTGAATGGACACGTCGTTGGTGCCGCTGATGTCGAACGAGCGCGTCCCGGCGCAGACAATGACGGGCTGGCCCGCCGGCACCGGTCCTGCGCTGAACAACTGCGCAAAGTAGTGCGCGCCACGAGTCAGTTTCTCCTGCAGGAAACTCTCGTCGTCGTCGGTCCGCTCGTTGAATACCGACATCTCGGCATATGACGGCTCGGACACGTTGGGGTGCAGGACGTCGAGCATCAGGGAGTTGCTCTGGCCGGTGTGAGAGTTCGACCATCCCCATTCGTCCTCGGTTTCGAGGCGGTGGGTAGCCTCGACGCATTGTGCGTCGATGAGGACCTCGATCAGACCTGTCGTTGGCGGTACGAAGGCGAATGCTATCGCGCTGAATGCGTCTCCGGAGGCGTAGTCGAAGCTGCCGGCGTCGCTGTTGTCCATCGTGATGGAGATTCCCACGTCTCCGACCGACGGGTTCAGGGTGTGGATCCGATCAACGACGAAGTTGTCGTTGTGCACCGGGAGGAAGCCGAAGTTGAACCCGAAGAACGGCGGCCGGAAGACTTCCCACCTGTGCGGGCCCTGGCTGTCGTCGGGTTCGAAGATGCCCCAGGGCAGCGCACGATCGTGGAATGGAGACAGGCGCAACCATTTGTCGAGGTTGTTCGAGAGATGGAAGCCGGGGCTGATCTTGTCGTGGGTCATGAAGACCTCGGCTAGCCCATCGTGGTAGTCCTTCGCTATCTCGGCGATCGCGTCGCGCCTGATGTCTCGGCTCCGCAGGAATGCCTCGGCCCGCTGTTTCCTGGCTTTGTTCAGTTTGCCGTAGCTCGACGTCAACCCTTGGGGTGGCTGAAGCAGGTCACGAAGAGTCAGCCGTTCCTGCCGCATCAGGTTCCTCAGGTCCGCCCAGTTGTCGTCACCTAGCAGGCGCCGCAGCCGATGGTCTGCATTGGCCGACAGTTTGGCAGCTTTGCTGCTGCGCTTTTTGGTGATCGCCCGGAGCCGCTGATCACGCTCCTCGGCTGCCGCATCCGCCGATCGCTGGGCTTCTGCTGGGAACCGGCGAAAATTCCGAATGTT
Source organism: Micromonospora sp. GCM10011542 (assembly GCF_042650685.1). Taxonomy (NCBI): domain Bacteria; kingdom Bacillati; phylum Actinomycetota; class Actinomycetes; order Micromonosporales; family Micromonosporaceae; genus Micromonospora; species Micromonospora sp. GCM10011542. The sequence goes on from NZ_JBHSBO010000040.1 coordinate 315,756, forward strand.
TTTACCGGTGCTGACCACGTGAACCACCCCATCAAGCCTGCCTACATGCTGCTTCACGTCTCGCCGGGTGGCCATGCAGGTTGTGCCATTTTTGCAACGCCAGTGTCAAACGGCACTAGGCAAACTCTCTCCGAGCATGATCCGAACGCTCAGGGACGCCAGCGTCGCCTTGCCGCAGTGTGCCGGGTCGAGCCGTGTCACCGGGTTCTTCCCGCCCGGCCCTGTACAGGAAGACGCGACGCGCCAGGTTTGTTCGTCCTGATTCGGGTCATTCGTGAGCCAGGGCAACATCAGGTCGGGGACATGGTGAGGTGGCTGCGTTGTGAACCTCTTGCGCAGAAAGTCGGTCGAGCAGTCGATACGCGACACGGAGCAGCCGGAGCACCGGCTTCGCAAGGATCTCTCCGGCCTGGATCTCACCGTGTTCGGCATCGGGGTCATCATCGGTACGGGCATCTTCGTGCTGACCGGGGTGGCCGCGAACCAGACTGCCGGGCCGGCGGTCGCGCTGTCCTTCGTCGTGGCCGGTGTCGCGTGCGCGCTGGCGGCGCTGTGCTACGCGGAGTTCGCATCCACCGTGCCGGTCGCCGGCAGCGCCTACACCTACTCGTACGCGGCGCTCGGCGAGCTGATCGCGTGGATCATCGGCTGGGACCTCATCCTGGAGTTCGTCCTCGCCGCCGCGGTGGTGGCCGTGGGCTGGTCGCAGTACTTCGCGCTGCTCCTCGATACGCTAGGGGTGACGCTGCCGCCCGCCATCACCGGGGGCGAGGGCGGCGCGTTCAACCTGCCCGCCGCGTTGATCGTGTTGATCCTCACCGCGGTCCTGGTCGCCGGCATCAAGATCTCGTCGCGGCTGAACGCCGTGGTGGTCACCATCAAGGTGGCGGTGGTCCTCTTCGTGATCGTGGCCGGGCTGTTCTTCGTCAAGCGCGACAACTACACGCCGTTCGTCCCACCGGCCGAGCCGGCGTCGGGCGGATCCGGCGCCGACGCGACCCTGCTGGAGGCCGTCTTCGGGCAGGCCCCCGCCAACTTCGGGATCAGCGGCATCTTCGCAGCGGGTGCGCTGGTGTTCTTCGCGTTCATCGGCTTCGACATCGTGGCCACCGCGGCCGAGGAGACCCGGGTGCCGCGCCGCGACGTGCCGCGCGGGATCCTCGGTTCGCTGGCTGTCTGCACCACGCTCTACGTCGCGGTCTCGCTGGTGGTGGTGGGGATGCAGAACTACGCCGAGCTGGACACGGAGGCACCGCTGGCCGCGGCGTTCCAGGCCGTCGGGCAGCCGTTCATCGCCGACCTGATCACTGTCGGCGCTCTCGCCGGGCTGACCACAGTGGTGATGATCCTGATGCTGGGGCAGAGCCGGGTCGCGTTCGCGATGAGTCGTGACGGGTTGCTGCCGCGCTGGTTGGGGCGGGTGCATCCGCGCTTCGGCACCCCGCACCGGATCACCATCATCGTGGGCGTGGTGGTGGCCGTGCTCGCCGGGTTCATTCCGCTGGCGGAGCTCGCGGCTCTGGTCAACATCGGCACCCTGTTCGCGTTCGTCCTCGTCGCGGCGGCGGTCATCCTGTTGCGCCGTACCCGGCCGGACCTGCCTCGCGGTTTCCGCGTTCCCTGGGGACCGGTGATTCCGGTTCTCGCGATCGTCGCCTGCGTCGTGCTGATGCTGTTCCTCACCGTCGAGACCTGGCTGCGGTTCTTCGCCTGGATGGCGCTGGGATTCGTCGTCTACTTCCTCTACGGCCGTCGTCGCAGTCGCCTCGCCCATGACGGGCAGGACCGCCCGCCGATGCCGGGCCAGCCGGACCTCGACACCGGTTTCGGGTCCTCGTCGCCCCCGCCCGGCTGATCGTCCAGGCCCGAGGCTTGCTCTCGCGTTGGCCGCTGGCCGTTTCGGGTACCCGGCGCGGATGGCCGAACTGCTCGAGGACGGCGACATCTACTTCCTCTACCGACCCAGGGTGGAGGAGGAGCACGTCGACTCCCTGGACGAGGTGCAGCGGCTGCTGGTGGTGATGCACCCGTGGCAGGGGCGACACCTGCGGCTTCTTGTGGTCGGGCGCAAGCGCCTGCCCGATATCGACGAGCACGACCGGTTCTGGGCGTTCGTCGACGAGGTGGTGGAGCGGCCCGAGCAGTTGCACGAGGCGCTGCGGGCGCGCACGTACCGGACGAAGACCCGCGACCGGCGGGAGCAGCCGCCGTCGCGGCCGGCGGCGGAGGGCGCGTACGTGATCGCCCGGCACGACGACCACACCCACCTCGCGTACCAACTCGAACTTCCCCTGCGTCCCGGCCCGGCGCAGCACGATCTCAGCATCGAGTCGGAGGCGAGCTACATCGTCACGGTGAAGAATCCGCGGGCACCGTCGCCGCCCGGGGTCGGCCTGCGGGGATCGCAGAAGGTCACGCTGCCCGCCGCGTTGCAGGACACGTTCCACGGCCGTCGCTTCGCCCCGCTCGACCCGCCAAGCTTCCTCGACCATGCCGGCACCGAACTCGTCCTCATCGGCGCGGCGCACGACGCCTCCGAGGAGTTGCAGATCGACCTGGACGCCGAGGTCGACCGGGCGGAGCGCAGCACCATGCTCGGGGATCTGCGGATCGGGCGGCGGGAGCGCCCGGTCACGCCGCTGTTCGAGGGCGAGTGGGCGTAGCGCAACGAGATCCGTCGAGCGTCGCGCCGCGCGTCCATTCGACGTAGGTCTAATCGTGGTCGCCACGCCGTGACCCTGCACATCATGGGGCCGCCCGTGAGGATCACCCCTGGACCTAGGAGCAGCGATGCGTACGTTCGTCAAGGCACTGGCCGCGCTGAGCGCGGCACTGGTGGTGGCGGCCACTCAAACGACGGCCGCCGGGGCCGACCCCGGTGGGAGCTCGGGGTGGGTGCCGTACCAGACGCCGCCGTTCAACCTCGCCGCCGGAGTGAGTTGCTCGTTCGAACTCAACGGCGACATCGCGTACGACCACGAGCTCACCCGCGTCGTCGCCACGTTCCCCGATGGAACGCCCCGGGTGCAGGAGTTCCAGGGTGCGCTGGGGGTCCTCTTCACGAACGTCGGCAGCGGGGAGTCGGTCCAGCGCAACGCCTCCGGAACGTTGCGCGCCACCTTCCATGAGGGCGGCGGCAGCGACTGGCAGTTCAACGGCAATGGGCTCGCCGTAATCCGTAGCGGCAACCCCTCGTACCCGGCCGGCGTGTACCTCCTGTCCGGGTCCGTCCTCTACACCGTTCACCCGGACGGATCGCGGGAGTTCACCGTGCAGAATGGCACGATCGAAAACATGTGCCAGACTCTGACCTGATGATCCAGCTACGGCTCAGCTCTGCCGTACTGGCGCGGATGCGGTTCGCGTATTCGCCGCTGGCGGAGACCGCGAAAAGCCTCTACATCGTCAATTCGGGCAACGTCCATCCACTGCACCGCGGCTGGTACGAGCGGGTTCGGTCGGACCTGCCCCGGGTGGACGGCGAATTGCTCCGGGCGGTCGTCCCGCCCGGCGGGCATATCGCGGAGTTCCTGTTCGTGGGGGCGACCGACACGGCGACGACCATCGAGCAACAGCTCCAACTCGTCGCCGACTGGCCGCTGGAGCACTTCGTCAACGAGCTGGCGCAAGCGTGGCGCGCGGTGGGCATGTCGCCTGCCGCGCGTCGGCTCGTCGACCGGGGCGCGGACGCTCCACGGATGGTCGCCGACGCGCTCGAGCAGTACTGGCACGTCGCCATCGCGCCCTACTGGCCCCAGTTGCGCGCGGTCCTGGACGCCGACGTCGCCTACCGAACCAGAAGGCTCGCCAGGGGAGGCATCGCGGAGCTGATGCTCGATCTGCATCCCTCGATCAAGATGACCGAACACGCCATCCGGGTCGCGAGCCTCACCGAGGGCGACGTCGATGGTGGCGGTCTGACGCTGGTGCCCTGCGTGTTCGTGTGGCCGCACCTCTGGGTCGAGCTGGGCCTGGCCGGCCAGCCGAGTCTCACCTACGGTGCGCGTGGCATCGGCGACCTGTGGCAGGACAGCGTCGGTGCCGACGAGGAGGACCCGCTCGCCGCGCTGCTCGGCAGGAGCCGCGCCGAGATCCTGGTCAGCCTGAGGCTGCCGCGTTCGACGACGGACCTGGCTCGCTCGCTTCACCTGAGCGCACCGACCGTGAGCTCCCACCTGGCGATCCTGCGCCGTAGTGGCCTGGTCACCTGCTGGCGTCATGGGCGGCGGGTGCTCTACCAACGCACCTCGGCGGCGGCCACCATCGTCGCGGCCTCCGGGTACGGCGATGAGGTCGCCGAGCCCGGCCCGGCCTAGATCCACCAACGTGCATCGTGCCAGTCCCGCCGGTTCGCGGGGGCAGCCCGACCTGTCGGGCTGCCCCCACCTCGATCAGAACCCGAGTACGGCCCGTCCGCCGACCACCGGCAGGCGAAGCTCGCTGTCGTTGGGCGCGACGCGCAACTCGGTGCCGCCCAGCGGCAGCAGCGTGTACTCCTGGTCGCTGGAGAACACGACCACGCCGATGCGGTGGCCCGCCGGGAAGATGTAGTCCTTCGGCTCCAGGGTCCACCGGTAGTCGTACAGCTTGCCCTGCTTCACCGGCTGGGTGCGGGACGCGTCCTTGCGGTTCTGCGGGTCCATCCAGCCCCGGGTCACCACCTTCGGCGCGGCCGTCGAGCCGGCCGGGCCGTAGTCGACCAGGTACGCGGTCAGGTTCGCGTCCGGCTTGTTGTCGATCGCCATCCGCAGGCGCATCTCCGGACGGCCGGAGATGCGGACGTCCTGGGTCAGCGTGGGGGAGCGGTAGGCGAGCCGGTTCGGGCTGGCCGTGTCCGGGTTGGCGACCAGGGCGTCCGGGTGGATGGTCCGTCCCTCGTCCACGAAGCTCTGCTCGACCTTGCCCTTCGGCGCCTTACCGGAGGTGAGGGTGCCGGGGTTGGTGGCGTCGGTCGCGGCCAGATGCACCCCGACCTCACGGGCGGCCGGGTCGGGCCAGTTGGCGTACGTGGTGTAGACCCGGTCCTCGCGCTGGAGCACCGCGGTCGGCTCGTCCATGATCCCGTTGGGCACGTTCCACAGCCAGAAGTCGAACCAGCGGTTCTCGGTCTGCTTGTAGGTCCACGTGCGACCGTCGGGCAGGGTCACCGACGCGGCGCTGCCCGGGCCGCCGTGCCCGCCCTGGTGCAACCAGATCTTGCGGGGTACGTCGCGCTTGGCGAGCTCGTCCCACCAGCCGGCGAAGTGCTCGGTCTTCACGTTCCAGTCGTTGAGGCCGTGGACGACGAAGACGCTCGCCTCGACGTTCCGCGCGTCGAGGTAGTCGCGGTCCCGCCAGAACGTCGAGTAGTCGCCGGTGACCCGGTCCTGCTCGGCGGTGATCTTGGCGATCTCGTCGGCGCACTGGCCCTCGGCGCGCGCCTGCCCGGCGGTGAACTGGGCCAGGATGTCGGTGTCCTCGCCCTGGTACGTCCCGGGAGCCACGACCAGACCGTTGGCCCGGTAGTAGTCGTACCAGCTGCTGATCGCGGCGACCGGCACGATGGTCTTCAGGCCCTCGACGCCGGTGGTGGCCACCTGGTTGGGCAGGGTTCCGTTGTAGGAGGCGCCGGTCATGCCGACCGCGCCGGTGGTCCAGCCGGCGGTGACCGGTGCGCCGCTCGCGTCGTAGCCAGGCGCGCGCCCGTTCAGCCAGTCGATGACCGCCTTCGTGCCGAGCGTCTCGGCCTGGTCGCCGCTGGTCGGGCAGCCGTCCGAGTCGCCGGTGCCGACACTCTGGCCCAGCACCACCGCGTACCCCCGCGGCACGTAGTAGTCGTCCAGCGAGCCGGGCAGGTTGGCCTTCGCCAGCGCACGCTGGGCCTCGGCGTCAGTCGCGCGCAGGCCGGAGCGGCTGGTCGCGCCGTTCTGCGGCAGCTCGTCGACCAGCACGCTCGGGTACGGCACGTCGCCCCAGGTGCCCTTGCGGTACGGGCTGTGCTCGAAGATGACCGGCACCTTGAAGCCCTGCGTGGCGGTTTCCCGGGGCCGGGAGATGTCGATCGCCACCCGGTCGGGGCGGCCGTCGTGGTCGGTGTCCACCGGGGTCTGTACGTACACCCGCTCCTCGATCGCGTCGGCGAGCGAGAACACCGGTTGGGTCATGCCGTCACTGACCACGATGCCCGGTGACGCGGTGGTCGCGGGCTCGGCCGCGGCTGGTGTCGGGGTTGCAGTGAGGACCAGTGCGCCGGACACGCCGACGCTGAGTAGTGCCAGATGGGTGGGTCGACGCATGCGCGTCTCCCTTCGGTCGGGCTGATGGCCGGAGTCGACCAGGGACGGATCTCGTAGATCCATTGACCACATGCTAGGGCCGGTCGGCGTTCCCGTCGATCACCAGCCGCGCGGCCGCCAGGATGCTCCCGGGGTGGAACCCCGGGAACAGGACCTACGGCGCGGGAGACTCGTTGACATCAGCATGACCCACCTCCTGCGCACCGACGTGACGACCCGCGTCGCGGTGCCCCCGCCGCACGACCATCACCTCGACCTCGTCGGCGAGCCGACGACCTCGGGCCGGAATGCCGCGTGGTGCCGGCTCGACGTCCACGCCGAGGCGGGTCGGTAGTGCCGAGCATCGACCCCGAGGACGCGCGGGTGATGGCGGCCGGCAACCAGCTCGCCGACATCGCCCGGCAGATCATCACGGGTGCGGCCACCGGCGAACGCAGCGACATGTGGTCGATGGTGCACGGCCACCTGTGCGACGAGGCCGACCGGGCTCCCGTCCCGGTCGGCCATGTCCGGACCCGCAGTTCCGAGCAGCTGATCGCCGCGTTCATCGAGCAGTACCACGCGCTGAACCTGGGGGCGGCGGCCCTGATCACCGCGCTGGCGCAGCTGTACGCCAACACCGCCGGGATCACCGAGATCGAGGCCATCGACCGGGCCCAGGCGCTCATGCACGTCGGGTTCGAGATCTGACCCGACGGGCTGAGCCGGGCTGGTCAGGCAGCGACGGCCTGCGAGACGGCGTGGGTGTCCTCGTACAGGTGCAGGCGCACGATCTTGCCGTTCTCGATGGTGAAGTGGAAGGCCACCGGGGTGGTGAAGGTGCGCTTGTTGGCCTGCACCGTATGGGTGAAACGGCCGAGCCAGACCGCGTCGGCGCCGTCGACGAGGAGCTTGTGGAACTCGACGACGCTCTCGCCGGCGACCAGGGCGGGCCACAGGAGGTTGAAGTACCCGGGGACCTGCTCGCGACGTGTCCGGCGCCCCACCCACGGCAGGCTCTCGTCACCGGGGACGTACCAGTCAATCTCTTCGGCGAACACGTCGGCGACCCGGTCCGCGTCGCCGGTGCCGAGCAACTGGAAGAAGGTCTGGACCGTCTCCCGGACCGACTCCTCCTGCGCGATGTCGCGCGACATGACTACCTCCGATTGCTTCCGACGAGCTGAGGGGCCGGGGTCCCAGCTGACCATCCCGCCGCCCCTCGGCACGGCTGTACCGTTTGGTACAAAACTGAACGTAGCAGGTCAGGAGGCGATGACCAAACTTCTGTACCGACCGGTCGTGGACCGCTGGCCCACGACCGGCACGGAGATCGCGGCCGGCTAGGCGGCTACGGGAGGGGCTTCGGCGCCGACTGGCGCGGGGTCGAGCGCTGCCGCCGCCGGAGACCGGAAACCCCGCACGACCAGGTGGACGGCGAGGCAGATCTCCCACGTGAACACCGGTATGGCGCAGAGGGCCGCCCAGAGCGAGATCTGCTCGTAGAGGCCGAACATCTGCGCGGCGCCGGAGGCGAAGACCAGCGGGCCGCCGACCAGCCCCAGCGCGGCGATGAACCGTGGTACGAGGCCGGAGGCGTACAGCAGGTACGCGAGCAGCACCGTGTTCGTCCCGCAGACGAAGCTCGGTCCGATCAGGAACGTCCAGTCGTGGAACGCGACCAGGGCGCTACCCACGACGCCGGCGTCGGCGCTGGCCGCCTCGGTCGGGTTCTGCCGCAGCGTCACGATGACCAGGAGCGGGACGATGCCGGCGGCGATGACGCCGGCCTCGAGGGTGCGCAGCCCCACGTAGCCGAGCGCGAGGCCTTCGTTCTGCCGCTTGACGACGGGGAAGAGCGCGACGCCGGTCCCGATGATGGCGAGCACCAGCAGCACCTCCAGGAAGGCGCCGACGAGCAGCGGCGTGTCGGAGCCGGAGATCCGGGAGGTGTCGTGGAGGGCCGACTTGTAGAGGGCGAGGGCCACCACCGAGGTGACGTGGGTGACGAGGAAGAGGACGCCGGCGACCATGGCGGTCCTGCGGGCTGAAGTCATGCGAGCCTCCGAACAGAGGTGTACGGCGTACACCTCTAAGGCCTCAAACCGTAGGTGTACGTTGTACACATGTCAAGCGGCGACGTCGGCGTCACCACCAGCGGGCGCGACGAGAGCTCCCGCCGTGCGCCGCTGAACCGGGACCGGGTGCTGCGGGCCGCGGTAGCGCTCGCCGACGATGCCGGCATCGAGCACCTGAGCATGCGCAACCTGGCGCAGGCCCTCGGCGTCGTGCCCATGGCGCTCTACAAGCACGTCGCCAACAAGGAGGAACTCCTCGACGGCATGGTCGAGGTGATCGTCGGTGAGATCGACCCTCCGACGGTCGACGCCGGCTGGAAGGACGCGGTGCGGCAGCGGATCCTGTCGGCCCGCCAGGCGCTGTTGCGCCACCGCTGGGCCTCCCACGTGATCGAGACGCGTACGCAGGCCACACCGGTCGTGCTGGACTACATGAACTCGCTCATCGGCATGTTCCGGGCCGGCGGCCTCTCGGTCGACCTCACCCACCACGTGATGCACGCACTCGGCAGCCGGATGTGGGGGTTGACCCAGGAGGTCTTCCCCACGCCGCCACCACCGGCAGACCCGGACGAGCGGGCGGCCATGTTCCGCCAGGTGGCCACGCAGTACCCGCACATCGTCGAGATCGCCACGGCCGCGTCCCACGATGAGACGTCGGCGGTCGGACGAGGCTGTGACGACCAGTTCGAGTTCGAGTTCGCCCTGGACGTCCTCCTGGACGGTTTTGAGCGCCTTCACCAGCGGAACTGGAGCTCCGCCAACGCTGAGCGCGGAACACCTGCCGCCGGTTAGCGCCTTCTTGGACTCCGGCGTCAGGCCCGATGCCGCAGCCACGACACGATGCGCCCGAACAGCTCGACGTGTCCCGGGGACTCGTAGGACCTGACGTCGTGACCGAGAGCGTCGTAGACGATCCGGCTGCTCCCGACGGTGCGTGCCCAGACGAGCGGGTGGGTCTCGCCGCCCTCCTCGTGCACGTAGAGGGGCTGGATGCCACTGCCATCGACCAGATCCAGGTTGGTGTAGCGCTCGTCGTAGACCTCGAAGTCGCCGAGCCCCCGGGTGATCGGGTGGTCCACAGCGGTGCGCCGGACGAGGGTCTGGCCGATCGGCGGGTGGAACGTCCGGTCGTGGTGCCAGGTGGCGCCGAGCGTGGATCGCCAGGTCGGCAGGCCCGGGAAGGCGATCGTGGCGCTGTGGGTGGCCAGTAGGCTGCCGCCGCGGCCGAGGAAGGCGTCGAGGGTGCGTGCGAAGGCGTCGTCCTGGGGGATCGACGTCGTGCGGTTGGCGCTGGCGTTGACGACCAGCAGGTCGGCGTCGGCGAGGGCCGTCCCGAGCTGGTCGATGGAGGCTACGGTCGTCACGGAACCCGGGCCGCCGAGCAGTTCGGCGATCTTCGCGCTGGTCGCGGCCAGTGGGTGCCAGGGGTCGGCGTGCGGGCCTTCCCCGCTGAGGATGACGGTGTCGACGCGCATCATGCTGCTCCGTTCGGGGCCAAGATTTCGATGATTGGCGAAATCACGAAATGAAGGCTAGCATCGCCGCCATGAGAGCCCTGCATCATCCCGACCTGGCGTCGGTTGACCTGGCCACGCTGCTCGGCGCGCTCGCCGATCCGGTGCGGTTGAGCGTCGTGCGACAGCTGACACAGTCCGGCGGGGTGGTGTGCGGGAAGTTCGAGGCGCTGTCCGAGGTGAGCATGTCGACGCTGTCGCACCATTTGAAGGTCCTACGTGAGGCCGGCATCCTCCGCGTGACGCCGAACGGGAGTTTCCGCCGTCACGAACTGCGGGCCGACGAGATCAATGACCGGTTCCCCGGGCTGCTTCCCGCGGTCACCGCCAACCTCGGCATCCCGCAGAGCCTGGAGGCGCTGGCATGACCGACTTCGGACAGCAGGATCAGTCGGGCACGCTCGGGCTCTCCGCCGACGAGGTGCTGACCACCACCCGCGCGGTGCGGAAGCGCCTGGACCTTCGGCGCCCGGTGCCACGCGAGGTGATCGAGGATTGCCTCCGTATCGCCGCGCAGGCGCCGAGCGGCCGCAACAGGCAGCGCTGGGACTTCATTTTCGTCGAAGAGCCGCGGATGAGGGCGGCCGTCGCGCAGCTGTGGCGGCGCGGCCTGATGGCTCCGCCGCCCGGGTCCGGGACCGCCGGCCCGGCCTTCAGCCGGATGAGCTTCGCCTCGAACGAGTGGGGCCGCATCGCGGGCAGCTTGCAACACCTCGCCGAACACCTGCATGAAGTGCCGCTGCTGCTCATCCCGTGCCTGCGCGTCGAGTCACGCGCCGAACTCGACAGTGTTCGTGGGCAGGCCGGTGCCTGGGGCTCGGTCATACCGGCGTTCTGGAGCTTCATGTTGGCCGCACGCGAACGCGGGCTCGGCACCGCCTGGACCACCAGCCATCTCAGCTACGAGCGGGAGATGGCCGACCTCCTCGGCGTCCCGTTCGACACTGTCGTACAGGTGGCGCTCACACCTGTTGCCTACACCCTGGGCACCGACTTCAAGCCCGGTCCCCGCGCCGAGGCCGAGGCATTCGCCCACTGGAACCGCTGGTAGGGAGCCGTCGGCAGGGTTTCCCCCACCGCAGAGATCATGGGTCGCCGTGGTTCCGGAAAGCTCGCCTCGATCAGGCTTTCCGACGTGACGAAGATCTATCCCGGCGGGGGCGGAGTCCGGGCGTTGGACGGGGCGGCGGTCATTTTCGCGATCGGCTGTTCGTCACTCTCGTCGAGATCGGCCTGGTCGCGGCCGGCGTGTTGTTACTTCTCGGCTTCTGACCCGTCCCGCGCCTCCGGGCACCCGGCTCCGTGCGCCGCACCGCTGGACGCGGCGCACCGGCACGCCGGACGACGGCGATCGCGCAGGTGGTCCGAGACCACCTGCGCGATCGCCGACCGTCGGCTGGTCAGCGGGAGGCGAGAACCCCTTCGGCGTACGCCCAGAGCCGCTCGGCGGCGATCGGGTCGATCGCATGCTCGGCCACCCCGGCCATGGGCTCGGGACCGCCCGGCACCACCTCGGCCTCCTGGTTGTCCTCGTCGAAGTACCGGCCGGTGACGCCCTCGAGCAGCGGCGAGGCGGCCAGCAGCACGGTGGTGCTCGCGCCCTGCTCCGGGGTCTTGTAGTTCGGCAGGTCGATGCGGTTGCCCGCCTCGTCCAGCACTCCGAAGCCGCGCAGCGCCTCGTCGGAGAGGTGGCGTTGCAGGTTGGTGTTGATGATCCCCGGGCTGAGCGCGTTGGCGGTGATCCCGTCGGCGGCCCAGCTTCGGGCGATGCCGACGGCGAGCAGCGCGCCCGCGGTCTTGGACTGGCTGTAGGCGGTCCACGGGTCGTACGGACGCCTGTCGAACTGCGGGTCGTCGAGGTCGACGCCGGCGCGCAACTGGGCGCCGGAGCTGACGACCACCACCCGGGCTGAGCCGGCGGCCCGGAGGTTGTCGTGCAGGCCCAGGGCGAGGGCGAAGTGGCCCAGGTAGTTGGTGGCGAGCTGGAGTTCCCAGCCCTCTCGGGTGAGCTGCCGGTCGGAGATCGCCATGATCCCGGCGTTGGCCACCAGCGCGTGCAGCGGGCCTTCCCAGCCGGCGACGAAGGCGTCGACCGAGGTGAGGTCGGCCAGGTCGAGCGCGGCGGCCCGGACGGTGCCGGGACCCGATCCGGCGAACTCCGCGACCAGGCCGTCGGCCCGACCGGGGTCGCGGGTGGCCACGGTGACCTCCGCGCCGGCGCGTGCGAGGGCCCGCGTCGCTTCCAGGCCGATGCCGGAGGCGCCGCCGGTGACGATCATCCGTCGGCCGGTGAGGTCGACGCCGTCGAGGACCTCGGCGGCGGTGGCCCGGGCGGTGAACCGGGTGCTCAGGCGAGCAGTGCTTGTCATGACGCCAACGCTACGAGCGACCGACCTGGACTGCCTATACTCTAGGATCCGTCACTCTTTAGCGTACGTCCAGGAGGAGGGTTCGGATGGACCCGTTGGAGGACGTGCTGTCGTTGCTCGCGGCGACCGGTCGCCTGTCGTCCGGGATGGCCGCGGGCGGACGGTGGGCGGTCCGGTTTCCCCCTCCGGCCGGGGTCAAGTTCAACGTGGTCAGCCGGGGCCGGTGCTGGCTGCGGGTGGACGGCGTCACCGATCCTATCCACCTCGCCGATGGCGACTGCTTCCTGCTGACCCGGCCGTTGGCGTTCACTCTCGCCAGCGACCTGGACCTGCCGACCGAACCGGCGCACCCCCTCTTCGCCGCGGCCGTCGACGGGATCGCCCGCGCCGGCGAGGGCGACGAGGTGTACCTCATCGGCGGAGCATTCTCCTTCACCGGGCGGGCCCGCGAGCTGCTGCTCGACAACCTGCCACCGGTCCTGCACGTCCCCGCCGCGACGCCGGAGGCGGCCACCGTGCGCTGGGCGGTCGCCGAGATCGACGCCGAGCTGCGACGTCAGCCGATGGCGGCCACCCTCGTCGCCGAGCACCTCGCCGTGGTCATGCTGATCCGGATCCTGCGGCTGCACCTCGCCCACGACCCGGGCCGCATCTCGGGCTGGCTGGCCGGGCTGACCGACCCGACGGTCGCCGCCGCCCTGCGCGCCATGCACGCCCGTCCGGCGTACCCGTGGACGGTGGCCGAACTGGCCCGGGCCGCCGCCGTCTCCCGGTCGACGTTCGCGGCCCGGTTCAAGGACGTGGTCGGCAAGGGGCCGCTGGAGTACCTCACCGAATGGCGCATCGAGCTGGCCGCCGACCGGATCCGGCGGGGCAGCGACACCGTGGCCACCATCGCCCGCGTTGTCGGGTACGGCTCGGAAAGCGCGTTCAGCGTCGCCTTCAAACGCACCACCGGGCTCTCCCCCCGCGCCTACCGCAACCGGGCTGCCGCCTGACGGCCGTCTGGAGCGGTGAACGCCTGCCGGCTGTGGACCAGCAGCTCGCGGACCGCCGGGCTCCGCGGGTTCTTGCAGATCAGGGCGAGCAGCGCGGGTGCTGCCAGGTCCTCGACGGTGCGGGCGATGAGCCGGTCGCGGTAGCGCGCGGCCATCGAGGCGCTCAGAATCCCGACGGCCAGCCCACGGGCGGCGAGGTCGGCGATGGCGTCCGCGGCGGTGGCCTGCAACGCGATCACGGGCTGGAGCTGCTGTGCCGCGCAGGCCTGGTCGAACACCGTGCGCAGGCCGGTGCCCGGCGGCATGCACACGATCGGGTACGCGGCCAGATCGCGCAGGCGTAGCCGCTCCCGCTCGGCCAGCGGGTGGCCGGCGGGGACCGCCACCACCAACCGCTCGCTGATGATCGTCAGCGTGTCCAGACCCTGGGGGGCGGCGCTGGCGGTCCCCACCAGGGCCAGGTCGATCGTGCCGTCGCCCACCCCCTCGATCAGACGGTCGGAGTTGTCCTCCAGCAGCGAGATCTCCACCCCGGGATGAGACCGGTGGAACGCGGCGAGGGCGTCGAACAGGGGCGTGACGGTGCAGCCGACGACCATTCCGACGGTGAGCCGCCCGCGGATCAGGCAGCCAGACGGTGGGTCGGGAGGCGATCCACGCCATGTGGAGCAGGGTGCTGGCCCACCGCCCCCGCATCGAGCCGGAACAACCGCTGCCGACCTTGATCAGCGGCGACATCGCGCTCACCTCCACTCCGCCGAGCGACGGATCCGGCGCCCGCGCACAGGTTGTCCGACGCCAGCCGGACGGAAGCTGGTTGCGTCTGCTGGACCAGCCCGAGTTCACCCCGCCGACCCGCTGACGCACCCGCAACGGAAGAAGACAGGTATCAGAATGCGCAAGTGGCTGCCGCTGCTGACGGTCTGCCTGGGTACGTTCATGCTCCTCGTCGACGTGACGATCGTGACCGTCGCCCTGCCCGACCTGGTCGACGACCTGGGCGCCTCCTTCCGGGCGTTGCAGTGGGTCATCGACGCCTACGCCCTCGCGCTGGGCGCGCTGGTGCTCGGCGCCGGCTCGATCGCCGACCGGGTGGGGCACCGCCGTGCCTACGTCGTCGGCCTCGCCCTCTTCGCCGCCTCGTCGCTGATGTGTGGCCTCGCACCGAACGCCGGCGTGCTGATCGCCGCGCGAGCGGCTCAGGGTGTGGGCGCGGCGGCGATGTTCGCCACCACCTTCGCCCTGCTCAACAGCGCCTACACCGGACGGGACCGGGGGAGCGCGTACGGCATCTGGGGCGCGGTGGCCGGCGCCTCCGCGGCGGTCGGGCCGATCCTCGGCGGGCTGCTCACCGAGGGCGCGTCCTGGCGCTGGATCTTCCTCGTCAACCTGCCGGTCAGCGCCGTCGCCATCCTGCTGTGCGTCACCACGCTCACCGACGCGCAGGCGCGCGTCCGGGGCAGGATCGACGTCGCCGGCATGGCGAGCTTCACCGCCGCGGCGGCCTGCACGACGTACGCGCTCATCCGCGCGAACGAGGACGGCTGGTCCAGCGCCGCCGTCTGGTGGCTGCTCGTCCTGGCGGCGGTCCTGCTGGCCGGGTTCGTGGCGATCGAGGCGCGCACCCGGCACGCCATGCTCGACCTCGCCCTCCTGCGTAACCGCTCGTTCGTCGCGGTGCTGCTCGCCGGGCTGCTGCTGACGTTCGCCGCCTTCACCACGTTCACCTACACCTCGATCTGGTTGCAGTCCGTGCTGGGGATGAGTCCGCTCGCGGCGGGGCTCACCGGCCTGCCGATGTCCGTCACCGCGTTCGGCGTCTCGGCGGCGCTGGGGCGGGTGCTGCACGGCCGCCGTCCCGACCTGGTGATCGGCGCCGGGCTGCTCCTCGTCGGCCTCGGCAGCCTGCTCACGGCGGCGCTCGTGCACGGCTCGGCCGGTTGGCCGGCGCTGCTGCCGGGGCTGGCCCTGATCGGCGTCGGCGTCGGTCTGGCGACGCCCATCCTCGGCTTGGTGTCGATGTCGCTGGTGCCCCCCGAGCGCGGAGGCATGGCCGCCGGAGCGGTCAACACGACCCGCCAACTCGGTTTCGCCTTCGGCATCGCCGCACTGGGCAGCGTCTTCACCGCCCGGGCGCAGAGCAGCCTGGCCGCACGTGGCATCCCGGACGCGGCGCAGGTCGCGCACGCCATCGCCGGCGGGCAGACGCCCGCCCTGTTGCGTGCCACCCCGACGGCCGGGCGGCAACTGCTCGACAACGCGGCACACGCCGCGGGGGTGAGCGGCGTCCAGGCGACCTTCGCCGTGGCCGGAGCCGTCGGCGTCCTCGCCGGCCTGGTCGTGGCCGTCCTCATGCGACCGGCCCGGCGACGTGCTGCCGCCCCGGCCGAGCGCCCGGCCGTCGCCGAGGGAGCCGGTCGCTGACCGGTGTAAGGAGGGGCTCCTTGTTAACGCCAGGCGTTAACAAGGAGCCCCTCCTTACACCGGCTGCCTCAGCCCACCACGGACCGCAGCGGCACCCGGGTGTCCCGCAGGGCGCGGACCAGGTCGCCCAGGAACGGATGCTCGTCGGCCTGGCGACCGTCCGGGTTGGGGATCACCAGGTAGGCCGAGCCGCCCGCCACGGACACCCGCGCGTCGGCAGTGAACCGCTCGACGACCGCCCGGGTACGCGGCAGGTCGGCCACCGCCACCTCGATGCTGATCGGCCGCCACTCACCGCCCAGTTCCGTCGGCACGGGCGCCGCGGCGGCGCTCGCGCGCGCCGGGTTGATTCCCGTCGAGCGTCGGGGGTCCGCCACGGTTGGCCCGCCGGGGTGGAGCAACGCGTTGGCCACCAGGTGCAGGCCGTTCTCGTTGTACGCCCGGAAGAGCGGGTTGAACGCGAACAGCACCGCCCGCCCGGCGTCGGTCGGCTCCTCCACCAACGCCGCCGTCCCCTTCAGGGTGTCGACGCCGACGGTGTAGCCGTTGGCCCAGAAGGTGTCACCGGCCGGGTAGGTGAGCACGTTCGTACCGGTGCTGCTCGGGTTCAGGATCGGGTCGCTGTTGTTGAACTGGAAGTCCTCCGCCGGCCGCCCCAGCGCGACCGGGCTGTCCTGGTCGACGTCGACCCGCAGGTGCGAGCCGATGACCTGGTAGCCGGTCGGCTTCGGCTTCTCGGTGGTGGACGTGAGCCCGGCGGCGCGGGCCACTCGCGTGCCCTCGTTGCGCAGCCCCACGTAGGTGTGGCCCTGGGCGATCCAGGTGCGCAGGTTGGCCTGCCCGGCGGCGGTCAGACCGCCGGTCGGGCTGCTGCCGTCCGGCACCAGCAGCACCGTGCGTCCGGTGAACGCCTCGGTGTTGTCGTTGATGTCGGCTGTGGTGACCGGCGTCAGGTTCAGCCCCCACCGCTTGCCGAGCACGTAGCGGGCCTCGCCGTGCGAGCCGGACGTGGTGGAGATGCCGGTGCCCTGGAACAGCCCCACGTCGGGCAGTCGCAGCCGGGTGCCGGCGGCCCGGCCGCCCGCGGTCAGGGTCACCCCGAACCGCTCGGCCAGGTCGTCGACCTCCCGGGTCAGCCTGGTCGCCGGCAGGGCGACCGCGCCGGTGTCCAGGTCACGCACGAGCGGTACGCCCCGGGCGAGCAGGGTGAAGGTGAACTCCGCGGCGGCCGCCGAGTCCAACGGGTACGCGTACGAGCCCCAGGGCCACGCCAGCCCGCTGTGACCGCCGGAGATCCTGCGAACCAGCTCCGCCCGCGGCCGGACGTCGTCTCCGGTGTAGACCGTCGACACGCCCATCAGCAACGGGTTGCTCCAGGACGACACGTCGTAGAAGTAGGGGAACGGGGTGTACGGGTCCTCGCCCATGATCGCCTGGATCCAGTGCTTCTGCGGCTGGTCCATCGGGATCCAGTAGGCGCCCTTCGGCACCGTGACGTCGCGGGCCGTGCGCCCACCGAAGACGTGGGCGGTCGGCAGCCGGGTGGGCTGCCGCACCTCGTACACCTCGACGTCCATCCGGCGCAGCCGCTCGACCAACTGGCGTACGTCGGCGAGCTGCCGGTCGGGCAGCAGGAAGTACGAGCGGATCCGGATGTCCGGCACCGGGAACTGGACCTCGTTGGTGGGTTGGACCACCTCGTTCGGCTCCAGCATGCCGGCCCTGCCCTGGGCGAGCGCGTCGGTCCAGATGTCGAAGTAGTCGCGCAGCACCTCGCGTTTGTTGGCGGCGGCCCAGCCGAGGGTGGACCACTGGGTGTTGAACTGCTGCTGGACCCGGTCGGCCACCGCCGACGAGCTGCCCTTCTCGAAGGTCATGCCGGCCGCGCCGAAGCCGGCGGTCGGCACCGTGTCGCCGTAGCCCATGAAGAAGAGGTCGTAGGTGGAGTAGTTGAAGTAGCACTCGGTGGTGACCTCGCCGCCGCAGGCGCCGTTGTAGCCGAACCCGGCCTTGTTGGCGTCGCCGATCCGGTTGATCCAGTCCACCGCCTCGCCGGCGATCTCGTGGTGGATCGGGTCGGCGTTGGGCGGGAAGAAGTACTGCCGGCCACCCATCTCGTGGGCGTCGATGAAGACCTGCGGCGGGTACCGCCGCATGAGCTCCAGCTTGCCGTCAGTCTCCTGCTGGGTGCGGGCGAACCAGTCCCGGTTCATGTCGAAGCCGAACTCGTTCTGCCTCCGGTTGGCGTCGCGGCCGTCCGGGTTCTGGGTCGGGACGATGATGGTGACCAGATTGTCGTTGCGTTCCGCCACCGCGCAGGACAGGCCCGCCGCCAACTCGTACAGCGTCTTCAGCGCGGCGTCGGTGCCGCTCTTCTCCCCGCCGTGCACGTTGGCGGTGACCCAGACGATGGCCGGGCTGTCCTTCGCGGTCCGGGCGGCCTCCCTGCCGCTGGTGCGGCGCGGGTCCCGCAGGTCCCGGACGTCGTCGGCGATCCTGCGCAGCGCTGCCGGGCGGACGTTGCGTTCGTTGGACACCACCGCGTACGGCAGCGGCTGGCCGAGCACGCTGGTCGCCAGGACGCCGGTGACGACCCGGTCGGAGGCGCCGTCGACCGCGCCCAGGTAGGTCCGGACCTCCTCGTTGGTGACGACGCGCTCCTGGCCGACGCCGAGCGGGAAGCCCAGTACGGCCTCCGGGCTGGGCACCGTGCTCAGGTGGGCGCCCGGGTCGTCGGTGCAGGGGGAGGGATGCGGGGCGGCGGCGGCCGGCGTGCCGCCGAGCAGTGGGGTCATGCCGAGCAGCAGTGCGATCGTGGCGGCGCTCGCCAACCGCCTCGGGGGAGTCGTGGAGAACGGATGCGTCGATCGGGCCATGTCATGTTTCCCTTCTCGGGAAAAGCACGCAGTGGCCGGAGCCTATGAACCGCCGACATCGCGGTCAAGGCTTCATCGACTTTCCTGACTGTGCCGGCGCGGCTCAGCGCCGGTTGAGTTCCGACTCCAGGCGCTGGAGGAGCGTCTTGCGGGCCCGGCCCTCGCGCTCGCGTTTCAGCGCCGCCTTGAGCTGCCGATTGTCGAGGTCGCGCACGACCTTGCTGGCCTCGGCGACCGTCATCTCCGTCACCGCGGCGCCGCCGGACGTGACGTTGCGGCGCGCCCGTTTGGCCGGTCGGGTGTTGGCTACGAACTGCCGGCCGGAGCGGGACTCCCGCCGCTTCTTCGCGTCCGTCGCGCGCTGCTCCTCCGGGGAGAGCTGGTCCCAGGCCCGCTTCGGCAGGTACCGCTCGGTCTCGCCGTCGTGGCGTGCCCGGGTGTCGCCCTCCCTGCTCTGCCATTCCTCGCTGCCCCACCGTTGCAGGGACTTCTGCCGCTCGTCCTTCGGGCCCTCGAAGCCACCGCCGCGCTTCTTGTACTGCTGGGTGAGCAGCTGCGACTTGCGCGCCGACCACTGCCCCGGCCGGCCGCCCTTGTCGGAGGCCTGGATCTCCTTCTTGAGCTGTTCGCGCAGCTCGGGCTTCGTGTAGCGCGCCATGCCCGGGAGGTACCCGGGCCACCGGGGCATATGCCTGCCCCGGTGGCCCGCGGGTACGGCTACCAGGTCGTCAGTCCGAGGTCGATCGTTTTGGTCAACGTGGCATTGTCGTCGTCGCCGTCCAGCGACCAGACCATGGCCCCGGCCAGACCGGCGCGACGGATGTAGAGCGTCTTCTGCAGCACGACCGCCGGATCGTCGTACGTCCAGAACGTCGTGCCGTCGAACAACCAGGCGTGCCCGGCCCGCAGGTCGCGGTGCACGGTGAAGCCCTTGTCGGTCAGGGTCTTGAGCTGCCTGTAGTCCTCGTACCCAGGCTCGAAGGTGGCCGGCGCGGGCCCGGCGGCCGGCTGGAAGAGCCCGTTACCTCCGCCGGTGACGCCGGTCCAGCCCCGGCCGTAGTACGGGATGCCGAGGACGAGCTTGTCGCGCGGGGCGCCGCGGGTGAGCCAGCCGTCGATGGCCACCTCGACGGAGAAGTCCGGGTTGTCCGGTGCGCCCGCCGGGACGCGCAGAGCCGACTGCTGGTTGGTGACCGGGTCCCAGCCGCCGTGGAAGTCGTACCCCTGCACGGTGGCGAAGTCCAGGTACCGGAAGATCCGGCGGCCCTCGTAGCCGGCGTCCATGGCGGCCGGGTTGGCCGGCAGGAAGGCGGTCAGCGCGTAGTGCTGGCGCGTCGTCCGGCCGTACGCGTCGAGTTGCCGGCGGAACTCCGCGAGCAGCTTGGTGAAGTTCTCCCGGTCCTCCGGGCGGACGACGTTGCCCGGCTCGCCCGCCCAGTTCGGCCACTCCCAGTCCAGGTCGATGCCGTCGAAGACGCCCGCGGCGGCACCCGGGCCGCCCGCGCCGCCGTTGCCGCCCGGCAGGTTGCCCTTGAGGTAGAGGTCGATGCAGGAGGCGACGAACGCCTTGCGGGAGGCGTCGGTGCGGGCGGCGTTGGAGAAGTACGTCGACCAGCTCCAGCCGCCCAGCGAGATCAGCACCTTCAGGTCGGGGTGCTTGGCCTTGAGCTTCGCGAGCTGGCCGAAGTTGCCGTTGAGCGCCGAGCCCGGGGCGTCGGCGACGCCGTCGACGCTCTCCTCGGCCGGGACCGGGCGCTGGTAGTCGGCCCAGGCGTCACCCTCACCCGGCCCACCGTCGACATAGCAGCGCCCGTCCTCGCTGACGTTGCCGAAGGCGTAGTTGACGTGGGTGAGGCGGCTCGCCGCCCCGGAGGTGTCGAGCTTCTTGACCGTGAAGCCCCGGCCGTAGATGCCCCACTGGGTGAAGTAACCGACCCGGTGGTAGCCGGCACGCTGGGTCCGGGTGTCGTCCGCGCTGGCGGCGGCCGGCGGGGTGGCGGTGACCAACACGGTCAGCAGTGCGACCAGGGTGGTCAGGCGGCGGTGACGGCTTGGTCGCATCGGCACTCCCACGGCAGCTCGAAAGAATCAGTAAAGACACCTTCCTGATCGATGAAGTTAAGCCGGACATCCGCTCGGGTCAAGAGCGGACGGGTTCTCAGGGGCCGAAGGTGAAGGCGTACGCGCGAAAGCCGGGCTGATCGGCGGTCAGGGTGAGCAGGTGATCGTCGCGGGACGCGCCGGCGACGAGCCGGATCATCCCGGCCCCGTCGATGCGCGCCACCGCGTCCGGGCCCACGTCCGCGCCGCGCTCGTCGCCGACCGGTCGCCCGTCCAGTCGCACCGTCAGCGCGGCGTCCCCGGACGGCCCGGGGTGCACGACGAGATTCACCTCGCCGGCGTTGAAGGGAAGAGCGATCTCGCCGGGGCCGCTGAGAAGTTCGACGTAGTCGCCGCCGCTGTGCCAGTCGCCGGTCACCTGGAACGAGCCCGGAATGCCCCGGTCGGCGCCGAGGTAGGTCTCCTCCGTCACGTCGGCGTAGGAGGGCTGAGGGGTGGCCACGAACTTCGCCGCCTCGGGCGTGGCCGGCGGCAGGTCCGCCCCGGCCGTTCCGGCCACAAGAAGCCGCCGGATCTCCGCCTCCGTACGGTCGTAGTCGCCCTCACCGATCCACCGCTCGACGAGTCTCCCGTCCGCGTCGAAGAGATACCGCGCCGGCCACGCGATGTTGCCGAGGGCTCTCCAGAACGTGAAGTCGTTGTCGAGCGCGATCGGGTAGGTGAGCTGGTGGTCGCGGATGCCCCGGTCGATGTTCTCGGCCCGCTTGCCGAACTCGAACTCGGGCGCGTGCACACCGATGACGGTCAGCCCCAGGTCCGCGTAGTCGCGGTGCCAGGCCTTGACGTACGGCGACGTGCGGATCCAGTTGATGCAGGTGTACTCCCAGATGTCGACCAGGACCACCCGACCGCGCAACGCGTCGGGGGTCAGCGGCGGCGAGTTGACCCACCGTTCGACGGTGAACTGAGGGATCCGCACGGTCATCCCTTCGTCGCCCTCACCGCTCCAGCGCGTCCCGGGCGGCGGCGGAGCCAGCGGGAACCACCCGCGCGGCGGTCGCCGACACGGCGTCGCGGACGTCGTCGGCGAGTCGAGCCGAACTGCCCCCCGCCGCGCGCAACCGTTCCAGGCCCGACGCACCCATGAAGACGGCCGCCGCCAGGTAGCCGGCGGTGAGACCGGCCGAGGCGAGCCGCCGGGGCAGGAACGACTCCAGCATGCGCAACACGGTGGTCGACGCCGCGCCGGCGCTGAGCACCAGGCACCCACCGGCCGCGGCGAGCAGTACGAAGCCGATGCCGGCCGGGCGGGCGGCATCGGCCAGTTGGGCGCGTACCGCCCGCACCTCCTCGCGGACCACGTCCGCGACGTCCTCGGCCAGGCGGTCCGCCGGCCGGGGCGGTCGGCCTGCGGGCTGGTTCGCGGCGGCGTCGCTCATCGGGCCTCCCTGCTCGTCGTCCGGGCCCGCCTACCCGGCAGGGCCGCGGGCATACCTGCCAGCCGGGAGGCGTCGGGCGCGCGTCAGCCCTGGCGGGCCTTCTGCCGCGGGTCGGACTTGTTGATCACGTAGGTCTTTCCCCTACGGCGCACCACGATGGAGTTCACCTTCTGCTTCAACCCTCGCAGCGAGTTCCTGACCTTCATGAGCAGCCACCCATCGGTAGGAGGGACACGGATCCGGCGACGCGCGACCCACCTCCTCCGCGCGCCCCGCCACGGTTACCCGGGGGGACCGCCCCCAACCGTGGGCCCGCTGCACGCCGGCCGCTCCGGAGCGCGTGACTACCGCGGCATCGTGCGCAGCACATCGACGACGAACCGGTGGTCCTCCAGCTGCGGCAGCCCGGAGACGCCGAACCACCCCACCACCCCGGTGCCGCGCACGCGCAGTGGCACCGCGCCGCCGGCGGCGGCGTACCGCGAGGCTGGCAGGGCGTACCGCTGGGTCAGCGTCACCTGCTTGTCCTGGCAGAGCCGTGCCATGTACAGCGACGAGTGTTCGAACCGCATCACCACTCGCCCCTTACGCCGCAGCCACGCGTCGTTGTCCTGCGTCGAGCCCGGCAGGCCGCAGTGGAACAACTGGCGCCCGGCCCGCCACACGCCCACCGCGATCGGCAGGCGCTGCTCCCGCGCGGCGGCGACGGCCCGCATCCCCAACTCGTACGCGTCCGACTCCGACAGGCCGGCAAGCTCCAGCTCGCCCTCCTCCCGCAGCAGCTCGTCCAGCGTCGGCCACGGGTCCTGTGCAGATGGCATACGCACCTTCTCGTCGGTCGTGTGTGTGCCGTTGATTCTCGCAAACCCGACGGTTTCTGACTCGTCCGAGGTGCGATCTGGGCCTGCCGGCCTCTCCCGTCCTCAGGACACTTCTGCCTCTTCGTCCCGTTCGGGCGCTGGCGGCACGTCCATCACTTCTGTGCCGTACCGGACATCGAATCCGGATATGCGAATGGTGGAAGAACTGTGCACCTCCTGACTCGCAGATCAAGACATTTGCCAACAAACTTGCTCATAACCTCGACCGGTGCCTGTTCACCTGCCCCCCGATCGCGTGCCCGGCCGTCCGCAGCTACCACTGGCAACCGCCCCGCCCCGCCCCGCCCAGCCGGTGTTCGTCGACGTCACCGGCACCCGACGCCGCCGAATTCAACGCGCGGGCGTACTGGTCGCGGCGGCCTCGCTGAGCTACCTGCCCCTGGCCGCGAGCGCCCTGCTTCCGGGCCCTTCAACGCCGGCTCAGCCCGGTCCGCTCTCCGCCGGAGGCGCCCCCCGCGAGGCCGGCGACCGGCCCACCCCGGCACCGTCCCCCCTCGACGGTCCAGCGCGGCAGGAGGTCCCGGATCCGGAGGACCCGGTGGTCCCGGTACGTGAGCCGGCGGTTCCCGAGCCGAAGGCGACGACCCAGCCACGGAAGACGGTCACGCCGACGATCCGCCCGCTCGCTCCAGCGCCCAGCCCTTCGCCCAAGGTTCCTCCGGGCGACTGGTCGCCGCCGGTCTTGCCGCCCCGACCGGTGCCGCCGGCCGAGGTGCCCGAGATCCCGACCCCGCCGCCCACCGCCTCGCCGACCGTGACGCCACCGGCCACCGCCGATCCCACACCGGGAGCGGCCGGATGATCCTGCGGAACCGCCACCGTCCCGCCGAGAACCACACCCGTGACCGCCCGTCGGGCAGCCTTGGCCCGCGGACCGGTCGACTCGTCGGCGCCTCCCTCGCGGTGGTGGTCGTCTGTGTGCTGCTGGTCGAGGCGTACGCGAACTCCCGGTTCAGTCCCGACCACGTACGCGAGGCCGAGGACCAGCGCACCGTGCCGACCGCCGTGGTCGACGGTGGGCCGGTGCTCGACGTCCGGGGCGACCAACCCCGGTCCTACCGGCTGCCCCCGAAAACCATCGCCCTCACCTTCGACGACGGGCCGGACCCGGTCTGGACGCCCAGGGTGCTCGACGTCCTGCGCCGGCACCGGGCGCCGGCCACGTTCTTCGTGATCGGTTCACAGGTGGCCCGCCACCGGGACCTGGCCCGAGGAATCGCCGCGGAAGGACACGAGATCGGTGTGCACACCTTCACCCACCCGGACGTGAGCATGCTGCCGGCGTGGCGGCAACGGATGGAGTACGCGCAGACCCAGATGGCGATCGTGGACGCGGCCGGCGTCCGGACGAGCCTTCTCCGCCTTCCCTACTCGTCGGTGCCGGGCGCCATCGACGACGGGAACTGGCCGGTGATCCGGCAGGCCGCCCGGCGCGGCTACCTGACCGTGGTGAACGATCTCGGCAGCGACGACTGGGCCCGACCCGGCGTGGACGCGATCGTGCGCAACATGACCCCGGCGGAGGACGCGGGAGCCGTGGTGCTGCTGCACGACGCCGGCGGGGACCGGTCGCAGACCATCGCGGCGCTGGACCGGTACATCCCACTGATGCAGGCTCGCGGCTACACCTTCACCACGGTCAGCGGCGGGATCAACCGGGCGCGGCCGGGCTCGGCCGCCATCGTCGGCAACGTCCGCGCCTCCACCGCGGAACGTTGGCGGGCGGCACCCGTGGCGTGGTCGATCCAACTGGCGGATCTGATCATGCGCGGCCTCTTCCTGCTCTTCGTGGTGGTCGGCATCCTCGTCATGGCCCGGACGCTGCTGCTGCTGTTGCTCGCCAGCCGGCTGGCTCGACGCAGGCGGGTACACCGCTGGCCCTGGGGAGTGACGAGCGCACCGGTGTCGGTGGTCGTGCCCGCGTACAACGAACGGGCCGGCATCGTCGCCACGGTCCGTTCGCTGGTGGCCAACGACCACCGGGACATCGAGGTGATCGTGGTCGACGACGGTTCGACCGACGGCACGGCCGACCTCGTCGACTCGCTGGGCCTCGACGGCGTCCGAGTCATCCGCAAACCCAACGGCGGCAAGGCGAGCGCACTCAACACCGGCCTCCTGTACGCCTCGCACGACCTCATCGTGACCGTCGACGGGGACACCGTCTTCGAACCCGACGCCATCCGGCGGTTGGTCGAGCCGTTCACCGACCCGCGGATCGGCGCGGTGGCCGGCAACGTGAAGGTCGCCAACCGGCGGCGGCTGCTCGGCCAGTGGCAGCACATCGAGTACGTCATCGGCTTCAACCTGGACCGCCGGTTCTACGAGAGGCTGGGCTGCATCCCCACCGTTCCGGGCGCCATCGGCGCCTTCCGGCGCCGCGCCCTGGTCGAGGCGGGCGGGATGAGCGGTGACACCCTGGCCGAGGACACCGACGTCACGATGGCGGTGCTCCGCGCCGGCTGGCGCGTGGTGTACCAGGACCGCGCCCGCGCCTGGACCGAGGCGCCCGCCTCGGTCCGTGACCTGTGGCGGCAGCGCTACCGGTGGAGCTACGGCACCATGCAGGCGATGTGGAAGCACCGGGGCGCGGTGTTCGACCGCGGCGCCTCGGGCCGGTTCGGTCGCTTCGGCCTGCCCATGCTCGCCCTCTTCGGCGTGCTGCTGCCCCTGCTCGGCCCGGTGCTGGATCTGCTGGCGATCTATGGCCTCTTCTTCCTGGACACGAAGGCGACCGCGCTGGCATGGGTCGTGATGCTCGCCGTGCAGACGGTGACCGCCGCGGTGGCCTTCCGGCTGGACCGGGAACCACTGCGCCCGCTGGTGGCCCTGCCGATCCAGCAGTTCGCCTACCGCCAGCTGATGTACCTGGTCCTCGCCCGGTCCGTGGTGACCGCACTGACCGGCACCCGGCTGGGCTGGCGGAAACTGAAGCGGGCCGGCGACGTGGCGCACGACGAGCGCGTCGCCGAGCCCCGCACCGCTGGCGTCCCCGCGGGCGGGCACGGTGGGCGCGACCGCTGGTTCGACACGCTGCGGGCGCTGGCGCTGGGCCGCGTCGTCGCCTACCACTTGTTCGGTGCGGCGTGGCTGAGCTTCGCCTTCCCCGCCATAGGCGTGATGTTCGCCCTCGGCGGCTCCCTGATGGCCAGCTCACTCGACCGCGCACCCGGGCGCGCGGTCGGCAGCCGGGTCCGACGCCTGCTCCCGGCGCTGTGGGCCCTGGGCCTCGTGCTCCTGCCCCTGATGGTCTGGCACGGCTGGCAGGGTCGCCCCGCCTGGCAGATGCTGCTGAACTGGCTGGTGCCGCTGGTGCAGCCACCGGGCAGCGAGTGGGCGGCGGACGTCACGGGCGTGCTGTGGTATCTCGTGGCGTACCTGTGGCTCGTGCTGCTCTCACCCGCGATGCTGGCGCTGTACCGGCGCTGGCCGGTGTGGTCCGTGCTCGCCCCGCTGGCCGGCGTGGTCCTGTTGCAGACCACCGCACCGTTGCTGAGCGAGCCGGTGGAATCGGTGGTGACCGACCTGGCCACGTTCAGCGCCTGCTGGCTGGTGGGCTTCGCGCACCGTGACGGCCGGCTGCGTCGATTTCCGCTTCCGTCCCTGCTCGCCCTCGCCGCCGTGTGCCTGGCGATCGCCCTCGGTTGGGTCGCCACCCACCCGGAGGCGGGGCTGGACCTCAACGACATCCCGGTTGCGCAGGCGTTCTGGTCACTCGGGTTCGTCCTGCTGCTGCTGCGGATGGCCCCGTCGATGACGTGGCTGGCCCGGATCCGGTCACTCGACTGGCTGGTCACGACGTTGAACAGTCGCGCCCTGACCATCTATCTGTGGCACAACGCCGCCATCGCGGTCTGCTACGCCGTCGGCGATCTGACCGGGTTCTGGCGGCTGGGCCAGCTCGGATACCTGGTCATGGCCCTGGTGATCCTCAGTGCGATGGTGCTGGCCCTCGGGTGGATCGAGGACCTCAGCGCCGGCCGGGCACCTCACCTTGTGCCCCGATCCCGCCCGGCGCGCACGGCCGGTCGCGACCAGACGCGGGCCGGCGGGCCGATCGGCGCGGACGAGCGGCAGGATGAGGCGGCGGCCGTG
Organism: Micromonospora sp. GCM10011542; assembly: GCF_042650685.1. NCBI lineage: Bacteria > Bacillati > Actinomycetota > Actinomycetes > Micromonosporales > Micromonosporaceae > Micromonospora > Micromonospora sp. GCM10011542. Next base: position 342,748 of record NZ_JBHSBO010000040.1, read on the forward strand.
CGCTGACGTCGTCGCGGCTCGCGACCCCAGAGTCTTCCCGGGCGCCCTCCATCACGACGCGGACGTCGCCCGGAGCGAAACGACACCGGCGCGGCCGGCCGGAGACCCCGGTCCGAGCCGTACCAGTGGCGGACGGTGATTTGGGTGGTCACCGCGGCCGGCACGGGCCTCACCTCCTACGGGCCCGTGCCGGCCACCTCGATCGATCAACCGTCGATCCGGGTGATGTTGCGAATCTTGTTGGACGCGTCCAGGGCGGCCACCTTGTACGCCTCGGCCAGCGTCGGGTAGTTGAACACCGTGTCGACCAGGTAGTCGACCGTGCCGCCGCAGCCCATCACCGCCTGCCCGATGTGCACGATCTCGGTGGCACCGGTGCCGAACACGTGCACGCCGAGCAGTCGACCGTCGTCCGGCGAGACGAGCAGCTTCAACATGCCGTACGAGTCGCCCACGATCTGGCCGCGGGCCAGCTCGCGGTAGCGCGCGACGCCCACCTCGAACGGCGTCGAGCTGTCGGTCAGTTCCTCCTCGGTCTTCCCGACGAAGCTGATCTCCGGGATCGTGTAGATGCCGATCGGCTGCAACCCGTGCATCGCGCGTACCGGCTCACCGCAGGCGTGCTGCGCGGCCAGCCGGCCCTGCTCCATCGACGTGGACGCCAGCGCCGGGAAGCCGATCACGTCACCGACGGCGTAGATGTTGTCCACCGCGGTGCGGTAGTTCGCGTCGACCGCGATCCGGCCGCGCCGGTCCGCCGCCAGCCCGGCCGCCTCCAGCGCCAGATCGTCGGTCTGGCCCTGACGGCCGGCCGAGTACATCACCGTGTCCGCGACGATCTTCTTTCCGCTCTTCAGGATGCACAGCGCCGCCGTCTGGTGCTTCTCCACCGCGGCGACCTCCTCGCCGAAGCGGAACGCCACGGACAGGTCGCGCAGGTGGTACTTGAGCGACTCGACGACCTCCTCGTCGCAGAACTCGAGCATCCGGTCGCGGCGTTCGACCACCGTCACCTTGGTGCCCAGCGCGGCGAACATGGAGGCGTACTCCATGCCGATCACACCCGCACCCACCACGACCATGCTGCGGGGCACCGCCTGCAGGTTGATGACGCCGTCCGAGTCCACGATCGTCCGGTCGTCGAAGTCGACGCTCTCCGGGCGGGCCGGGCGCGTACCGGCGGCGATGATGATCCGGTCGAAGGTGACCTTGGACTCGCGCCCGGAGCCGCCGTCGACCCAGACCGAGTGCGCGTCGGCGAACCGTCCGGTGCCCGTGATCATCGCGACCCGGTTGCGGGCCAACTGGTTGCGGATGACGTCGGTCTGCCGGCTGATCACGTGCTGGGTCCGGGCGGCCAGGTCGCTGACCGTGATCTCCTCCTTGACCCGGTAGCTGCTGCCGTACAGATCCCGCTGGTTCAGGCCGGTCAGGTAGAGCACGGCCTCACGCAGCGTCTTGGAGGGAACGGTGCCGGTGTTGATGCACACCCCACCGATCATGTCGCGGCGGTCCACGATGCCGACCCGCCTGCCGAGCTTGGCGGCGGCGATCGCGGCCTTCTGACCACTGGGCCCGGAGCCCAGCACCAACAGGTCGTAGTCATACACAAGCGTCAGCGTCGCAAGATGTCGCCGGCCGCGCCAGGTGCGCTGCCCGGTGGACCTCGCCGATCTCGCCGGACCGCTACCATGGCGCGGCGAACGCGGCCGGGGCGATCCGTCCGGCCGCTGCCGTCGGCCAGCCCACGCATCGACTCCAGGACCGGACTGAATGGACACGTTGGACACCGAGCAGCCGCCGTCCGAGGCGAATGCGACCTGCTTCCGGCACCCCCGTCGCGAGACGTACGTGCGGTGCAACCGGTGTGAGCGCTTCATCTGCCCCGACTGCATGCGGGAGGCGCCCGTCGGCTTCCGCTGCCCCGAGTGCATCCGCTCGGAGAACCGCACGGTGCGGCAGTCCCGCACGGTCTTCGGCGGGCGATCGATGGGTCGGCCGGTGGCCACGTACGCTCTGATCGGGCTCAACGTCCTGGTCTACCTGGCCGAGTTGGTCTGGCCGTCGGTCGTCGACCGCTTTGCCAACCTGGGCACCGGGCTGGTCGACGACAGCGGCCGGTACTTCGTGGACGACGGCGGCAGCTACGACGGCTACCAGCTCGTCGGAATTGCCCACGGCGAGTGGTACCGGCTCCTCACCTCGACCTTCCTGCACCTCGAACCGACCCAGGGCATCTTCGGGATCACGCACATCCTGTTCAACATGTACTGGCTCTGGCTGCTCGGGCGGATCCTGGAGGAGCGGCTGGGCGTGCTGCGCTTCCTCGCCGTCTACCTGCTCGCGGCGCTCGGCGGCTCGGTGCTGTTCTTCCTGATCTCTCCGCACGGCAGCGCGGTCGGCGCGTCGGGGGCGATCTACGGTCTGGCGGCCTGCTACTACGTGGTCAGCCGTCGTCTGCGCTACGAACCGCTCGACCGGAACCGGATGATCATCTGGTTGACCGTCTGGATGGTCCTCTCCGCCGGGTTCACGGCGTGGCAGGGCCACCTCGGCGGGCTGCTGGCCGGCGGTGTGGCAGCGGTGGGAATGGCGTACGCCCCGCAGCGGCACCGCGGCGGCGTGCAGGCGGCCGTGGCGGTGGGGCTCGCGGCCGTGCTCGTGGCGCTGGTCGTGCTGAGGGCGCTGCACCTGGGCGCGGCGGCCTGAGCGACCCTGGGGCCCCGCCCGCCGGCGGGCCCGGTCAGTGGACCGACGGGCTTGCCGGACGTTCCGTGCGGGTGGGGTTGCCGCGGACGAGTTCGTCGTGGACGCGCCAGCGGGCGGTGGTGTCCGCACGCCGTGCCGCCTCGTCGCCCTGCGCGAGGCGCTCTCGGAGCAGCCGCAGGGCGATACGACGGTTGAGGCTGAGCTGACGCTCGGTGTCGACCACGACGACGATCCCGGAGGGGCGGTGGGTCGCCCGTACCGCCGTGCTGGCCTTGTTCCGATGCTGGCCTCCCGGCCCGCCGGTACGGCAGGCGACGACGTCGACGTCCGCTTCCCGAAAGGGCGTGCGGTGGGTGTCGAGCTGGCACGGGTGGGCGAGGACGTACCAGTTCCTGCGGGCGGTGGCCCGGTACGGGCTGGGCGCCTGCCAACAGAGGGTTCCGGTCCACGAGTCGGCGAACGGCCCGGCGTCGGCGCCGGCGATCCGGACCAGGACCGATCGGTACGTGCCGGGTCGGTCACCCGGAACGGTCTGGATCCGGTGGACCGTCAGACCCTGACGGGCGGCGTCGGCTTCCAGGCGGTGCAGGAGCCGGGCCAGCGCCCAGGCGCACTCCTGCGGGCCCCGCCCGGCCGACAGCAGCAGGTGGGCGGTCACGGCCGGCCTCGCCTACGGCGCTGCTCCCGCTGCGGCGGGGACCCGACGTCGGGCGTCTTGTAGGTGACCAGCGGGACCGTGGTGGCCACCGGCGTGGCCAGGTCGTGGTCGACGAGGTCGGCGATCACCTGCTCGATGCGCTTGTAGGCCGTGGGCGCCTCCTCGAAGAGGAGCTGCCGGTCGCCGCAGACCACCAGCGACCCCACCGGCGTGCGCCGCAGCTCCGCGACGGTGTGCTTGGCCCGGCCCCGGCGCAGCGCGTCGGCGCGCGACATCTTGCGACCCGCGCCGTGCGCCACGGAATGGTTCGCGTCCGGCCCGGCGTGCGCGGCGACCAGGTAGGAAGGGGTGCCTCGGGTGCCGGCGATCAGCACGTCGCGGCCGTCACCCGGCGCCGCCCCCTTGCGGTGCAGGTAGACCCCGTCGCGGACCTCGACCAGGTTGTGGCACTGGTCGACGATCGGCTCGGTGGGCTCGGCGCCCAGGGCGTGCGCGACCCGCGCGGCCATCAGCCGCCGGTTGAGCGATCCCCACCGTACGGCGGCGTCGTGCATCGCCAGGTAGGCGGCCGGATCGGGGGCTGGGCCCGCGCCGTGCACCTCGGTGTGCGCCCGCAGGATCCGCTCGCCCAGCCCACGTGAGCCGCTGTGGACGACGAGGACGAGGTCGCCGGCGGCGAGCCCGAGACGGCCCGCCCGGTCCGGCTCGACGACGGTCTCCACCCGGGCCAGCTCGACGAAGTGGTTGCCCCGGCCGACCGTCCCCAAGCCGTCGGTGTGGCCGGCGGGGATGTCGCCGTCCAGGACGGACCAGGCCCGGTCGTCGGCGTCGCGCTCGCGGTCCAGCGCGCGGTCGAGGTCGGGGAACCGGGCGGCGAGCTTCTCCGGCACGGCCCGCTTGAGCGCGATGGGAAAGACGGCGATGCCGCAACCGATGTCGGAGCCGACCAGGAAGGGGTACAGCACGGTCGAGGCCATGGCGGCGCCGATGGGGGCACCCTTGCCGGGGTGCAGGTCCGGCATGCCGGCGACGTGGATCATGCCGTCGAGAGCGGCCACCTGGTGGCACTGCGCGACGGCGTCGGACTCGATCCAGCTGGCGGGGGAGGCGAACACGGTGACGGTGGCCGGGGTGTGCGGCAGCACCGCCTCCGGACCGGAGTGTTGCGGAGACAAGGGGGCTCTCTTCTCGCTGAACGGGATTGACGGACGGCAGGGCGGCACGCGTGGGCGGCGTGCGGTCGTGGGGCATCGAAGGTGCTGCCGTCAGAACGTCATGCGCACCACCTTCCCGGAGCCCACGGTGCGCGGCAAGCGAGTTTCGGCCGTACGGTCGCCGCGAACAGGGATGGCCATAGCGCCGGGATACGACCTGGAGGAGATGACCCATTAATCTATCCGCATCAATATGATGGCCGCATCCATGAATCAGGTGCGCTCACGAGGCGTGCCGTTCTGATGCGGAGGAACGCATGGTTCGCTGGCGCACCCTCACCGGCCTGTTGGCCGCCACGTTGGCCGCGATGACCGCGGGCAGCCTCACTCTCGCGGCGCCGGCCGCCGCGGCCGACGATCCGGCCACGCCGTACGTCGTGGGTGGCACCCGTGCCGCGGAGGGTGAATTTCCCTTCATGGTGCGGCTCTCCATGGGCTGCGGTGGTGCCCTGTACAGCCCCCGGCTGGTGCTCACCGCGGCGCACTGCGTGGGACGCACCGGCACAAACACCAGCATCACCGCGACGCTCGGCGTGGTCGACCTCCAGTCGCCCAGCCGGATCACCGTCCGGTCGAACTACGTCTACCGGGCCCCCGGCTACAACGGCAACGGCAAGGACTGGGCGCTGATCCGGCTGGCCACCCCCGTCACCGGGCTGAGCACGCTGAGCGTCGCCAACACGACCGCGTACGACAACGGCACCTTCACCGTCGCCGGCTGGGGCGCCGCGCGCGAGGGCGGCGCACAGCAGCGGTACCTGCTCAAGGCGACCGTCCCGTTCGTCAGCGACTCCACCTGCAACTCCAACTACGGTGGCAAGATCATCGCCGCGGAGGAGATCTGCGCCGGCTACGCCAGCGGCGGTGTGGACACCTGCCAGGGTGACTCCGGCGGCCCGATGTTCCGCCGCGACGCGAGCAACGCCTGGGTCCAGGTCGGCATCGTCAGTTGGGGCAACGGATGCGCCCGGCCCAACTACCCGGGCGTCTACACCCAGGTGAGCTACTTCGCCTCGGCGATCGCCTCGGCCGCCGCAAGCCTCGGCGGCTGACCGTGACGCCCGATCGGGCGGCCCGGCCGGGCCGCCCGATCACCCCGTCCTCGACCGACCCGCCGGCCGACGCGACAGAGGAGCGGCGTCCCGGCCGACGACGGCGTCAGGTGACCGTAAGAAAACCGGAAGGCCTGGACCGCAGAGTGGGTGACACCGGACCGACTGCCGGGGAACTGCCGGTCATCCGGCACCCGTCAGCGGAACAGCCGGTCCCCTCGACGAAAGGACCCCGGCCATGTCGGCACGTCGTCTCCTCGCACCTCTCGTCGCCCTCGCCGTGCTGGTGCCGAGCATTCCGGCCAGCGCGGCGACGGCCGCCCGGCCCGTGCACCCCGCCACGACAGGCGGCTGGTCGTCGGCGTGGGCCGTGGCTCACCACGATCCGGTGCCAGGGAACGCCTGGGATGGCCCGAACTGGTCCATGGACGGCTTCACCAACCAGTCGGTACGGCAGGTGGTGCGGGTCAGCGGCGCCGGTTCCGTGCTCCGGATCCGGCTGTCGAACCGGTACGGCACGCAACCGCTGCGGCTGACCGGCGCCACCATCGGTCGCTCCGACGCTGGCGCCGCGGTGCGGCCGGGCAGCCTGCGGGCGCTCACCTTCGACCGCCGGCTGTCGACCACGCTGCCGCCCGGAACGGAGACGACGTCCGACCCGTTGCCCCTGCCCGTCCGAGCCCTCGACGCGCTGACCGTCACCCTGTACTTCGCGGGGGCCAGCGGCCCGGCGACGTTCCACCAGAGTGGTCTCACCACCACCTACCGGGCCCACGGTGACCGCCGCTTCGACCACCGCGGTGCGGCCTTCGCCGGCGAGACCAGCCAGTCCTGGTACCACCTTGCCGGCGTGGACGTCGCCGGCTCCCCGCACACCCGGGGCACGGTGGTCACCTTCGGCGACTCGCAGACCGACGGCTACGGCTCGACCCCGGGCGCCGACAACCGGTACCCCGACGAGTTGGCCGAACGGCTGGTGGCCACCCGTCGTCCGCTCGCGGTGGTGAACGCCGGGATTAGCGGCAACAAGCTGCTCGCCGACTCGCCCTGTTACGGCGAGCGCGGGGTCGGTCGGTTCCACCGGGACGTGCTCGGACAGCCCGGCGTGCGGGCGGCGGTCGTCCTGCTCGGTGTCAACGACATCGGCGCGGGCGGCTACCCCGACTTCGGCTGCGGAGCCTCTCCGGTCGTGACCGCCACCGACCTGATCGCCGGCCACCGTGCGCTGATCCGCGCGGCGCGGGTTCGTGGGATCACCGTGATCGGCGCGACCCTGCCGCCGATCAAGAACGCGCAGGGGTACGACAGCCCGGAGAAGGAGGCGGTCCGGGACGAGCTGAACCACTGGATCCGCACCGGCGGCGAGTACGACGCCGTGGTCGACCTCGACCGGGTCCTCGCCGACCCGACCGATCCGGACGCCCTGAACCCGGCCTACGACCACGGCGACCACCTGCACCTCAACGACGCCGGAGCGGCGAGGGCCGCGGCTGCCGTCGCCGCGACCATCCGCTGACCTGACGTCCCCGGGTCGTGGGCGGCCGACGTCGGTCGCCCACGACCCGCGAGGCGTACCGGAGCGGCCGGCTGGGTAACACCGGCGGCCATGAGCACGAGTACCGTCGCACCCACCACGCCCGTGACCGCCGCCCGGGTGGGCACGGTCGCGGTGGTCGCCCACCGCCGCAAGAGCCTCGGTGGCGGCCTCGACGAACTGCGGGCGACGCTCGTCGGCGCCGGCGTCGACGACCTGCTCTGGTACGAGGTGCCGAAGAGCCGCAAGGCGCCGAAGAAGGTCCGTAAGGCGCTGAAGAAGGGCGCCGAGCTGGTCTTCGTGTGGGGTGGGGACGGCATGGTGCAGCGCTGCGCGGACACCCTGGCCGGCTCGGAGACGCCGATGGCCATCCTGCCCGCCGGCACCGCGAACCTCTTCGCCGCCAACCTCGGCATCCCGGAGGACTTGGCGGAGGCGGTGCGGATCGGTCTGCACGGCCGGCGACGCCGGCTGGACCTGGGCCGGCTCAACGGCGAGCACTTCGCGGTGATGGCGGGGGCCGGGTTCGACGGTGACCTGATCCGTGAGGCGGACCGGGACCTCAAGGGCCGGCTCGGCCGGCTGGCGTACGTCTGGACGGGGCTGCGGCACGTCCGGGGCGAGCTGGTGGACACCCGGATCCGGGTGGACGGCACCACCTGGTTCGACGGCGAGGCGAGCTGCGTGCTCTTCGGCAACGTCGGCACGATCACCGGCGGCATCCCCGCCTTCGACGACGCCCGACCCGACGACGGCTACCTGGAGGTGGGCGTGTCGACCGCGAGCGGGGCGATCGACTGGGCCCGGACCCTCGGCCGGATGGCGGCCGGCCGGTCGACGGATTCGCCGTTCGTCCGGATCACCCGGGGCCGCCGGGTCACGGTCCGCTTCGCCGCCCCGCGGACGTACGAGCTCGACGGCGGGGCGCGTGCCGCGGTCCGGAAGCTCAAGGTGCGCTCGGTGCCCGGGGCACTCACCGTCTGCTGCCCCGAGCCCTCCGCCTGACCCGCGCCGACACGGTCAGAAGAGCGTCGACGGCCCGACCGGCGCCGGCTCGGGCAACGGCTCGACCTCGGGCAGGCGTGCCCGTACCTCGTCGTGGAACCGGCGGGCCAGCTCGGGCGCGTCGGCGTTGTCCGGGGTGTGCAGGAACATGGTCGGTGAGCGGCCCTCGCGCAGCCAACCGGTCATGACGTCGAGCCAGGGCTGCCAGCCCTCGACCGTCCGTGCGGGGTCGTCGCGGCCCAGGTACCGGACGATCGGCCGGTCGGTCAGCGCGCGGCTGCGCAGCGGCGTACGCGGCTTCTTCGTCCATGCCTCGCGTTCCGCGTCGCTGGTCGGCGGGGTCCGGAAAAACGCGGTGGTGTCGAAGGGGACCCACTCGGCGCCGACCGCGCCCAGCGTGTCCTCCAGCGTCCGCACCGCCCGGGGATCGTCGAAGAACGCCGGGTGGCGGACCTCCACGGCGTACCGGTGCTCGGTGGGCAACCCGCGGAGGAACCGCGCCAGAGTGGGTACGTCGGCGGGGCCGAACGAGCCCGGCAGCTGGATCCAGAGGGCGTGGGCTCGTGGGCCGAGGGGTTCGACCGCGTCCAGAAAGACCCGGAGTTCCTCGTCGGCGTCGGTGAGCCGCCGTTCGTGGGTGACGACCTTCGGCAGCTTGAGCACGAACCGGAAGTCGGGGTCGGTCTGCCGCGCCCACGACGCCACCGTCTCCCGCGCGGGGGTGGCGTAGAAGGTGGTGTTTCCCTCGACCGCGGTGCACCAGCCGGCGTAGGCGCGCAGCCGCTCGTGGGCCGGTAGCGGGTGCGCCAGGAAGCGCCCCTGCCAGGACCGGTGCGTCCACATGGCGCAGCCCACGTGCAGGCGCATCCGACCCTCCCACCGTCCGACAGTTCCGGCGCGAGGGGGCCCGCGCCGGCGCTACGGTACCCAGCCCGCGCCGCGCCGGTGGTGTCGGAGCCGGTCGTCGTATCGCTCGACATGGATGTCTGACCTGGTGTAACGCTCTCGTCGCCGACGACGCTACGGACTTTCGTCGATTCGGAGAAAAGTAGCGCTGGGGGCGACGAAAGCTCTGGACAGGCCTGAACCAACTTAGTAGTGTCCGTACTCATCAATACGTTCCAACGAGGTTGACCGCCCCCACGGTTCACCTCGATCGATGGCTCCAGGCGGCGCAACACGTCCGGCGGCCACCGACCCGACCAGGGATGGCACCCCGGGTCCGCGGTACGTCCCGCGATCCGTGGCCCGCAACTGCTGTGGGTTCGACCGAAGCCCGTCCCTCCGTCCGATGACGCCTCCCCAGCTCCGAGGCGTAACCCTCACCCCATCAGCTCCACGCTGAACGCCGTCCGACGACGCGTGCGATCCGGCTCGCCCGCGACCAGGACGGAGTCCATTCACACCGGACGGCCGTGGCATCCGCCCCGGCCGGGGATCCCGTGCGGCCAGGAGGAGCCACGCGGTCCGTCGCTCGGGCGACATGTCGCGACATGAGGTGATTTGGCATCGACGGGACGCCTGTCCTGCCGATGCGCGCCTTGAACGTGGGAGAGAGGCACTGAATGAACGGATACGCACCTCCCGGCCGGCTTCCGGCCGGTCGGCTCCGGAGATCGATCGCGGCCGTCGCCACGGCCGCCCTGGTGTGGGTGACCGCCGGGCTGGTGGCGGCACCGGCGAGCGCGCGCCCGGTCGAGCAGCAACCGTCGACCGCCGCCGCCGCGCCGTCGCGCCAGCTCCAGGCCCAGGTGCTCACCTGGACCGCCGGTGACAACTTCCTCGCGTACCGCTCCGCCCCGACCACCGCGGTCGCCGGGCCGACGACGCTCGTCTTCGAGAACAGCGCCGCGACCGGAAACACCACCGGCATGCAGCACACCCTGACCTTCGACACCGGCAACCCGGCGTACAACAGCGACGTCGACGTGAACATCCTGGCCGACCCGACGGACGCCAACGGCGGCCGGTGGACGGTCGACGTCGTCCTCTCCCCGGGCACCTACCGCTACTTCTGCGCGATCCCCGGCCACGGCGGAATGACCGGGCTGCTGGTCGTCACCGGTGGCAACTCGGACACCACCCCGCCGACCGTGACGGCAGCGGTCACCGGCGAGCGCGACGGCGCCGGCGCCTACCTCGGCGCGGCCACGGTGACGCTGTCGGCGACCGACAGCGGGACCGGCGTGGGCCGCGTCGAGTACTCCCTGGACGGCGGGACCTACGGCACCTACTCGGCGCCGGTGACCGTGAACCAGCCCGGCTCGCACACGCTGACCTACCGCGCCACCGACCAGGCGGGCAACACCTCGACCCCGCAGTCGGTGTCGTTCACGGTGGTCGAGCCCCCGAAGCCCGACACCACCCCGCCCGCCGTGACGGCCGCCGTCACCGGCCAGCGCGACGGCACCGGCGCGTACGTCGGCACCGCCACCGTCACCCTCACCGCCGCCGACACCGAGTCCGGTGTCGCCCGGGTCGAGTACTCCCTCGACGGCGGCGCGTACGCGACCTACGCGGCGCCGGTCACGGTGAGCCAGCCGGGCCAGCACACGGTCAGCTACCGGGCCACCGACAAGGCGGGGAACACCTCGGCCGCGCAGTCGGCGTCGTTCACGGTGGTCGAGCCCCCGAAACCGGACACCACCGCACCCACCGCCTCGGCCGCGCTCACCGGCGACCGCGACGGCAGCGGGGCGTACCTGGGTGCGGCCACGCTGACCCTGTCGGCCACCGACACGGAGTCGGGCGTGGACCGAATCGAGTACTCCCTCGACGGGCAGCCGTACGCCGGCTACTCGGCGCCGGTCACGGTGAGCCAGCCGGGCCAGCACACGGTCAGCTACCGGGCCACCGACAAGGCGGGCAACACCTCGGCCGCTCAGTCGGTGTCCTTCACCGTGGTGCGGACGCCCACACCGGACACCACGGCGCCCATCGCCTCGGCCGGCGTGACCGGCCAGCGCAACGACGCCGGCGCGTACGTGGGCTCGGCGACGGTGACCCTGTCGGCCACCGACACGGAGTCGGGCGTCGACCGGATCGAGTACGCCCTGGACGGCGGCGCCTACGCCGCGTACTCGGCGCCGGTGAGCGTCAACCAGCCGGGCCAGCACACGGTGAGCTACCGGGCCACCGACAAGGCGGGCAACACCTCCGCCGCGCAGTCGGTGTCCTTCACCGTGGTGGAGCCGCCGGCCCAGGACACCACGCCCCCCACCGCGACCGCCGCGGTGACCGGCCAGCGCAACGACGCCGGGGCGTACGTCGGATCCGCGACGGTCACCATCTCGGCCACCGACGCGGGCAGCGGCGTGGACCGGATCGAGTACTCCCTCGACGGGCAGCCGTACGCCGGCTACCCGGCCCCGGTCACCGTGAACCAGGTCGGCGCCCACACGCTCAGCTACCGGGCCACCGACAAGGCGGGCAACACCTCCGCCGCGCAGTCGGTGTCGTTCACGGTGGTCGACCCGCCGGCTGCGGACACCACCCCGCCCACCGCCACCGCCACGCTCTCCGGCCAGCAGGACGACTCCGGCGCCTACCGTGGCAGCGCCACCGTCACCCTCGCCGCGGCCGACGCGGGCTCGGGCGTCGACCGGATCGAGTACGCCCTCGACGGCGGCACGTACGCCCGATACTCGGCCCCGGTCACCGTCGACCGGCCGGGCGCGCACACGCTCAGCTACCGCGCCACCGACAAGGCCGGCAACACCTCGGCCGCCGCGTCGGTGACCTTCACCGTGGTCGCCAGCGGGCCCGCCGCGTGCCCGGTGCCGGACACCCGGCCGACGGTCTGGCTCGGCACGGTGGACAGCGGCGTACCCAACCGGGTGGTCGCGGACGCCTGCACGATCAACGACGCCATCCAGGACGAGCGGGCCTGGCCGAACCACGGCCAGTTCGTCAAGCACGTCACCGATGTCGCCGAGCACCTGCACCACCTCGGTGTGATCGACCACAAGGAGCACGGCCGCCTGGTCAGCGCCGCCGGTCGCTCCGGCGTCGGCAAGCCCACCGACAAGGCCGGCGCCACGGCGGCCTCCCGCACCGTGCCGAGCGCGGCACCGACGTCGTGCTGCCCGGACGGGACGCCGTCCGCCTCCACCACCTGCTGCTGACCGATCGACCGAGAGGACCACACCACCATGGCCAAGAACAGGATCGACCGCCGTGCGCTGCTGCGCGGCCTCGCCGGATCCACCGTCGCGGTCGGCGCGGCGAGCCTCGCCGGCGCGCTGCCGGCCGTCGCGGCCGGCGAGTCGAACGGCCGCCTGATCCCGCAGGGACACCTGGGCATCCAGCTCTACAGCGTCCGCGACAAGATCGCCCAGCTCGGCTTCGCGGCGGTCTTCGAGGAACTGTCCCGGATCGGCTACCGCGAGGTGGAGTTCGCCGGCTACACCCAGGGCAACGTCGGCCCGATCACCCCGGCGCAGATCCGGCAGCTGCTCGACGACAACGGGCTCAAGGCGGCCGGCAGCCACCGGGGGCTGGGCGACTTCCGCACCAACCTGGAGTGGGAGCTGGATGCCGCCGAGACGCTGGGCATGACCGCGGTCGGTACGGCGTCCGCGCCGACCGGCAACCGCACCATCGCCGGCTACCAGGCCGCCGCGGCGGAGTTCAACGCGTGGGGCGCCGCCGCCGCGGCCCGCGGGATCAAGCTCTACCAGCACAACCACACCATCGAGTTCAGCTTCGCGACCGACCGGCCCGACGTGCGGCTCTACGACCTGTTCCTGGAGCTGACCGACCCCCGGTACGTGTTCCTGGAGATGGACATCCTGTGGGCGTACGGCGGGGCACGGAAGTACCCGGGCTTCCGTCCCGTGGACTACGTCAACGCCCATCCGCACCGCTACCCGCTGTTCCACGTCAAGGACGGCGTCCCGCTGCCGGACCCGCAGCAGGGCAACTCGTACCTGGACGTGGAGTTCGGCGCCGGGGTGATCCCGTTCGCGGACTTCTTCACCGAGCTCGACGGGGGCGGACGGTTCACGTACCTGTGGGAGCAGGACAGCGGGCCGAACGCGCAGCCGAACCCGCCCGGCTCGCTGGGCGCCGCCGAGCGCAGCTACCAGCGGATGGTCGACCTGCGGGGTGAGCGGTGACGGCCTGGCGACTCACCGAGGACGCCCCGCCGCCCGAGGACGGGATGGAGACCTCGGGCGAGCCTCGCCGCCGCAGGTCGAGCACCCGTCTGCTGGTGGTGGCGGCGACCGTGCTGCTGACCCTGGTCGGCGCCGGGGGCCTGGCGATCGCGCGGTCCGGGGCGATCTTCGCCGAGCGACCGGAGGGCTGCGTCAAGCCGGACCGCACCATGCAGCTCTACGCGGTGGAGCTGCCGAAGGACGGCACCCAGATCCGACTCGGCTACGGCACCAGCCCGCAGACCGCCTCCTACCCGGGGCCCACCATGGAGATGATGGAGGGGGAGTGCGTCGCCATCACCCTGCACAACCTGGTGCCCGCCGCGACGTTGGAGCAGCTGCGCACCAACCCGGCGCATCCGCTGGGCGTGTCGCTGCACGTGCACGGGGTCAAGTACACCCAGCTCTCCGACGGCACCGTGCAGAGCGGCTCCTTCGTCCCGCCCGGCGAGTCGCGCACCTACACCTGGTACGCCCAACCCCGGAACAAGAAGACCGGTTCGCCGGGCACGGCCGGCTACTGGTGGTACCACGACCACGTGGTGGGCGGCCCGCACGGCACCCAGGGCCTCGGCGCGGGACTCTTCGGCGGTCTGGTGGTACGCCGCCCCGGCGACCCGAAGCCCGACCGCACCTACACCGTCGTCTTCGGTGACCGGCAGAGCATCAACCTGCGCCGCGGCGCGGCCACCGACACCTGCGACGCGCAGAACCCGCAGCCCGGCCCGACCTGCCTGGTCGCCCGCAAGGGGGAAAAGGTGGAGTTCATCGTCGTCGGCATCGGCAACGACATGCACACCTTCCACCTGCACGGGCACTCCTGGGCGGACACCCGGACCGGCACGGTGAGCAACGGGGAACCGTTCGCCGACGGCGTCCCGATCATCGACAACAAGCCGCTCGGGCCGGGCGACTCGTTCGGGTTCCAGGTGGCGGCGGGCGACTCCGTCGGCCCCGGGCACTGGATGCTGCACTGCCACATGCAGTTCCACTCCGACGGCGGCATGTCGACGATGCTGCACGTCCTGGACGAGTCCGGGGCGATGCCTCCGGGCCACGACCACTCCCACCCGGCGACCGCCGCCGGCGCCGGTGCCACCACCGGCCAGCACCAGCACAACTGAGCCCCGGCGCCCACCGCGCCGGTCACTCCGGCCGGTGGCTGTTGGTCAGTCGGCGGACCAGCAGCCACCGGCGGGACCCCGCACCCACGGCGGGTTCCCCAGCCATCCACCAGTCCACCGCAACGTCCCGCACCCACCCCAGCCCGCCCGGGCGCCGCCGGTGATCCCACGCACCGGTGTCCGGTCGATCCCGGCACGACGCTCGGCAGCACATGTCCGCCACATCCCCACCTGAAGAGGAGTCGAGATGGCTCAAGGACGCCATTTCCGGTTATCCCGCTGGGTCGGACGACGGCAGAGGTCCGACTCGACGGCCACCGCACCACCACCGGCCCGACGGCGGGGCCTGCGCCGCGCCGGTGCCCTCGCGTCGAGCGCCGCGCTGGCCCTCGGCGTGCTGGGCCTGCCCGCTCAGGCCGCGAGCCCGACCCCGGTCCGGGCCGCCGCCGCCGAGGCCGCCGCGGCGGTCAAGGTCCTGGTGTTCCACGGTCCGGTGGCCCAGCAGGACGACCCGGTCAACCGGGCCGTCACCGCGATCCGGGGCCTCGGAGCGGAGCACGGGTTCTCCGTCGACGACTCCAGCGACCCGGGTGTCTTCACCTTCGGCAACCTGGCCCGCTACCGGGGCGTGGTGTTCCTCTCCGCCAACGGGGTGACGCTCAACGACGCCCAGGAGGCGGCGTTCCAGGCGTACGTCAAGGGTGGCGGTGGATTCGTCGGCGTGCACGACGCCGCCCGCGCGCAGCCCAGTTCGGCCTGGTTCACCGGCCTCATCGGCACCCGGCCGGCCGCCAGCCTGCCGAACGCCGAGAAGCCCGTCTCCGCCACGGCGAGCGCCGAGAACGCGCCGAACGAGACCGCAGCGAAGGCGATCGACGGGTCGACCGGCACCAAGTGGCTCACCTTCAACCCCACCGGCTGGCTCGCGGCGAAGCTGTCCAAGCCGGTCGTGGTGAGCCGCTACGCGCTGACCTCGGCCAACGACTTCCCCGGTCGGGACCCGAAGAACTGGACCCTGCAGGGCTCCTCGGACGGCACCACCTGGACCGACCTGGACACCCGCAGCGGGGAGAGCTTCCCGCAGCGGTTCCAGACCAAGCAGTACAGCTTCACCAACACCACGGCGTACCAGCACTACCGGCTGAACATCACGGCCAACGGCGGTGAGCCGCTGATCCAGCTCGCCGAGCTGTGGCTGATCGGCCCGGACGCGGGTCCGGCGCCGGACACCACCGTGCAGCAGGCCGTGGTGGACTTCACCGACCGCCAGCACCCGGCGAACAAGGGGCAGCCGCTGACCGCGACCCGCTCCGACCAGTGGATCAACTGGGACCCGAGCCCGACCGGCCGGGTGCACACCCTCGCCCAGGTCGAGGAGGGCACCTACAACCCCGGGCTGAGCGGCAACGGCTCGTTCCACCCGATCTCCTGGTGCCAGGACTACGACGGTGGCCGGTCCTTCTACACCGGGATGGGCCGCACCGAGGCGAGCTGGACCAGCGACACGAAGTTCCAGAGCCACCTGGTCGGCGCCATCCAGTGGACCACCGGCATGGTGCGCGGCGACTGCCAGGCGACCATCGCGTCCAACTACCGCATCGAGCGGCTCACCACCACCAACCAGCCGGGGCAGCTCGACCAGATCGGCGAGCCGCACGGCCTGACCGTCGCACCGGACGGCAAGGTGTTCTACATCGGCAAGGCGGCCTGCCCGTCCGGGCCGATCGCCAGCTGGGACGACCCCAAGGTCGGCCTCGGCTGCGGCACGATCCACCAGTGGGACCCGAAGACCAAGCAGGCCAAGCTGCTCACCACCCTTCCGGTGATGGGCAACCGGGGCAGCGGCAGCGAGCTGGTCAAGAACGAGGAGGGTCTGGTCGGCATCACGCTGGACCCGAAGTTCGCCCAGAACGGCTGGGTCTACGTCTACTGGATGCCGCACGAGTCGATCGACCGGGACCGGCGGATCGGCCAACGGACCGTCTCCCGGTTCACCTACGACGCGGCGAAGCAGTCCCTCGACCAGGGCACCCGCAAGGACCTGCTGCACTGGGACACGCAGATCCACAGCTGCTGCCACGCGGGCGGCGGGATGACCTTCGACGAATCCGGCAACCTCTACATCGGTTCCGGTGACAGCAACTCCTCCGGCGGCTCGAACGGCTACGCCGGCAACAACTGGACGCAGGACTACAAGGGCACCTCGTTCCAGGACGCCCGGCGTACCGCCGGTAACACCAACGACCTGAACGGCAAGATCCTGCGCATCCACCCGGAGCCCGACGGCACGTACACCGTGCCCACCGGCAACCTGTTCACCGGCAAGGAGGAGGGCGGCGGCAAGACCCGCCCGGAGATCTACGTGATGGGCGTGCGCAACATCGCGCGAATCGCCTGGGACCCGGTCAACGACTGGCTCACCGCCGCGTGGGTCGGGCCGGACGCCGGTGGCCCGGACCCGGAGCTCGGCCCGGCCAAGTACGAGACGGCGACGATCATCAAGTCCGCCGGCAACCAGGGCTGGCCGTACTGCATGGGCAACCGGCAGCCCTACCGCGACCGCAGCAACACCGACGCGACCGTGCTGACCGGCTGGTACGACTGCGACAACCTGAAGAACACCTCGCCGCGCAACACCGGTCTGGTCAACCTCCCGCCGGTGCGGGACAACATGATCTGGTACTCGCCGCAGGGCGGTGGCCCGGTCTTCCCGAAGCGCAACGACGGCAGCGGCCTGCCGACGTACAAGCCCGGTGACGAGAAGTTCACCGAGCCGTACCTCAAGGGCGGCGGGCAGGCCATCATGGACGGCCCGACCTACCAGCGGGAGAACGTCGACACCGCCAGCGGCGTGGCCTGGCCGGCGTACTGGGACAACAAGTGGTTCATCGGTGACCAGTCGAACGCCAACAACCGGATCGCGGTCACCGTCGACCCGACCAAGGTCGACAGCCACGGACCACCGGCCTTCGCCGAGGACCTGCGCAGCATCATCCGCTCGGGCAGCGGCGGCACCCAGCTCCAGTCCTGGATGGACGCCAAGTTCGGCCCCGACGGCGCCCTGTACATGCTCGACTACGCCGGCGGCTTCTTCAGCCTGCACCCCAACCAGAAGCTGATCCGGATCGCCTACCAGGGCGGCCCGGCGACGCCGAACCCGAACGACGCCACGGCGCGGGCGGTGGCGCAGAGCAACCCGAAGACGATCGCCTTCTCCAGCGCCCGGACCGGCGGCGTGAAGTGGGAGTGGAACTTCGGTGACGGCAGCGCGCCGTCACACGAGGCGAATCCCACCCACACCTACGCCGACTACGGCACCTACCAGGCCACGGTGAAGGTCACCTACGCCAACGGTGAGGTCGCCACCGGCACCGTCCAGGTCGTCGTCGGGTGCGCTGCGCCCGACGGCCGCAAGACGGTGCGGATGCTCGACACCGACACCGGCGTGGCCAACCGCCAGGCCGGCGGTGGCTGCACCATCAACGACCTGATCGACGACGAGCGCATGTGGTCCAACCACGGCCAGTTCGTCAGCCACGTCAGCGACGTGGTCAACGACCTGCGGGCCGACGGCGTCGTCGACAACCGCGAGGCGCAGACGCTGAGCAGGGCGGCGGCGCAGTCGGCGATCGGCAAGGTCGGCGGCTACCAGCCCATCTTCGACGGGACGGCGGCTGCGCTCGCCGACTGGCGGCAGGCACCGGGCGGATCGTTCGCGCTGCGGCCGGACGGGTCACTGCGCAGCTCCGGTGGGCTGGGCATGCTCTGGTACGCCAAGGACGAGTTCGCGGACTTCTCCCTGCGGATGAAGTTCCGGGACGTCTCGCCCGAGGGCACCTTCGCCAACAGTGGCGCCTTCGTCCGGTTCCCGGACCCGCGGACGCCGCTGGCCGAGCGGCCCGCGGGCAGTTGCGGGACGGTCGGGTCGGCGCAGAGCTCGCAGGCCTGGGTCGCGATCTACTGCGGTCACGAAATCCAGATCTACGACGGGCCCACCGGTGAGCCGCAGAAGACCGGGTCGATCTACAACTTCGACCCGGTCGGGCTCGACCAGGCCGGGGTGACCCCGAAGGGCACCTGGAACGACTACGAGATCCGGGTGGTCGGCCAGCACTACACGATCACCCGGAACGGTGTGGTGATCAACGAGTTCGACAACACCCCGGGCAAGGCGTCGTCCCGGGCCGGTGACCCGCCCACGGACCTGCGACAGTTCCTCAGCGGGTTCATCGGGTTGCAGAACCACGGCACCAACGACCTGATCGAGATCCGCGACGTCAGGGTCCGCGAGCTGTAGGCGGAGGCGGTGCCGGGTACGGGGGAGACCCTCCGTACCCGGCACTGCCGTCTGTTCAGGCCTTGCGCGCCGTACGTCGGTTGTCGAACGACTCCATGGTGGTCGCCTTCTTGCCCGGCACCTTGGTGCCGGACGTGACTCGGGCCCGGCTCGGCGTGGTCTTCTTCGCGGGTGCCTTCTTCGCCGCGGCCTTCGTCGCGGGTGCCTTCTTCGGCGGGGCGTTCTTCGCGGCGACCGCCTTCGCCGTCGGCCTGCGGGTGGGCGTGGCCGTGGTGGCGGAGGTGTCCTTCTTCCGCGCGACGCGGGCCGTGGTCGCCGTGGGTTTCTCGCCGGGACTCTTGGCCACACTCGCGCCGGTGGCCCGCTTCGTGGCGGCGGCGACCTTCTTCGCCGCCGCCTTCCGGGGCATCGGAGCCTTCTTCGCCCCGGTGGACTTGCGGGCCCCGGGCGGTCGGCTGCCCGCCGGGACGGCATTCCTGCCTGCGGTCATCCTCGCTCCTCCTCGGGTCTGCCCGGCATCGTCAGCATCGCCGGGCCACGGGCATGGCGGGTACGGGCCCGCCCGGCCCGGTCGGCCGGGTCTTCCCCCGCCTCCGCCCGGCAAACGGCGAACGGGGCTAGACCTGCACCCAGTACCGCCGGACCAGACCGAGTTCGGTGTCCCGGACGTCCTCGAGGACGCCGCCGTGGTGCTCGATGGTCTTCGCCGAGGCGACGTTGTCGACCGCGCAGGTGATCAGCACCCGGTCCAGGCCGACGCCTTTCGCCTCCCCGAGCATGCGGCCCAGTGCCCAGGTGGCCAGTCCGCGTCCGCGCGCGGAGGGCCGGATGCCGTAGCCGATGTGACCGGCGACGCGCAGGAGGAAGTCGTCCAGTTCGTGTCGCAGGGCGATTCCACCGACCACCCGGTCGCCCTCCACGATCCACCGGTACGTGCAGCGCACCAGACCCGCGTCCAGCGGCTGTGCCGGATCCGACTCGTCGGCCAGCCGGGCCACCCAGGCCGCGAACCCGGCCGGGGTGTCCACCTCGTCGGCTGGCCGCAGCCCGAAACCGTCCTCGTGCGGGCCGGGACCCCATTCGCGATGTGCCTCGAGCCAGGCGGCGTGCAGACCGGTGGTGGGCGCGACGAGTTCCGGCACCCGGCGACGATAGCCGTCCGGGCCACCGCCGGTGGTGTGACACAGCGGACATGTGCGCCCGCCCGGTGAATAGATCACGAGCCCGGCCGTTGCAATGACCCGTGGAACTGTTCGGTGCGCCCCACTCTGTCCTCGGTTACTGCCTCGTCGTTCTCGTCGGCCTGCTGACGCTGCTCGGGACGGCCGCCGCCGTGCTCCTCCTGTGGCCGTTGCGCCACCGTGCGTTGCGCGACGCGCCGGCCCGATCACTGGACTTCACCGCCGCCACCCGGGCCGCCGAAGCCGTCATCGCCGCCGAGGCGGCGGATCCACAGGTACGGCCGGAATGCCGGAGTCGCCTGCTGAGCCACGGCACCCGTACCGGCCGGGTCGTCCTGCTGTTGCACGGCTACACCCTCGGCCCGGACCAGTACGACCGGCTGGCCCGGGAGTTCTTCAGCCGCGGCTACAACGTCTGGATCCCGCGGGCGCCCCGTCACGGCATGGTCGACCGGCGGGCCCACCACGGGGTCGAGGCCGGTGAGTTGACCGCGTACGCCGCCGAGGCGGTGAACGTCGCGGCGGGGCTGGGAGACGAGGTGGGGGTCGTCGGGATCTCCGGCGGAGCGGTGCTGGCCACCTGGCTGGCCCAGTTCCGTGGCGACGTGGTGCGGCGCCTGCTCCTGCTGTCACCATTCTTCGGCCCGGACCCGAGTCAGGCGCCGGCGTTCGCCGTCAGGCCGCTCATCGCGCTGTACGGACGCGGCGTCCTCCCGGACCGGATCAACTCTCGCGGCTACTCGTTCGCCGCGGTCAGCCAGTACCTGAGGATCGTGCGTAACCTCCCGGACCCACCGCGCCGCACCGGCCTGCGCACGGCGGCGGTCGCGATCAGCCCGCTCGACGGGGTGGTGGACCGCACGCAGGCGATGGCCCTGCCCCGGCGGATCGCCGCGGCGAACGGGATCCCCCTGGGTTCCTGGACACTGCCGGAGTCGTCGGGCGTCCGCCACGACATCCTCGCCACCGCCTCGCTGGGCGGCGGCGGATCCGAGTTCCACCGGCGATACGTCGCACTCTACGAAGGGGACGTGGAGGCACTCTCCGGACCTCCCGCCCCATTCCTACCGGGTACGCGGTGAGGTCGGTGGTGGCGGGGCATGCCGCGCTCCCCGGGCCGGCGGCCCCGGCGGCGGGGCGGAGCTGAGCCCCACCCCTGTTCTCGTCCGTCGGTCAGGCGGCGCCGAGCGCCGCGAAGGCCTCCTCGGCCTGCTTGCGCATCATCGGGACGAGGCCCCGCACCGGCTCGGGCAGCCCGGCCAGGAGCATCTCCACCTCGGCGGGGGTGGCGACCCGGTCGAAGAAGCCGATCGCGAGGTGCGCGGCCTCGGGCGGGGCGGTCGCCATGACCTGTGCGGAGAACTCGTCCCAGGCCTGCTCGGTGACGTGCGCGCGCAGGGCCGGGAACAGGATCGGCTCCTCGTGCTCGAGGTGGCGGTGGACGATGTCCCGGAGGGCCTGGGCCGCCGTCGCCAGCTCGGCACCGTCGAGGGGCGCCGCCTCGAGCTCGTCGAGCACGCGATCGAGCGTCTCGTGCTCCTCGCTGAGCTCGGCCAGTGGCGTGGAGACGCCCGGCGCGGCCTGCTCGATGAGCGGCCACAGGATGTGGTCCTCGGTCTCGTGGTGGTGATGAAGGTTCTTGACCAGGAAGGTCCGTAGCTCGTCCACGGCGGAGAGGTCCGCCGAGGCACGCCCGGCGGCGTCGGCGAGCAGGGTGGTGGCCATCCGGTGCACGTCGTGGACGACCCGGGTCTCCACGACGGCCTTGGTTTCTGACATGGGGAAAACCCTATTGGCTATAGGGACCTATAGCCAATATGAGCGCCGTTGGTGCAACGGATCACACGCTCGATAGCATTCCGCCTCGTGGGAGCCAGCAGGTATCACTCGCCGCGCCGGGCTGACGCGGCGGCGGCGACCAGGTCCGCGATCCTCGCGGCGGGTCGCGCGCTCTTCATGAGCAACGGGTACGCGGCGACCACCGTGCCGCAGATCGCCCGGTGCGCCGGTGTCGCCGTACCGACCGTCTACACCAGCACCGGGGGGAAGGCGGACATCCTGGCGGCGTTGCTCGAGCCGGTGGTGCACGACCCGGCCGTCGGCGAGACGCTGGCCGCCGTCACGACGCGCGAGGACGCCGTCGAGATCATGTCCCTGCTGGGTGAGGGGGTGCGGCTGACCCACGAACGGCACTGGGACGTCATCTCCGACCTGTTTCCGCAGAGCCGGTCCGAGCCGGCCGCCGCGGCGGTCTACGACCGGATCGTGCTCGCCTACCAGCAGTCCCTGGGTGTCGTGGCCGACCGGCTCGCCGCGCTCGGGGCGCTGCGTCCGGGCCTGAGCCGCGAGGACGCACTCGACCTGCTCTGGTTCTATCTGGGCGAGACAGCGTGGACCGCGCTCGTACGGGACCGGGGCTGGACGCTGGAGCGGGCCCGGGACTGGCTCACCGCCTCCGCCACCGCCGCGCTGCTCCCGGAGAGCGGCGAATCACGTACGCCAACGATGGGGGGCCAATGAGTCAGGTGTATCGGTCCAGCAACGCGATGACGACCGGGAGCGGCCAGCCGGCGCCGGCCAGACGGCGGCCCCGCCGTCTGCGGTCGCTGGTGAGCGCGATGGTGGCGGTCCTGCTGCTCGGCGCCGTGCTGCTCGTCGTGGCGCCCCTGCGGCACCCGCTGCCGCTGCCGACCGTCGCGCCCGTGCTGCCCGCCTCCATGACCATCCCCGGTGAACCGCCGGCGCTGCCGTGGCCCCGATCCGGCCAGGCGGCCGTCACGGTCGACGGGTTGGGCACCCTGGGCACCTCCGGCGGCACCGCCGCGGTGCCGATCGCGAGCGTCACGAAGGTGATGACCGCGTACGTGGTGTTGACCGACCACCCCCTCAAGGTCGGTGAGCAAGGCCCGACGCTGACCGTCAGCGCCCGACAGGCTGCCGCGTACCCGCAGGAACAGGCGCGCGGTGAGTCTCTGGTGCGCGTCACCGCCGGCGCGGTCTTCACCGAGCGACAGGCGTTGCAGGCCGTGTTGCTGCCGTCGGCGAACAACATGGCGAGGATTCTCGCCGCCTGGGACGCGGGCAGCGTCGACGCGTTCGTCGCGAAGATGAACGCCACGGCCGCCGCGCTGGGCATGTCGAAGACCCGCTACACCGATCCGTCCGGCCTCGATCCGGACACCGTCAGCACGGCGGTCGACCAGGTGATCCTGGCGCGCAAGGCGATGGCGTTGCCCGCGTTCGCGGAGATCGTGGCACAGCGGGAGGCGACGCTTCCGGTGGCCGGAACGGTGAAGAACTACAACACGCTGGTCGGCAAGGACGGCGTCGTCGGGGTCAAGACCGGCTCCACGGACGAGGCCGGCGGCTGCCTGGTCTGGGCCGCGGTGGTGCGGGTCGGCTCGGTGCGGCTCACCATCGTCGGCGCGGTGCTCGGCCAGCCCGGGGCGCACACCCCCGAGCAGTTGACGGCGGTGTTCAAGGCGAGTCGCTCGCTGGTCCGGGCGGCCACCGCCGCGCTCGACGTGCAAACGGTCGTACGGGCCGGGCAGGCCGTGGCGGCGGTGCGCGGTCCGATCGGCACCGGTACGACGATCAGCGCCGACGGCCAACTCGACGTGATCGGGTGGCCGGGGATGGTCGTCCGGCTCACCGCCGACATCCCGCCCGTGCCAGCGCGACTCGCGGCGGGCGCCGAACACGGTCGGCTCACCGCGGTCGCCGGCGACCGCCCTCCGGTCGAGACGGCGCTGCGCAGCGGTGCGCTGGCGCCGCCGAGCACCTGGAGCCGCCTGAAGGCCCATCGCTGAACGAGGTGGCGCACCGCGGGTGCCGGTTCTCGTTCCACGGTGGGAAGTGTTGTGGTCGGCCGGGCCTACCATCGCGGCCATGACGTACGAGCCGATGCTGGTGCCCGCGCCCAAGCCCCACCGGACAACCCGCACGGTCCTGATCGTCGTCGCCGCGGTGCTGGCGGTGTGCTGTCTGGGTGGTGCCTGCGGCGGGTTCTGGCTCTATCGCACCTACACCAACAATGCCGGGCCGGCCCGCGACGCGACCGCGGCGTACCTCGACGACGTGCTCGCCGGCGACTACCAGGGCGCCTACGGCCAACTGTGTGGCAGGGTGCGCAACGCCACCTCGCAGGAGGAGTTCACCCGGATCCAGTCGGCGCAGTTGAAGATGACGAGCTACAAGATCGACGGGGTTTACGTCTCCAACACCAACGGCAGGGTGAGCGCGACGGTCACCGTTCGGATGGTCCAGGAGACCGGCGCGACGTTCACCAACACCTTCACCCTGGTCAAGGAGAGCGGGGAGTGGCACCCCTGCCAGTGACCGTGTGGGGCGCCGCCCGGCAGATCGGGGTTCGGCGGACGAGACGCACGGTGATAGCTAGCGTTGGCGGTGGCAGCGGTCGGCCGCCGCTGATCCTGCGCGCGCCCTGAGCCGGCGGCCGCGAGCATTCCGCCCGCCGGCGCGGATCGGCGTTCCGAGTGATCCACGGGACATCGACGAGCCTGGACGGGATATACCCCCCGGGGGTATGTTGACGGTGAGGAGGCGATGACGATGTCGCACGAACACCAGCACCATCAGATGGCCGGGGTGCACACCGGCGCCCCCGCGGACCAGCAGTCGCGCGACGACGGCCGGGCCGGCCACGGTCAGCACGCCGGGCACGACCCGCACGGGGGGCATGACAAGCACGCCGGGCACGACCCGGAGATGTTCCGCCGCAAGTTCTGGCTGAGCCTGGCGTTGACCGTGCCGATCGTCGCGACCAGTCACATGGTGATGGACTGGTTCGGCTACCGGCTCGACTTCCCTGGCATCGACTGGGTGGGCCCGGTGCTGGGCACGGTGGTGTTCGCCTACGGCGGCTGGCCGTTCCTGCAGGGCGCGCTGCGCGAGATCCGCGACCGGGCCCCGGGGATGATGCTGCTCATCGCGATGGCCATCACGGTCGCCTACGTGGCGTCGCTGGCCACCGCGGTGGGCGCGTTCGACCTCGACTTCTGGTGGGAACTGGCCGCCCTGGTCACCATCATGCTCCTCGGGCACTGGCAGGAGATGAAGGCCATCGGGCAGGCGCAGGGCGCGTTGTCGGCGCTCGCGGCGCTGCTGCCCGACGACGCCGAGCGGCTCGACCCGGACGGCCGGCCGCAGCGGGTGGCGGTGGCCGACCTGCGCGTCGGCGACCTGGTCCTCGTGCGCCCGGGCGGTCGGGTGCCCGCCGACGGGCGGATCGGCGACGGCGGCGCCGAGATGGACGAGTCGATGATCACCGGTGAGTCGCGGCCGGTGTCCCGCTCGACCGGTGACCGGGTGGTGGCCGGCACGGTCGCCACCGACGCGGCGATCCGGGTCCGGATCGAGGCCGTCGGCGAGGACACCGCACTGGCCGGCATCCAACGCCTGGTCGCGCAGGCCCAGCGCTCCAGCGGTCGGGCGCAGGTCCTCGCCGACCGGTTCGCGGCCTGGCTGTTCTACATCGCCACCGCCACCGCCGTGGCGACGGTGCTGACCTGGACGCTGATCGGCAACCTCGACGAGGCGGTGGTACGCACCGTCACCGTGCTGGTGATCGCCTGCCCCCATGCGCTCGGCCTGGCCATCCCGCTGGTGATCGCGCTGTCCACCGCGGTCGCCGCCAAGGGCGGCATCCTGGTCAAGGACCGCCTCGCGTTGGAGCGGATGCGCACCGTCGACGCGGTGCTGTTCGACAAGACCGGCACCCTGACCCGCGGTGAGCACGTCGTCGCCGGCGTCGCCGGCAGCGGTGGCGTCAGCGATGACGAGGTCCTCGCCCTGGCGGCGGCGGTCGAGGCCGACAGCGAACACCCGCTGGCCCGCGCCATCGTCGCCACCGCGGCCCAGCACGGCGCCGCCCGCCGCGCCACCGGCTTCCGCTCCCTGACCGGCCGAGGGGTCCGGGCCGACATCGACGGCGTCGAGTACGCCGTCGGGGGGCCGGCGCTGCTGCGCGAGTGGCACGTGGACGCTCCGACCGACCTGGCCGGCCGGCAGGAGCAGTGGTCGCGCCGTGGCGCGGCCGTGCTGCACCTGCTGCGCCTGCGCGGCGACCAGGCCACGGTCCTCGGCGCCCTGGCCCTGGAGGACCAGGTCCGCCCCGAGGCTCGGCAGGCCATCGCCGAGCTGCGCCAGCAGGGCATCCGCAAGATCGTGATGATCACCGGTGACGCGCGGCCGGTGGCCGAGGCGGTCGCCGCCGATCTCGGGTTCCGACCCGGCGAGGACGAGGTGTTCGCCGAGGTCCTGCCCGCCGACAAGGACGAGGCGGTCGGTGAGCTGCAACGCAGGGGCCTGCGGGTGGCGATGGTCGGCGACGGCGTGAACGACGCTCCCGCCCTGGCCCGCGCCGACGTCGGCATCGCCATCGGCGCCGGCACCGACGTCGCCATCGAGTCCGCCGGGGTCGTGCTCGCCTCCTCCGACCCGCGCGGGGTCACCGGTGTGATCCGGCTGTCCCGCGCCTCCTACCGCAAGATGATCCAGAACCTGGCCTGGGCCGCCGGCTACAACGTGGTCGCCCTGCCGCTCGCCGCCGGCGTGCTCGCCTGGGCCGGGGTGGCGCTCAGCCCGGCGGTCGCAGCGGTGCTCATGTCGGCCTCCACCATCGTGGTCGCGCTCAACGCCCAGCTCCTGCGACGCGTGCGACTGCGGCCCGCGAACGACTGATGGTGCGGGTCGGTGGCGGCAGCGGTCAGGCCGGCACGACGTACGGGAAGGTGCTGGAGCGGGCGTCCTTGGTAACGTCCGGGGTGAGGCCCGAGGTCATGGCGGTGTTCAGCACCAGGGCGAACATCACCTCCGGCGCGTTGTCGAACATGGTGCGCCCGTTGCGGACCGCGAAGCCGTAGTTCGCCGGTGTCCCGATCCGGTACGACAGCACGTCGGGATAGACCTGCCGGGCCACGCTCCAGCCGTACGCCTGCGGATCGGGTGCGGTGCCGTTCGCCGCCACGACCCCGGCGACCGCCGAGGCGATCTCCTGGCCGTCCTCCTTCAGGTCGTTACTGGGGTGCCGGACGTTGGCCGGGTTGGTGAAGTCGGTGTCGGTGGGCCAGAAGATCGGCCACATCATGGGGTGGCCGGCGCGGTTGATCGGCCGCCAGCCCCCGGCGTCGGTCGCCAGTTTGGTGCCGCACCAGACACCGATCTCCGTGCCGTCGGGCAGCAGCGGCTCGTCCTTGGCGATCTCCAGGACGATCGACTCGACCGTCGTGCCGGCGAAGCTGTTCTTCGCGTTCTCGGGCCGCCACGCCGACCGGTCCACCTTCGCGCCGTTCATGACGGCGGCGTTCACGATCGCCAGCTGGTCGAGGTCGATGTAGAACGGGTCGGTGATCCGGCCGGCCCAGATCCGCAGGTTGTCGCCGCTCACCACCTCGCCGGTCTGTCCCTGGGCGAGAAGTGTGCCGGTCGCGCCGTCGTCGCGCGCGTCCGCGCCGGTGAGCGCGTGCAGGGTCAGCGTCTGCTTTCCGGCGCCGTCCGGCTCCCCGAAAGCCACCCGGTAGGTCAACTCCTCGAGATCCGCGCCGTTGAAGTGAATCTTGAACTCGTACCGTGCCTCGGCGTGGAAGCCGCGCTTGATGTCGGCCTTCGTCACCGAGCTGTTGACGTCCATGACGAACACGGTTCCGCGTTCGCCGTCGAAGACGAACAGATCGTCGGTGAAGAGCTGGCCGCTCTGTGCGGCGAGTGGGGTGTCGAGATGATGCGACATCTGCTCACTTCCGGTCGTGCGGACGTTATGGACTTTTCAGAACATAGCGGTCGCGGGCCGGCTGCTCGCGTCATCGGCTGAATTCCCCCGGCCTTTGACGTCAGGTGGGGTGCGGCGGCGGATCCCGCCGCCGCACCCGGGTCAACCAGAAGATGCGGCCGTCGAGCTGAAGAGCAGGTCGAGGTGGGCGTCCAGCGCGCTCAGGGCCTGCTCGGCGGTGTACTGCCCGCCGAGCAGGTAGACGCCCAACCCCTCCATGAGCGCCAACAGCCCGGCCGCGGCGGCGTCGGCGTCGCGAACCGGAAGGACACTGGCGATGAATCGGGTGAGCTGCGCGGTCTCCTCGTGCAGACCGGCGGCGGCCTCCGGTCGTACGGCGGTGTAGGCGAGGAACGCCAGCGCCACCCGCCCGTCGTCGCGGGACCGCTGGTCGAGCGGCAGCAGCGCCGCGATCATCGTGCGCAGCAGCAGCCGTGGAGGTGGAGCGTCGCCCAGCCGAGCCATCGCGTCGGTGACCCGGATCTGGCTGCGTTCCCGCACCACGCTGAGCGCGAACGCCATCATCTCGTCCTTGGTGCGGAAGTAGTGCTGCACCATCCCGGCCGAGACGCCGGCGGCGGCGGCGACATGGCGGAGGCTGACGGCTTCCAGGCCCTGAGCCGCGGCAACCCGCATCAACGCGTCGGCGATGAGCTCGCGTCGCTCCTGGTGATCGACCTTCTTGGGCACGGCGTCGATCGTTTCACGCGCCGCGAGCGCTGCGGAGGAAGCCGTCCGGGTCGTCGGCGTACAGTCGCAGCTCGTCGATCGGCTCGGTCGGGCCCTGCGGCAGGTCGAAGATCGTCGGCCGGCGCAGCCGGACGTCGACGCTCGTCTGGCTGCCCACCACGACGTGCAGCACCCGACGCTCGCCCTCCTCCTCGATCTGCACGGACCTGCTGGAGGGCAGCGAACGATGCCGCTTGGATATCGCCTCGATGTCCTGCCAGGGCACCCGAAGGTCGATGCCCGCGCTCAGCCGCACCCGGATGCCCGTGTCACCCACGACGTGCGGGTGCACCTTCATGCTCGCGAGGAGGCCGACCATCCACAGCAAACCCCAGATGCCGAGGACGAGCACGATCCAGCGGGCCGGCCGCCACGGCACCACGTTGGTGACGATGAGGTCGAAGATCGGGATCTCGACGGCCGACAGGCCGATGAAGATGCCGAGGATCGGCTTGACCACGCCGAGGTAGCTGAACGGGTCGTCGCCCGGGGCCAACGGCAGGGGCCGGCGCCGCGCCCACACGTACAGGCTGCGCCACATCGCGCTCTCGGTCGCGGCGGCCCGGCGCAGCAGCGGGCGGGCCTTCGCCGCGGTCGGGGTCTTCGTGTCGGTCATGGTCGCCCCCCGGCGGTCGGGTCGGCGGCGGCCGGGGGTGACACGGTGACGGTTCCGGCGGCGCCGTCGACGGTGACGAGCTGCCCGGTGCAGATCCTGCGGGTCGCGTCGGGCACACAGATGACAGCGGGGATGCCGTACTCGCGGGCCACGGTGGGGCCGTGGGCCATGACCGCACCGGTCTCGGTGACCAGCGCGGCGGCGGTGAGGAACAGCGGAGTCCACCCGGGGTCGGTGGTCGCGGCGACGAGGATCTCGCCCGGCTCGATGTGGGCCGTGGCCGGGTCGTGGACGACCCGGGCGGGGCCGGTCACCCGGCCCGCCGACGCACCCACGCCGGTGAGCGTGCCGTCGCCGGCCGGCGCCACCGGCAGTACGGTCTCGACGTCGGTGCCGTCGGACAGCAGTGCCACCGGTACGGTCGCGCGGCGCAGCTCCCGGCGGTGCACCGCCCGGCGGGCGGCGACCGTCTCGCGGTGGTCGACGCTGCGGTGCACGGCATCGTGCACCTCGTCGAGGGTCAGGAACATGATGTCGTCGGGCTGCTCCAGCAGCCCGGCGCCGGTCAGGTCGGCGCCGATGAACAACAGTTGCCGGCGCGTCTCCCGCAGCGGGTAGAGGCCGGCGAACTTACCCGCCTCGCGCAGACCGGCGAGGGACCGGGCCCGGCGCAGCAGGAACCCGGCGAGCCTGCCGCGCACCGGCCGTCGACGGCGGGCCCGCGCCACCAGCTCCCCGAGCGCGGCTTCGGCCGCCGCCGCGGCCCGGTGGAAGCGCCGGTCGGGCGCCTGCTCGGGATCGGTGACCCGCAGGTAGTTGGCGATCACCGCGAAGATCGGTGCCGGATCCTCGTCCCAGCGCGGCACACCGAGGTCGACCTCGGCGACGCCACGGTGGCCGTAGTCGCTCAGGAACTCCGCCAGCCCGAGGTCGGGCAGCGTGCCCCGCAGATACCGCGCGGCCAACTCGTCGGGTGGGGTCTCGAGCAGCAATGGGCGGTGGTCCGCCGCGCCCTGGGCGAGCCGCCAGAGCGCCAGGTCCATCTCGATGGTGACGTTGTGCGGCATCCCGCCCAGCACGGTGTGGATCTCGTGCGGGTCGGCGACGCCCTTGAGCAGTTGGGCCGGCAGCGCGGCGGCGAGCATGCCGGCCACGATGGGCCAGATGATGTCGTCGGCGCTGTCTTCCGAGTCCTGCGCCCGTACGAAGCTCAGCCGCTCGGCGGCCGTGCCCAGGTCGGCTGGGGCGACCGACCGGCGCCTGAGCTGCTCGATCGCCTCGAACATCCGCGTCCGGGCCGCGTCGGGACGCGCCAGCGCGCGCAGGATGCCCACCACCGCGCGTGCGGCGGTCCGCAGGGACTCGGCCCCCGCGGCGGCCCCGCGCCCGGTGCTGCCCTTCGTCGGAGCGAACCGCGGATCGGCGAGGATGTGCCGCATCACCGCCTGCGCCCGGGGGCCGAAGTCGACCGCCAGGAGCTTGACCAGGCGCTTGCGGGTGGCTCTGTTCCGCGCCAGGTCGGTCAGGTCACCGTAGAGGCGCCCGCCGATGTCGACGATCTCGGCGCGGATGCCGAGCGCCGCCAGCATCGCGGCGACCTGTGTGCGCAGCGTGGACATGCCCATCGGGGTGACCGGCCGCAGCATGCCCTGGACGTGGCCGAACTCCAGGTAGATGCGGGGGAGGGGCTTCCCGGTGTCCGGCGGCAGGGGGAACAGGGTGGTGATGGGGCGCGACTGCAGCAACCACAGCACGCCGTCCGCGTCGATCGCCCATTCCACGTCCTGCGGGCAGCCGAAGTGGTCCTGGAGCCGCTCACCCGTGGCCCGTAGCTGGGCCAGTTGTGCCGGCGTCAGGCAACCGGCGCTCTCCGGCGCCGCGTCGCCGAGGACGTAGTGGTCCACGGCCGCCGCGCCGTCCACCACCGTCGTGCCGAGGCCCGGCGCGGCGTCGACCAGCATCTCGGCCCGGCTGCCGGTGAGCGGGTTCGCGGTGAACAACACCCCGGCCGCCCGGGGGGCGATCATCCGTTGCACGACGACGGCCATCCGTACCGTCTCGTGGTCGATCTGGTGTGCGTCGCGGTACGCGACCGCGCGGGCGCTGTGCAGCGAGGCCCAGCACTTCTCGATCGCGGCGAGCAGCTCGGCGGCACCGGTGACGTCGAGGACGCTGTCCTGCTGTCCGGCGAAGCTCGCGTCCGGCAGGTCCTCGGCGGTCGCGCTGGAGCGCACCGCCACCGGCCCCGCACCGAGCCGCTGGTACGCGTCGACGATCTCGGCGTGCGGCAGGACGCCGAGCCGGTACGCCTCGGTGGTGACGCAGAACCCCTCGGGCACCCGCTCGCCCCGCCGGATCAGCTCACCCAGCCCGGCCGCCTTACCGCCCACCAGGTCGACCATGTCGGCGGTCAGCTCCGACAACGCGATCACGTGCATGCTGCGCCTCCCCTTTTGCAATACGGCTGCATTGCATCCCACTGTACCGGGTTTGGCAATGCAACTGCAATGTCATAAGCGGGCGACCGCTGCCCGGGGGCTCGGTCGCTGGCCGGTCCCGGGCCTCCGGCACCGTGACCAGCGGTGTCAGGCGATCGAGCAGGCGGTGCCGGGGAGGACGAACGAGGGCAGCCGGCCGGCCGGTGTCGGGCGATCGACGTTCCGACGTCCGGTTCCCGTCGTACGGCCGATCGGCCCCGCCTCGCCGGTGGCCCCTAAACCGGCGGCGAAGCGTCGGAGCCTCCGGTTAGTCTGCCTGCGCGCGTCGTCGCCACCATGCGTCGCGTCCCGCGTCCGGAGGGCGCGGCACCGCCGCCACCGCCTCCTTCGCCGGCTCAACGATTTCAGGAGAGTTTGTGACCCAGCAATCTGCCACGACACCGGACCGGCTCGACGCCGCGGTTCTCAAGGTGGCGGGCGTCGTCGTCCTCGGTGCGATCATGTCGATCCTCGACGTGACGGTGGTCAGCGTGGCGCTGCCCAAGTTCCAGAGCGAGTTCGACGCCTCCTACGCGCGCGTCGCGTGGACGATGACCGGCTACACCCTGGCGCTGGCCACGGTGATCCCGCTCAGCGGGTGGGCCGCCGACCGGTTCGGCACCAAGCGCCTCTACATGGTGGCGCTGGCCCTGTTCACGATCGGGTCCGGGCTCTGCGCCACCGCCGACTCGATCGGCGAGCTGATCGGCTACCGCGTCCTGCAGGGCCTCGGCGGTGGCATGCTCATGCCGCTCGGCATGACCATCATGACCCGGGCGGCCGGGCCGCACCGGATCGGCCGACTGATGGCCGTCCTCGGCATCCCCATGCTCCTCGGGCCGATCGGCGGGCCGATCCTCGGTGGTTGGCTGATCGACACCGCGAGCTGGCACTGGATCTTCCTGATCAACCTGCCGATCGGTGTCGTCGCGCTGATCTACGCGCAGATGGCGCTGCCGAAGGACGCGCCCGAGCCGTCGGAGTCGTTCGACTTCCTCGGCATGCTCATGCTCTCGCCGGGGCTCGCGCTCTTCCTCTACGGCGTCTCCTCGCTGCCGGAGGCGGGCACGTTCGCCGACACCGAGGTGTGGGCGCCCATGCTGGTCGGCGCCACGCTGGTGGTGGCGTTCGTGCTCTACTCCTTCAAGCCCCGCCACCCGCTGCTCGACCTGCGGCTGTTCGCCAACCGCAACCTGACCATCGCCTCGGTGACGCTGTTCGTGTTCATCATCGCGTTCATGGGCGCCGGCCTGCTGTTCCCGAGCTACTTCCTGCAGGTGCGCGGTGAGTCGACGCTGACCGCCGGCCTGCTGATGGCGCCGCAGGGCATCGGCGCGATGATCACGATGCCGATCGCCGGCACGCTGGCCGACCGGGTGCCGATCGGGCGTACGGTCCCGTTCGCGCTGGCGCTCATCGTCCTGGGGTTCTTCAGCTTCACCCAGGTCGACTCGCAGACCTCGTACCTGCTGCTGTGCGGGTCGTTGTTCGTGATGGGCCTGGGCATGGGCGGCACGATGATGCCGATCATGACCTCGGCTCTGCGGACGTTGCAGGCCCAGGAGGTGGCGCGCGGCTCCACCCTGGTCAACATCCTCCAGCAGATCGGCGGGTCGATCGGCGCCGCGGTGATGTCGGTCATCCTCACCAACGAGCTGAACGGCTCCCGGCCGATTCCCGGCCTCACCGACCCGAGCGGCGAGCCGGTCACCGAGGCCGGCCTGGCCATCGCCGCCCAGCAGCAGCCGCAGCTGGCCCAGCAGGTTCCCGACCCGTCGCTCATCGAGCGGGGGCTCGCCTTCGCCGCCAACTCGTTCGCCACCACGTTCTGGGTCGCGTTCGCGCTGGTCCTGGCCACGTTCATCCCGGCCGCCCTGCTGCCGCGTCGGCGTCAGCCGGCCCAGCGGCTCGACGACCAGGCCGACCAGGCGAAGGCGCCGGTCATCATCCACTGAGCCACCCGCCGCCGCGCTCAGCGCCCACCCGTGGTGCTGGGCGCGGCGGCGTGGCCCGGCCGGACAGGTCCGGCCCAGCCCTCGAAGCGGGCGTCAGCGCAGCGGACCGTCCCCGGGCCCGTCCGGGTCGTCGACGAGGTGCACCGCGGCTTCCTCGGCGCTGGCGGCGCCGGCGTCGATCCCGACATCCCAGGCCACCGATTCGGCCTCCCGGTCCTCGCCGAGGCCCTCGTCGTCGGCCACCAGGCGGCCCGCGCGCGCCTCGCGCTCGTAGCCCCGCCGGGTCAGCTCGTCCTCGTCGTCGACACTCTCGGCGTACGGGTCGATGTCCGGTTCCTCCTCGGCGAGCAACTGCTCCAACGACTCGCCCGCCCGCTCCTCGGCCGGCGTCGTGCCGAACCGGTTGGCGCCGGACCAGTGGTCCTCGGCGATGATGCCGGTGTCGAGCGGGTCACCCACGCGGTCGTCGTCGAGGGTGTCCGAGGCGTCCAGGACTCCATCGTCCTCGGCCACGTTCCACTCCTCGGCCGAATCCAACCTCTCGGTCTGGCTCACGGCGGTCTCCCCTTCGTCGGACGGTGCAGCGATCGGGGCCATCCTAGGAGGCGTGATGTGGATCTAAAACGAGGTCCGCGGCTGCGTGCGGTCGGTCACCGGGCCCTCGCAGCCCGCTCCTCGCCGTCGAGGCCCGACACCGGGCGTGCCCCCGGCATCGCGGCGACCGGCGGGGCCGCGCGCCGGCGGGCGTCGACGGCGAGGACCGCGAGCGCGGCCAGGGTCAGCAGCCCGCCGATCAGCGCGAGCAGCCGTGGCCCGGGGCCGGGCAGGAGCACGCCGCCGAGCAGCGAACCGGCGGCGATGCCGGCGTTGAAGGCGGTGCTGACGCCGGCCGAGGCGATGTCGGTGCTGCCGGGAGCCAGTTGCAGCATCCGACTCTGCACGGCGGTGGCGAAGGCCGCATAGGCGAGTCCCACGCACGCGAGGAGGACGACCGTGGCGGGCCCGAGCGTGCCGAGCGCGTACAGGCCGAGCAGCGAGGCCGCGCCGACACTCAGCGGCGCCAGCAGCGAGACGACCGGGCGGGCGTCCAGGGTGCGGGCCACGGTGATCGTGCCGACGATGCCGGCCGCGCCGGAGACGAACAGCAGCGGCGCCAGCGCGGCGTCGTCGAAGCCGCTCACGTCGAGCAGGAACGGCGTGACGTAGGTCTGCAGGGTCAGGAAGCCGGCGACGGTGAGGCCGGTCGCGACCAGTAGCGCCGCGAAGCGCCGCGCGTCGGGTGCGGTGCCCCGCGCGGCGCCCCCGGCGGCCGGCGGGTAGGACGGTATGAGGACGACCACCGCCACCGCGATCGCCAGACCGACACCGGCCAGCACCGCGAACGCCGTACGCCAGCCCGCCTGCTGCCCGAGCCAGGTGCCCAGCGGAACGCCGAGCACCGGGGCGAGCGCCGCCCCGGTCGAGAACACCGCGACCACCCGGCCGCGCACGGCGACCGGGAAGGGGCCGGTCACGGTCGCCGAGGCGACGGACCAGAACATGGCCTGGGTGAGAGCGGTCACGACGCGGGCGCCGGCCAGCACCGCGTATGTCGGGGCGAGCGCGGCGACGGCGTTCGCGCCGGCGAAGAGGACCAGGGTGACGCCGAGCAGGTGGCGGCGGGGGATCCGGTGGGTCAGCCGGGTCAGCGGTACGGACGTCAGCAGCACCACGATGGCGTACCCGCTGACCAGGAGGCCCACCTGTGAGCGGGACCGGTCGAGTTCGGGTGCGATGTGGGTGAGCAGGCCGATCGGCAACAGCTCGGTCGTGATGAACGCGAACGCGGCCAGCGACAGCACGACGAGCGCCCCGCCGGCCCTGCGCGGGGACACCTCCGGCGCCATCTCCCACCCCCCGGCCGTCACCATAGTCGAGGGGACCGCGCAGCCCAGCGCTCAGGTGCCGTGGGCGAACAGGGCCAGTCGTACCCGGTTGGGGCTGTTGGTCTTGGTCATCAGGCTGGTGATGTGGGTCTTCACCGTGGTGACGCCGATGTGCAGCCGGTCGGCGATCTCGGTGTTGGACAGGCCCTCGGCGACCAGGTTGAGCACGTCCTGTTCGCGTGCGGTCAGGCCCTGGGCCGGCCGTGGCGTCTCGGCTCGGGCGTGCACCGCGCGCTTCACCAGGCGCTGGAGCACCTCCTGGCTGAACGGGCTGTCGCCCGCCGCGGCCCGGCGGACGCCGTCCAGCAGGTCGGCGGGGGGCGCGTCCTTGAGCAGGAACCCGCAGGCGCCGGCGGTCAGAGCCGGGTAGAGGTGGTCGTCGTCGCCGAACGTGGTCAGCACCAGGACGCGGGTGGCGGGGCGGTCGGCGAGGATCCGGCTGGTCGCCGTGATCCCGTCGACGCCCGGCATGCGCAGGTCCATGACCACGACGTCGGGAACGAGCCGCGCGGCGAGGGAGATCGCATCGCGGCCGTTGTCGGCCTCGCCGACGACCTCGATGTCGGGCTGGGCGTCGCAGAGCATGCGCAGGCCCGCGCGGATGAGGTGCTGGTCGTCGACCAGCAGGACGCGGATCACGCCACCTCCGTCGGGTGTGGTGCGGCGGGGGCCGCGTGGTCGTGGGGTGCGGGCCGGACGGCGGGCGCGGCGGGGGAGGCCGTCGGCGGGGAGGCCGGAAGGACGGTACGGACCCGCCAACCCGTGTCGGTCGGGCCGGCCTCCAGGTGACCGCCGAGGACCTCGACGCGTTCCCGCATGCCGGTGATGCCGTGGCCACCCCCGGGCGGCATGGCGGCCGGAACCTGACCGCGCCCGTTGTCCGAGACCTCCCAGTGGACGACCCCGTCGACCACGGAGACCGCGAGGCGGGCCAGTGCCGACGCGCCCGCGTGCTTCGCCACGTTGGTCAGCGCCTCCTGGGTCAGCCGCAGCACCGCCAGCCCCCGTACCGCATCGAGCGTGCCGACCGCCGGGTCGATGTCGGCCTCCACCGTGACACCGGCCTGACGGGCTCGGTCGACCGCCGCGGCGAGTGCCGCCGGCAGCGCCGAGGGCTCGATCGCGGTCAGCGCCGCGTCGGCGCGTACCCCGTCGGGGTCGCGCAGGACCGCGACCAGGTGGCGCAGGTCGGCCAGGGCCGCCGTTCCGGTGCCGTGCACGTCGTCGAACACTTCGCCGACCCGCGGGTCCAGGTTCGGGAGCACGTGCCGTGCCACGCCGACCCGCAGCACCATCGACGCCACGTGGTGCGCGACCACGTCGTGCAGTTCGCGGGCGATGGCGCTGCGCTCGTCGGCGCGCGCGGCCCGGCTCTCCGACTCGCGCCGGCGCTGCTCGGCCAGCGCCCGCTGCTCGGCCTGCCGGCCGAGTTCCCGGGTGGTCCGGATGACCAGACCCAGCAGGAGCGGCACGCCGACCTGCACGGTCAGCCCGAAGACGCCGGAGAGGACCCGGCGCCACGGATCGCCGATCGAGTCGGTCAGCGAAACCGTGCCCAGCAGCGCGGCGGCCAGCCAGATGAGGCGTGGCTGCGGCGCCCACATGGCCACCTCGAGCAGCGCCCAGCCGGCACCCACCTGGTTGATCGTCGTGTCGTCGATGATCTGGATCGCGACCGCCAGCAGTGTCACCTGCACCGCGAAGTTGACCAACGGCCGGCGGTGGAGCACCAGCGCGACGGCGAACGCGACCACCGCGAGGAGCCACTGCGTGGTCGTCGGCGCGCGCCCGGCCTGGGTGCCGAAGAGCAGGTAGCCGAGGCCGCTGAGGTCGAGCAGCAGCATCCGCGCGAGCCTGTCCCGCCCGTCGAAGAGTCGTCCCAGCCACCCCACCGGATCAGCCTAGGCGCTGCGGCTGGCGAGCAGGACCGGCCGCCGCCGGGCGCCAACCGGCCCGGACCCCGAGGTAGGCGGCCAGGCCGAGCGGTCCGAGCAGGATCGTCAGCACCAGCACCGGAGCCATGACCAGTGCCGGTACGCCCCGCTCCCGGCTGTCGAGCCAGGCCCACCGGCCGACGAACAGGTCGAACGCGATCATGTGCGCCCAGGCCGCCGCCGCGCCGTCGGACGTGCCGAGCAGGTCGCGTACGCCGCCCAGGGTCGGCGACAGGACCGCCGGCAGCACCTCCCCGAACGCCGGGACCACCAGCAGCGCGTAGCTGACCACGACCGGCAGCACGATCAGCGGCGAGGAGATGATCCGCCTGGTCCAGGACCAGCGCGGTAGCAGGATCATCAGCGCCCAGAACGGCGCCGCCACCGCGAAGGTCAGGGAGAACAGCGTCGCGGTCATGCCGCCAAAGCCAGTTCCGCGCCGCGACGGCGCGCCACGACCACGCCGACGGCGGTCACGGTCGCCAGCACCAGCGCCGCCACGGCGGCCAGCGTCAGCGCGTCCGGCCGCAGCAGCGGCTGTCCGCGCAGGGCCTGCCAGGTCAACAGCATCGTGAGTACGCCGTAGGCCGCGCCCGCGATCACCAGCAGCCGTACGCGGGTGCGCTCGTCCAGCCGCGTGCCGAGGAACCGGCTCAGCAGGATCGCGAGCATCGGCAACGCCTGCAGGGCGTGCAGGCCCACGAAGTGCCCGATCCGCAGGTCGCCGCCGGTGGTGCTCCAGCCGAACAGCGGCAGCCCGGGCCCGCCGTCCGCCACGCCCACGCTGTGCGCCCCACTGATGCCCTCGATCCCCGGCTCCTGGGCGGGCAGCACCATCGGCACCGCCGCCAGCATGCCGAGCAGGGAAAGGCCGATTCCCAGCCCCACCGCGTACGCGGCGGCGCGGTCGGCGATCCGGCGCCGCAACACCACGATCCCGATGACGAAGTGTGCGACGAACAGCACGGCGATCGACGCGCCCATCACCGTGAACAGGGCGCTGTCCAGCGGGGTGGTGCCGTTGAAGTGACTGGTCGTGCCGCGCAGGACCTGCCCGACGATCACCACCATCTCGATCAGCGACGTCGCGACGATGACCGTGCCCGCCCACTCGGCGGTCCGGCTCCGCCGGGGCAGCAGGGAGAGCATCCAGGCGAGGGTGATCCCGTACAGCACGAAGGACACCGAGAACTTGAACGGCTTCAGCCAGATCGGCGCGCCGGTGAGGACGCGCGGGTCGACGAGGACGCCGACCGCGGAGATGACGGCGAGCACCGCCATCGCGGATACGAAGAGCATCAGTGGGCGGTGCCAGTGTGCCGCCCGGCGCAGTGCGGTAGTCATGCCTGTAGATGCTGGCGAGCGTATCCGCTGCCCGCGCCCGACCGCCGGCCCCGGTTCCGACCGGCGGTCGGAGTCGTTCCTCCTCCCCAGGGAGGAGGAACGACTGCCGACGCCCGCTCAGCGGGCGAGCTGGCGCAGCACCGTGTCGTCGGTGATCGTGTCGTCGGCGGCGAGCATGACCGCCTTGGACAGGATCAGGGACAGCACCGGGTCGTCCTCGAACGGCAGGTGGATCCGACCGGCGTGGTCGCGCGCGGGGACGATGCACAGGTAGGCGTCGTCGGGCTCCGTCATCACGTTGGCGGAGCCGAGGTGGATCCGGTAGCTGCCGATGGTGCCGCGCACGCGCAGGAACCGGTCCGAGAGTTCCACCCGGTCGGCGATCCTCATCCGTGGCAGCAGCCGGGCCAGCGCGTCCCGGCGTACCTCCGCCGAGGGGGTCAGCGCACCGATGGCCGTGCGGTGCCAGTAGGCGTGGAACCGGTCCTCGCCGCGATCGGCCCACTGCGGGTCGGTGGCGATCGACGTGACGCCGACGAAGAGGTCCACGTCGCGCATCGCCTCGGTGAACACCAGCGGTGGCACGTCGACGACCGGGGTGGGCTGCCAGGTGGCGCCGTCGCGTCGGGCGAAGCGCACCTGGTCGGTCGAGCAGTACCGCACCTCGTGGTCCCGACCGTCCTCGGTCTCGACCAGCTGGTGGTGGAAGGACGCCCGCCAGTCGCCGCCGCCGAGCAGCTTGGTGGCCTCGCTGTCGTATCCGCCGTCCCAGGTGCCGAGGTAGCCGGCCTGCCAGCCCCGTACGCGCATCAGCGCGTTCGCCTGCCGGTAGCGCAGGATGTGCGCGGCGAACCGGTTGGAGTAGGTCCGCGTCTCCTCCTCGGCCGGTGTGAGCAGGTAGACCTCCCGGAACGCCTGTTTGAACGGTTGCGCGAGGCCCGTGGCGAGCACGTGCGTCCGCCACGCGAGCACCTCGTCCACGCCGGCCCGGACGGGGTGCCACAACCGGACCCGGTTACCGGTGATGGTGCCGCCGTCGAGGCCGGCGATCGTCCACCCGTCGCTGTCGTGCCGTGGCAGACCCGTCGTCCAGCGGCGCCCGTCGGCGCTGGTCTCCCACACCAGCCGCCGCCCGTAGGTGCCGGTGACCGGGTGGTCCAGGAATCGGGAGACCCAGTCCGGGTACGCCCAGGTGCGCTCCTCGGACAACAGCCCCTCCACCCGCTGGCGCTCGGAGACCAGGGTCGCGCCGACACGCTTGACCAGATCACGCAGCTGTCTGAGCTCGTCGTCGTGCGCCTGCCGAACGAGGGCCGGCACGCCCTTGAGCGGGGCACCGTCGCGGGCGAAGGTCAGCCGCGCCTTCTCGCCCACCACCTCGACTGTCGCGTCGTACGGCCCGACCCGTGTGCGCAGCCGCCCGTCGCGGTCGAGCCCGTGGTCGTCGACGGCGAGTTCCAGCACCTCGGCGAGCGACCACCCGCGCAGTGCCCCGAGCCGGATCAGCGCGGCCCGGACCCGGCTCTGCACCGCCTTGTTGCGCACCGTGACTGCCAGCCTCGCCAGGGCCTGGACCGGCACGTCACCTCCCCGTGCCGCCAGCAACTGCACGGCGGCGACCGCCGTCCGCTGGGCGTGGGGGTACCCGGCGGCACGTCGTGGCGCCGCCGCCGCGGCCGCGGTGACCCGGGCCAGCAGATCGGTGGCCCCGTCGTCGGGCTGCCGCGACAGTGCCCACACCAGCCCGCGCAGGAGGCGGTCCGAGTCGTCGTGCACGGATTGCCGGTGGGCGACGAACGCCTCCAGGACCCCGCGTACGACCTCGGCGCCGCCCGGGGTGGCCAGGAGGCGTTCGTCGAGGCCACGCAGCCACTTCGCCGGTGCTGCCGGCTTGTCCAGTGAGGCGCAGAACGTCAGCAACTCCGGTGCACCCGGGCCGGCGAGGAGCGCACCCAGTTCGGTGCGGACCAGCGGCCCGAACCCGTCTCCGTCGTGCAGCAACCAGGACGGGAAGCGGCGACCGGTGGCGCGGTCCACCGCCTGCCCGATCAGCGTGACGGCGCGTCGTCGAGCCGTCGCGGCCAGGAAGGCGTCATCGGTCAGCTCGCTGAGCAGGGCGGTGAGGGCCGGTACCAGGTCGTGCAGCTCGGCGGGGGCCAGGCGCGCGGCGATCACGGCCGGCAGCTCGAGGTGAGCGCCGTCGGTGTACTCGCATCCGCGCCCGGCCACCTCCAGACACCACACGAGGTCGGCCCGGGTCCACGGAAGCTCTCCCTCCGCCAGGCTCCGCACCACGTCGTTCAACGCGGTGGGGATCGAACGGGTCGCCGCTTCCCGGTGCATGGCCAGCGCGCCGCGGCGCCGGTCCTCCACCGGCCAGGAACCGACGACCGTCCACTCCCGCCCGGTGGTCACCGAGGCGGACCAGTAGTACCCAGGTGCCATGCGGAGCACGGCCCGGACCCGCGCGTCGGCCTCCGGCAGGCCGTCCTCCACCTGCCGGCTCTCCGCCTCGGTCAGACCGGGAAGCAGATCCACCCAGTCACCCATGTCAGCCACCCACCAGCGCGACGAGCCGGACGAACGCGATGTCCGCATCGCTGCGCAGATCGATCTCCTCGTCCAGGTCCTCGATCTGGCGGTCCCCGACCAGCAGCACGAAACCGTTGCGGGCGAAGGCGTCGCACGCGGCCTCGGCCTGGCGCTCCCAGTCCAGCCGCCGGCCGCGGGTGACCCGGTAGCCGTTCAGCGTCGCCTCGGTGCCGGTCGGCTGCACCAGGCCCCGGAAGTGCTCGGCCTGCTCGGCGTTGAAGCGCGCGACCTCCTCGCGTACCCGCAGCCGCACCAGTTCCCGTGCCGAGATGCGCTCCGGCAGGCCCGCCAGGGGCCACTGGGCGATGGCCCGCCCGGTCGCTGTCTCGTCCCGAACCATCACCGTGGCCATGTCGCCAAGCTCCTTCGTCGAGGGGAGCGGCATCATGGCACGCCCGTCTGACGGATCGGCCCGGAGCGGGAGTCGGCGGGACTGGTGATTTCACCGATGCGCAGGCCGGCGGAAACGTCGAAAACTGACGAACGTCGATACCGCTCGACCCTAGGGAGTGCCCGACGTGTCCCCACCAACCACCACCCGTCCCCGTTCCGTGGCCGCCCGCGTCCGGCTGGCGCTGGCCGCCACCCTGGTCGCCGGCGGCGTCCTGGCCGGCCCCACCGGCGCCGCGCACGCCGCGGAGAACCCGTACGAGCGCGGTCCCGCCCCGACCGTCGCGATCCTGGAGGCCAGCCGCGGTCCGTTCGCCACCGCCTCCCAGGGCGTCTCCTCGCTGAGTGTCACCGGCTTCGGCGGCGGAGTCATCTACTACCCGACCAGCACCAGCGAGGGCACCTTCGGCGCCATCGCCATCTCACCCGGCTACACCGCCTCCTGGTCCAGCCTCAGCTGGCTCGGCCCGCGGATCGCCTCGCACGGGTTCGTGGTGATCGGCATCGAGACCAACAGCCGGTACGACCAGCCGGACAGCCGGGGTCGGCAGCTGCTCGCCGCGCTCGACTACCTGGTCCAGCGCAGCTCGGTGCGCGGCCGGATCGACGGAACCCGGCTCGCGGTGGCCGGCCACTCGATGGGTGGTGGCGGCACCCTGGAAGCCGCCGTCTCCCGCCCGTCCCTCCAGGCGGCCGTGCCGCTCGCGCCGTGGAACCTGGACAAGACCTGGTCCGGCGTCCAGGTGCCGACGCTGATCATCGGTGGCGAGAGCGACACCGTCGCGCCGGTCTCGTCGCACTCGGAACCCTTCTACAGCAGCATCCCGGCCAGCTCGGAGAAGGCGTACCTGGAACTCAACGGCGCCAGCCACTTCTTCCCGCAGTCGGTGAACACGCCGACCGCCCGGCAGATGGTGGCCTGGCTCAAGCGGTTCGTCGACAACGACACCCGCTACGAGCAGTTCCTCTGCCCGGGGCCGAGCGGTCTGTCGATCGAGGAGTACCGCAACACCTGTCCCAGTTCCTGACCTGCGAACCGGGGGGCGGCCGCCGGTGGCGGCCGCCCCGTTCGCCTGCGGGCGTGAGGCATCGAAGGTCTTGACGCGGTGATCGAGAAAAGTACACTGCGGGTGTAAATAACACCCGCCACGAGCGAGGGATGGGTGATGGAGGACGGGCTTGCACTGCACCACATCGGAGTGCGCTTCGGAGGCCTCACCGCCCTCGACGACGTCTCGCTGCGCGTGCCGCCCCACCGGGTGGTGGGCGTCATCGGGCCCAACGGCGCCGGCAAGACCACGCTGTTCAACGTGATCTGCGGCTTCGTCACGCCGCAGACCGGTTCGCTCACCCTCGACGGCCGCGACCTGCGACCACGGCCGCACCGACTGACCCGGCTCGGCATCGCCCGGACCCTGCAGGGGACCGGGCTGTTCGCCGGGCTCACCGTGCTGGAGAACGTGATGACCGGCGCCTCGCACACCGCGCGGGCCGGCTTCGTTCCTGCGCTGCTCGGGCTGCCACGCAGCGACCGGGACGAGCGGCGGCTGCGCCGGCACGCCCTGGACATCCTCGACGACCTGGGGATCGCCGGGCACGCCGACGCCGCGCCGGGCACGCTGCCCTTCGCCGTACGCCAGCGGGTCGCCCTGGCCCGCGCGCTGGCCGCCCGGCCCCGGCTGCTGCTGCTCGACGAACCCGCCGGCGGCCTGGGAGCCGAGGACATCGCCGAGCTCGCGGAGCTGATCCGGCAGTTGCCCCGCCGCGACCCGGACCCCTGCGCGGTGCTGCTGGTCGAGCACCACATGGACCTGGTGATGGCCGTCTGCGACGAGCTCGTGGTGCTCGACTTCGGCCGGGTGATCGCCGCCGGCACGCCGGACGAGATCCGCGACGACCCCGCGGTCACCGACGCCTACCTGGGAGCCGCCGTCGAGGAGGCAGCCCCGTGAGCGCGGACGACCTGCTCGTGGTGCGTGGGCTGGTGGCGGGCTACGGGGCCGCGCCCGTGCTGCACGCGGTCGACCTCTCCATCCCCACCGGCACCATCGCGGCGGTGGTGGGGGCGAACGGCGCCGGCAAGACCACCCTGCTGCGTGCGCTCTCCGGCATGCTCCGTCCGGTGTCCGGCCGGATCCTGCTC
Source organism: Micromonospora sp. GCM10011542 (assembly GCF_042650685.1). Taxonomy (NCBI): domain Bacteria; kingdom Bacillati; phylum Actinomycetota; class Actinomycetes; order Micromonosporales; family Micromonosporaceae; genus Micromonospora; species Micromonospora sp. GCM10011542. The sequence continues at coordinate 386,572 of NZ_JBHSBO010000040.1, forward strand.
GCCGGGGAGGACCTGGGCGGCACACCGGTGGAGCAGCTCGTCCGGCGTGGCATGGCGCACGTCCCGGAGGGGCGGGGGGTGATCGGCGAGCTGACCGTCGACGAGAACCTCCGGCTCGGCGGGCTGTGGCGACGGGACCGGGCCGACGCCGGGCGCGCCCTGGACGAGGTCTATCAGCTCTTCGAGCCGCTGGCCCGGCGCCGCCGCAACCTCGGCCACCAGCTCTCCGGCGGCGAGCGGCAGATGCTCGCGCTGGGCCGGGCGCTGGTCGGCCGGCCCCGCCTGCTGCTGCTCGACGAGCCGTCGCTCGGCCTGGCGCCGCGGGTGGTCGCCCAGATCATGGCCCTGCTGCGCCGGCTGCGCGACGGTACCGGCCTGACCGTGCTGCTGGTCGAGCAGAACGTGCGCAGCGCCCTCTCCGTCGCCGACCAGGGCGTGGTGATGTCCCTCGGGCGGGTGGTCACCGCCGCCCCGGCCGCCCGGCTGCGTGACGACGTCGAACTGCGGCACGCGTACCTCGGTTTCTGACCTGCTCGTCCCCCGGAGGGAGCACTGTTGGACCGCTTCGTCTTCCTCACCGTCGACGGCCTGTCCCGCGGCGCGGTCTACGCCGCGTTCGCCCTGGCCCTGGTGCTCATCTGGCGGGCCGCGCGGGTGGTCAACTTCGCCCAGGGCGCGATGGCCGTCGCCGCCGCGTACCTCGCCTACGGGGTGTCGGCCGCGACCGGCTCCTACTGGCTGGGCTTCCTGGCCGCGCTCGCCGTCGGGCTGCTCCTCGGCGCGCTGGTGGACCGCGCCGTGATGCGCTTCGTCGACCACGCGTCGCCGCTCAACCCGGTGATCGTCGCGCTCGGGCTGGTGCTGCTCATCCAGGCCGTGCTGGGCATGGTGTACGGCAACGAGTTCCGGCCCGCCGAGGCGCCGTTCAGCCGGTCCGCCCTCACCGTGGGCGGGGTCGCCGTCCTCTCGCCGTACGACCTGTTCGTCGTCGCGACGGTCGCGGTGGTGGTCTGCGGGCTCGCGTGGATCTTCGCCCGGACCGCGGTCGGCCTGCGGATGCGCGCGGCGGCCTTCGCCCCGGAGGTGTCGCGCCTGCTCGGGGTCAACGTCGGCGGGATGCTGACCCTCGGCTGGGCGCTCGCGTCCGGCGTCGGCGCGTTGGCCGCCATGCTGGTCATCCCCACCGAGCTGGGCCTGCACCCGCACGCGATGGACCTGGTCTTCGTCTCGGCGTTCACCGCGGCCGTGGTCGGCGGGTTGGACAGCCCACCAGGGGCGGTGGTCGGCGGGTTGGTGGTGGGACTGCTGCTCTCCTACGTCAGCGGCTACGCCGGCAGCGACCTCACCCCGCTCGCGGTGCTGGTCCTGCTGCTGGCCGTGCTGCTGGTACGCCCCGGCGGGCTGTTCGCCCCGGTCGCGGCGAGGCGGGTGTGAGCGCCACCCGCGCGGCGGCGCCGCCGGAGCGCCGGCCGGCCGCCGTCGACGACCGCCCGGCCGAGCGGCGGGGCGGCTCCACCCTGCTGCGTCATCTCGCCGTCGTGGTCATCGCCGGGCTGCTGCTGGTGGGAGCGAGCTACACCGTCGAGCCGTTCCGCAACTTCCAGCTCGCCACCGTGGCGGCGTACCTGTGCGCGACCGCCGGGCTGACCGTCCTCACCGGCCTCAACGGCCAGCTCTCGCTCGGGCACGGCGCGTTGATGGCGACCGGCGCGTACACCGTCGCCTTCTGCCAGAGCGCGTTCGCCGACCGGGGGATGACCGGTCAGTGGCTGCTGCCGATCTCACTCGGCGTGGCGATCCTCACCACGGTCGCCCTCGGCGCAGTGATCGGCGTGGCCGCGGCGAGGCTGCGCGGCCCGTACCTGGCCGGGGTGACCCTCGCCGTCGCCGTCGTGGTGCCGGCGCTGACCGTCACCTTCGACGGGGTCTTCAACGGCGAGCAGGGGCTGTCCGTGCCGGTCGAGCCGCCACCGCTGGCGCTCGGCCCGTACTTCCCCTACGAGCGCTGGCAGCTCTGGCTCACCGGCGCGGCCACCCTGCTCGCCCTGCTGCTCCTGGCCAACCTGGTCCGCAGCCGGTACGGGCGTACCTTCCGTGCCGTGCGCGACGACGAGGTGGCCGCGCGGCTCGCCGGCATCCACGTGGCCCGTACCCAGGTCCTCGCCTTCGTGGTCAGCGCGGCCACCGCCGGGCTCGGCGGCGCCCTGCTCGCGGTGCTCGCGCAGAGCGTCTCGCCCGGGGCGTTCTCGCTGACCCTGTCGCTCTTCCTGCTGATGGCCGTGGTCATCGGTGGCCTCGGTCGGCTCGCCGGGGCGGTGTGGGGGGCCATTCTGCTGGTGGCCCTGCCCGACCTCACCCACTCCGTGACCGAACTGGTCACCCTCTCGCCGGCCGTGGCGCAGCGGCTGGAGGGCAACCTCCCGCTGGCGATCTTCGGGATCACCCTGATCGTCGTCATGATCGCCGCGCCCGGCGGCGTGCAGGGTCTGCTGTCCCGTCTCGGCCGGGCCCTGCTGACCCGATGGAGGAGCCGACGGTCCTGAGCTGTCCTGGTCCGGCCCCGGCCGGGCGCCCCACCTCACCACCACATCCGAGCGAGGAAAGGCCGATTTCATGCACCGTATGGCACGACGCGGTCTCGTGATCGCCAGCACGATGGCCCTGCTGATCTCCGCCGCCGGTTGCGGCGGCGACGAGGGGTCCGGTCCCGGGCGCGCATCGGTGCCCGGCGTCACCGACACCGAGATCGTGGTCGGTACCCACATGCCGCTCACCGGGCCGGCCTCCGCCGGCTACTCCAAGATCGCCCCGGCGACGAAGGCGTACTTCGACTACGTCAACGCCAACGGCGGCGTGCATGGCCGGAAGATCACCTACAAGATCATGGACGACGGCTACAACCCGGCCAACACCCAGCAGGTGGTCCGGCAGCTCGTCCTGCAGGACAAGGTCTTCGCCATCCTCAACGGGCTCGGCACACCGACGCACACCGGCGTGCTCGACTTCCTCAAGAGCAACCGCGTGCCCGACCTCTTCGTCGCCTCCGGCAGCCGGAGCTGGGACCAGCCGCAGAAGTATCCCGGCACGTTCGGCTTCAACCCCGACTACACCGTCGAGGGCAAGATCCTGGCGAACTACGTGAAGACGAGCCTGTCCGGCCGCAAGCTCTGCTTCCTGGGCCAGGACGACGACTTCGGCCGGGACAGCCTGGCCGGCGTGGAGCGGGTGCTCGGTGCCACCGCGGTGGCGGTCAAGCAGACCTACGTCACCAGCAACACCAACGTGGCCCCGCAGATCGGCGCGTTCAAGGCAGGCGGCTGCCAGGTCGTCGTCCTCGCCACCGTGCCCGGCTTCACGGCGCTCTCCATCGGCACCGCCGCCCGGCTGGGCTTCAAGCCACAGTGGCTGGTCACCAACGTCGGTGCCGACCACCCGACCCTGGCCAAGCAGCTCGGCACCGCCGCGCCGTTGCTGGAGGGCATGATCGGCACCAACTACCTGCCGATGCAGAACGACACGGCGAACCCGTGGATCCAGCTCTTCACGAGGATCAACAAGTCGCACAACGGGGACGCGCCGTTCGACGGCAACGTCGTCTACGGCATGTCGGTCGGCTACCTCTTCGTGCAGACGCTCCTCGCCGCCGGCAAGGACCTCACCCGGGAGTCGGTGCTCAAGGCCGTGGAGAAGGGCGGCTTCCAGGGCCCCGGGCTGGCGCCGCTGCGCTTCTCCGCCGACGACCACTCAGGTTACGGCGGGCAGCGGTTGAGCCGGGTGAGCGGGGGAGTGCAGAGCTACTTCGGGCCGACGTACGAGACCGACGAGGAGGGTGGCCCGGTCAACGAGTACCCGGCCGTGCCGGCGCCGCCGCCGGCCAACGGGGTGCCGACCGTCTCCTGACCGCCGCCGCATCCGGTCGCCGACCGGGCGTGGTCGCCTGGCATACCGCCGCGACCGCGCCCGGTCGAACCTGCGCGCTGTTCCGCTCGATCGAGTCGGTCGGGGTGATGGCCCCCGATCCGCTCGAACCGAGTGGATCATCATCGACGTTGACCGGAATCGATCGCTGCTCCTAATATTTGCATCGTGGATGCAAATTCAGGTCGGCCTGCGGATGGACCCGCCGTCGTCGCCGGTGTCGAGCGGGGGATCGGTCGGACCAGCGCCCATCGGCCGGCGCCCGACGGTGCGCGGGTGGGTCGCCCCTGCCGGCGGCCGGTGGCCGAGGGCGTGTGGACGGGTCGGGCCGCCCGAACGACCTGTCTAGACTCGTCGGCGCGCCGGGGGGCGTCGTGGCGATGAAGGGGCGGAGGCCGATGAACGGGGTGGATTCAGCGGACCGGGTCGACGGGCGGACCGCCCGCGCCGAGCGCACCCGGGCGGCCATCGTCGAGGCGCACCTCGCGCTCATCTCCGAGGGTGACCTGCGGCCGACCGGGGAACGCATCGCCGAGCGCGCCGGCATCTCGCTGCGGACGCTCTGGACCAATTTCCGGGACATGGAGACGCTCTTCGAGGCCAGTGGCGCGGAGGTGCTCCGCCAGCAGGACGCCGCCTACCGGCCGATCTCGCCCGCGCTGCCGCTGGCCAAGCGGGTCGACGCGTACTGCCGGCAGCGGGCCCGGCTGCTCCAGCTCGTCGCGCCGTCTGCGCGGGCCGCGCAGATGCGCGAGCCGGTCTCCGACCAACTGCACCGCAACCGGCTCAAGCACATCGACCGGGTTCGCGGTGAGGTCGAGCAACTCTTCGCAGCCGAGCTGGCGCAGGCCGGTCGGGGGCGGGAGCAGCTGCTCAACGCGTTGATCGCGGCCAGCATGTGGCCGGCCTGGTCGATGCTGCGCGACGGCCTTGGGCTGGGCGTGGACTCGGCCCGAGGGGTGATGACCCGGACGGTGGGCGCCCTGCTCGCCGAGGTCACGGCCCGCTAACGTCCCGCGACTCTTTCCAACTGGTTACCGATAGGTGACACTGAATGCATGGTTGCTGCATCGGGAGTGCAAATAACCGTGCTGCACGGCCGGGACGACGAGTGCCGGGCGATCCGCGACCTGCTCGACGGCGTGGCCGGCGGTGGGGGCGCGCTGCTCCTGCAGGGGGAGCCCGGATCGGGCCGGACGGCGCTGCTCGGCTACGCCCACCGGTACGCCCAGGGCTGCACCACCCTCGCCGGCACCGGGCTGGCCGAGGAGGCCGCGCTGCCGTACGCGGGGATGCAGCGCCTGCTCGACCCGGTGCTCGACCGGGCGGCCGCCCTCCCGGACCGGCAACTGCGCCTGCTGCGGCGCGCCCTCGACGGAGAGGGCTGCCCCGCCGACCGCAGGCTGGCGCTGTCGATGGCCGTGCTCGGGCTGCTCGCCGCCGCGGCCCGGGACCGTCCGCTGCTGTGCACCATGGACGACGTCGACCGGGGTGACCGCCCCACCGCCGAGGCGCTGGCCTTCGTGGCCCGACGACTGCGGCACCTGCCGATCGCCGTCCTGCTCACCGCGGGCGTTACCAGCACGGTCGACGGGATCCCCGCGTACCGGCTCCAACCGTTGGACGACCGGGCGAGCCGCGCCGTGCTCACCGACCGGCTGCCCGAGCGGCCGGCCGAGCCGGTCGCGGCGGCACTCGCCGTGGCCGCCGGCGGCAACCCGCAGGCCCTGGTGGATCTGGCCGAGGCGCTCAGCCCCGGGCAGTCGCGGGGGGAGGAGGCGCTGCCCGCCGCGCCACCGGCCGACGGTGCGCTCAGCCGCGCGTACCGGGCTCGCCTGGACCGGTTGCCGGGGGACACCCGACGGGTGCTGCTGCTCGCCGCGCTCGACGAGGCCGGGGAGCCCGCGACCCTGAGCCGGGCGGCGCGGGCCGCCGGCACCTCGATCGAGGCGCTCGCCCCGGCCGAGGTCGCCGGCCTGGTCCGCGTCGAGCCGGGCGGCGTCACGTTCCCGCAGCCGTTGGCTCGCGCGATGGTCGCGGCCAGCGCACCGCTGGCGGAGCGCCGCACGGCGCACCGGCTGCTCGCCGGTGTGCTCGACGGCACCGGGCACCGGCTCGGCCGCGCGATGCACCTCGCCGCCGCGGCGGCGGGCACCGACCCGGCCCTGGCCGCCGAGCTGGAACAGGCGGCGGTCGATGGGGAGGGCGGCTGGGCCGCCGCCTCGGCGGCGCTGCGTCGGGCCGCCGAACTCACCGACCAGCCGGGCCGCGCCGCCGCCCGCCTGCTGACCGCCGCCCGGTACGCCTGGGCGGCGGGACAGCCGGACCAGGCCCGGCTGCTGCTGGACCGCCTCCGCGCCGTACCCGCCGACCCGACCGTGACCGGGCACGCCGACCTGCTGCGCGGTGAGCTGGAGCTGCGGTGCGGTGCCGCCGAGGGTGCCTCGACCACTCTGCTGGCCGCCGGCGAAGCGCTGGCCGGCACCGATCGCACGCTCGCCCTGACCGCGCTGGTGCGGGCCGGCGAGGCGGTCTGCTTCTCCGGGGACCAGTACCGGTACGCCGAGGTGGCGCGGCGGGCGCGGGAACTGCGGCGTTCCACGGACCCGCCCGCCACCGAGCTGATGACCGCCCTGGTGGCCGGGGTGGCGGCGACCCTGCGGGGCGACCACGAGCGAGCCGGTCCCGCCCTGCGCCGGGCCGTCGTGCTGGGTGGCCGGTTGACCGGGCCGGCGCTGACCCCGACGGCGCTCACCTGCGCGACCGCCGCCGGCCTGCTGGTGGCAGTGGACGGCGCGGCGCACCGGCTCGCCGAGCGTGCCGTCGCGTTGGCCCGGGCCCGGGGTGAGCTGTCCATGCTGTCGCGGGCGCTGGAGCTGCGGGCGGTCGCCGAGTACTGGTTGGGCCGGCACGAGGCCGCCGCGGAGACCTCCCGCGCCGGGCTGCGGGTCGCCCGGGACACCGGCCAGGTCAACTGCGCCCACGTCCACCTGGGCATGCTCGCCGTGCTCGCCGCCATTCGGGCCGACCGGGACACCAGCCTGCGCCGGATCCGGGAGATCGGCGAGCAAGCGACGCCGGGCAGCCGGCCGCACGCGCTCGCCGGGTGGGCCCTCGCCGTGCTCGACCTGGTCGAGGGCCGGCACCCCGAAGCGGCGGCCCGGCTGGCGTCGCTGGCCCGGCCCCGCACCGGCCGGGGACAGGTCCTCGTGCAGGTCATGGCCACCCCGTACCTGGTGGAGGCGGCCGCCCACCTGCCGCACCGGCCGGCGGCGCTCGCCGCGCTCGCCGTGTTCGACCGGTGGGCCAGCAGCACGTCGAGCCCGTCCCGGCGGGCCCTCTCCGCCCGGTGTCACGCGCTGCTGGCGCCGCGGGGCAGCGCCGAGGCCGAACGCGGATTTCTGGCCGCGTTGCGGCTGCACCCGACGGAGGCCGGCACGTTCGAGCGGGCACGTACCGAGCTGCTCTTCGGTCAGGAGCTGCGCCGTAGCCGGCACCCGCGCGACGCCCGTGGGCACCTGCACCGGGCCCGCGAGACGTTCACCCTGCTCGGGGCGAGGTGCTGGGCCGAGCAGGCTACGGCGGAGCTGCGCGCCGCGGGCGAGTCGGTCGGTCCGCCGGACCTGCCGGCGGTGCGGCTGCTCACCGGCCAGCAACTGCGGGTCGCCGAGCTGGTCGCGGAGGGCGCCACCAATCGGGAGATCGCTGCCCGGATGTTCCTCTCCACCCGGACGGTCGACCACCACCTGCGCAACGTCTTCCACCGGCTCGGCATCCGGTCCCGTACCGAGCTGGCCCGCGCGTTCGCCGCCGAGCGGCACGCCGGGCTGGCGTCCGACCGGTGACCGCCGATCGGTCCGTCCGCTCTGGACGACGAAAACTATCACCGCTAGTTTAGGGCGTCATGGAGTTCACCCTCTCCGCCGAGCAGACGGCGGTCCGCCAGCTGGCTGCCGAGTTCGTCGACCGGGAGCTTGTACCCCACGCGGCGGCCTGGGACCGGCGCGAGTCGGTCGACCCGGCCATCGTCGGCGCGCTCGGCGACCTGGGCTTCCTCGGGCTGACCATCCCCGAGTCCGACGGCGGATCCGGCGGCGATCACCTCGCGTACTGCCTGGTGCTGGAGGAACTCGGCCGGGGAGACTCGGCCGTCCGCGGCATCGTCTCGGTCTCGCTCGGCCTGGTCGCGAAGTCGATTGCCGCGCACGGGTCGGCCGCACACTGCGCCGAGTGGCTGCCTCGGCTCTGCTCCGGCGCCGCCCTCGGCTGCTTCGCGCTCACCGAGCCGGACAGCGGCTCCGACGCCGCCGCGCTGACCACCCGTGCGATCCGCGACGGCACGGACTGGCTGCTCACCGGCACCAAGACGTTCATCACGAATGGCACCACCGCCGACGTCGCGCTGGTCTTCGCCCGCACCGGCGGCCCCGGGCACCGGGGCGTCACCGCGTTCCTGGTACCGACCGGCAGCCCCGGGCTGGTCCGGCGGGAGATCCACGGCAAGCTCGGCCTGCGCGGGCAGGCCACCGGAGAGCTGCGCTTCGACGACGTACGGGTGCCGGACACGGCACGCCTCGGCCCGGAGGGCGGGGGGTTCCGCCTGGCGCTCGGCACCCTGGCCAAGGGCCGGATGTCGGTCGCCGCGGGTTGCGTCGGCATCGCCCAGGGCTGCCTGGACGCCGCCGTCGGCTACGCCGGGCAGCGGACCCAGTTCGGCAAGCCGATCGCCGGCCACCAGCTCGTCCAGCAGTTGCTCGCCGGCATCGCGGTGGACACCGCCGCGGCCCGGCTGCTGGTGTGGCAGGTGGCCGACCTGATCGACCGCGGTGAGTCGTTCGCCACCGAGGCGTCGATGGCCAAGCTCTTCGCCAGCGAGGCCGCCGTCCGCGCGGCGAACAACGCCGTCCAGGTCTTCGGCGGCTACGGCTACATCGACGAGTACCCGGTCGGCAAGTACCTGCGCGACGCCCGGGTCGCCACCCTCTACGAGGGCACCAGCCAGATCCAGCAACTCCTCATCGGACGCGCGCTCACCGGCGTCAACGCCTTCTAGCAGAGGACACCCCGCATGAGAGTCTTCACCTCGATAGACGAGCTCGCCGCCGCGGTCGGCGCGTCCATCGGCCCCGGCCCCTGGCTGCGCATCGAGCAGAGCCGGGTCGATCTCTTCGCCGACGCCACGGACGACCACCAGTGGATCCATGTCGACCCGGAACGGGCCGCGGCCGGACCGTTCGGGGGCACCATCGCGCACGGCTACCTGACCCTGTCGATGGTGCCGGCGCTGGCCGGCGGTCTTTACCGGGTGGACGGGGTGGCGATGGGCGTCAACTACGGGCTGAACCGGGTGCGGTTCCCCGCCCCGGTCCGGGTCGGCGCCGCGGTGCGGGCCACCGCCACCATCGCCGAGGTGTCCCCGATCGACGGCGGGGTGCAGATGGTCGCGGCGGTGACCGTGGAGAGCGACCGGGGCGGCAAGCCTGTCTGTGTCGCCGAGACGGTCAGCCGGCTCTACCGGGGTACGGGCCGCTGACCATCACGGCAACCGCGACGCGGCCCGGGGTTCGTCAGCCGGCGAGGACCTGGGTGCCGAGCACGGTGAGCAGCGCGAGGCGGTCGGCGTCCTCGGTACCGGGCTCCGCCGTGTAGATCATGATGCGGAGATCGCTGCCCGCGACGGTGAGCACGTCGCAGTCCAGCGTCAGCGGGCCGACCTGCGGGTGGTCGACGGTCTTCCGCGCCGCCTCGTGCCGGCCGACGGCGCCGGACTCCCACAGCTCGGCGAACCGGCCACTGTTCGCGCGCAGGTCGGCGATCAGCCGCCGCAGCCGCTGGTCGGCCGGGTAGCGGCCGGCGGCCACGCGGAGGTCGGCGACGAGTGCCGCCTCGAACCCGCGCCGCGACTCCGGCGTGTGCCGCACCCGGCCGCCCGGCCCGAGAAAGTGTCGCCAGACGCCGTTGCGCTGGTGGCCCCGCCACTCCGACGGGTCGCCCATCAACGCCCCGTACGACGGATTGGCCACCAGCAGCGTCCACGACGCGTCGTAGACCGCCACCGCCGTCCCGCTCAGCCGGTCCAGCAGCCGCTGCACGCTCGGGCTGATGTACGCGGGCACCGCTTCCGGACCCGGTGGCGCCAGCCCGGCCAGCCGGAACAGGTGTGCGCGCTCGACTGCCGGCAGTCGCAGTGCCCGGGTCAGGGCTTCGACCACCTGCGTCGACGGGTTGGACGCGCGGCCCTGCTCCAGGCGGGTGAGGTAGTCGACGGAGATCCCGGCCAGCAGGGCCAGCTCCTCGCGGCGTAACCCGATCGCGCGCCGGCGTCCGCCGGCGGGCAACCCGACGGTGTCCGGCGCGAGCTGCTCGCGCCAGCGACGCACCGTGTGTCCGAATTCCGTCGTCGCCATGCCCACCAGTCTGCCCCGCCCGACGCGAACATGGCTGGTATCGGCAGTCCCAGGAAAACAGGAACGATGCCTACGCGTACCGACGGTTCATAGCCTGGATTCATGACGACAACATTGATCACCGGAGCCAACAAGGGGCTCGGTTTCGAGACGGCCCGCCGACTCATCGCAGCAGGTCACACCGTGTACATCGGCAGTCGCGACGCCGATCGCGGACGGCGCGCCGCCGAGGAGTTGAGCGCGCGGATGATCCTCATCGACGTCACCGACGACGCGTCGGTCGCGGCCGCGGCGAAGACCATCGAGGCCGACGGGGGGCTGGATGTGCTGATCAACAACGCCGGCGTCGAGGAGCGGAAGCCGGACGGCGGTGTGTACGGTCCGGCGGAGGTGACCGCCGACATGATGCGGGAGACGTTCGAGACGAACGTCTTCGGCGTGGTGCGGGTGACCCACGCGTTCCTGCCGCTGCTCCAGCGCTCCGCGGCCCCGGTCATCGTGAACCTCAGCAGTGGCCTGGCCTCGATGTCCCGGGTCACCGATCCGGGAACCCCGACCTACATGTACCCGGGCGTCGCCTACCCGGCGTCGAAGGCCGCCGTCAACATGGTGACCGTGCAGTTTGCGAAGGCCTTCCCGAACATGCGCATCAACGCGGTCGAGCCCGGCTTCACGGCCACGGACCTCAACCTGCGCACGGGCGTCCAGACCGTCGAGCAGGGCGCCGAGATCATCGTCCGCATGGCGCAGGTGGGCCCGGACGGCCCGACCGGCGGCTACTTCGACGCCGAGGGTCGGCTGCCCTGGTAGGAGGAGCGCCCGTACTCCGATGGAGGTCGAATCGACTGTTCCTATTGCCCTGAGGCGTCCAGGGGGGACAGGATGACCTGGCTCGCTGGAAACATTCCCGTAACCTGCGCGCGCTGCTGGTCTCTGTCACGAGGAAGTGGGAGTCAGTCATGAGCGACGTGTCCGCGGCGCTGGGTGTGCGCCTCTACCCGGACCTGGTCGAGCGGGGGGGTCTGGCTCCCGCGCTCGTCGAGACCGCCGCCCGGCAGGGGCTCGACATCGGTCAGGTGACCGCGCCCGAGCAGGGGCGTAGCCGATTCACCTGCGCCGAGGCGAGTTCCGAGCACGGCGTCGTCTGCGTTGGGCTGGGCGCCCAGGCCCGGTACTTCATGATCGACGTGCGGGTCTCCGGTGAGGCGCAGGCCCGTGGTGACACCACGGACCTCGTCCAGGTGGCGCGGGTGGCCGCGGCCTGGCGCACCGGGGTGACGCTCGCCGACCTCACCGCCGCGTTTCCCTTCATGGAGGAGATGAAGCGCCACCCGGCGCCGGCGGTCCAGGCCCGCTAGCGCGCCAGCCGGACAACGCCCGATACCCACCTCGCCTCGCGGGTCGGTCGGGGCCACCACCACCGACCCGCCCTGGGCAGCGGGTCAGAACATGCCCCCGCCGGCTCCGATCGTCTGGCCGGTGATCCAGCGGGCCTGCTCGGAGACCAGGAAGCGGACGATGTCGGCGATATCCTCCGGCTCACCGACCCGGCCGAGCGGTGTCTTCGCGACCTCAGCGTCGATGACGGCCTGTCCGGCGCTGAGCAGCGCCGGGGTCAGGACCGCCCCGGGCCGCACGCTGTTGACCGTGATGCCGCGGGCACCCACCTCGTTGGCCAGCACCCGGACCAGGTGGTCGACGGCGGCCTTGCTCGCCGCGTAGATGCCGGTTCCTGGACGCGGCATCAGGGTCAGCCCGGCCGAGATGGCGACGATCCGTCCGCCTTCGGGGAGCCGGATCGCGGCCTCGCGCAGCGCGATGAACCCCGCGCGCACGTTCGTGGCGAAGATGGCGTCGAACTGATCGTCTGTCGTGTCGACGATCGTGCCGTGGGCCGTGTTGGCGGCGTTGAGCACCACGATGTCGAGGTGGCCGAATTCCTTCTCGGCGACGTCGAACAGCCCGCGTAGCTGCGCGGCGTCGGCGATGTCGGCCGGCGCGGCGATCGCGATGCCGCCAGCCGCCTGGATGCCGCGTACGACGTCCTCGGCGTCCTGACGTGACGACGGGTAGTAGTTGACGACCACGCTGGCTCCGTCGCCGGCGAGGCGTTCGGCGATCTTCCTGCCGATGCCCTGCGATGCTCCCGTTACCAGCGCGACCTTACCTTGCAGTGCCATTTGAACGACCTCTCGTCCTGCACTCGGGATCTCTCCGGAGTAGGTTCTGACAAGCGCCAGGCTACGCTACATCTGACAAGCGTCAGAAGTGATCTGTCGCACCACGTATGCCCGGATCCGGGGGCACGAACCGGTCGGAAGGAGTCGGATGAAGACCCGACGGAAGAACGCCCCCGTCCAGCTTGACGAGCACGAGGTCCTCCGCCGGGGACTCGACACGTTCGCGGAGCTCGGCTACGACACGACCACCGTGCGGGAGCTGGCACGCCGGCTCGGCGTCAGCCACAACTTCATCAATGACCGGTACGGGTCGAAGGCGAGCTTCTGGCGCGCAGTGGTGGACTTCGCGCTCTCCGACATCCAAGCCGAGCGCGAAGCGCTGCTGGGCCGGTACCGCGACGACGACGAACGGCTGAGAAGCGCGGTCGGCCAGCTCTACCGCATGGCGGCGAACGCCTCGCAACTGAGCCGACTGATCGCCGACGAGTCCACTCGCGACTCCGACCGCCTGGACTACCTGCACCAGCGCTTCATCCAGCCGTTCTGGGACAGCATCACACCGACGGTCACGGCTCTCGTCGAGGCGGGGCGCATCCCGCCCGTAGCCCCGCACGTCCTCTACTTCGCGATCGTCGGCCCGGCGCTGGCCCTGACGCAGAACCCGGTCGCCGACCGGCTCGACCCCGCCGCCGCACCGACCGCGTCGGCCGACCGTAACCGCACGGCCGACGCGTTGTCGGCCCTGGTACTGCACGGACTGTTGCCACCGCCCGTCAGGGATTGATTCGGGCGGTGCAGGCGTGCGTACCGCCGCTGCCAACTGCGTTGCTCTCGTGAGCGGGCGTGCGGCACGCTCGAGCCGAGCCGACCGGGGCTCGGCAGGGAGGGGCGCGGGTGGTCGACGTCGTGGTGGTGGGTGCCGGGATCGTCGGTGCCGCGATCGCGTACGAGGTGGCCCGGGCCGGAGCGGCGGTCGCCCTGGTGGACAGGTCCGTCCCCGCCTCCGGCGTCACCGGCGACTCGTTCGCCTGGATCGGCGGCCCGAGCGGCGTGGACGCACCGGACGGCAGCACGCCGCTTCGCCGCAGCGTGTTGGCCGACTACCGGCGGCTGGAGCGCGACGTGCCGGGCGTGCGGGTGCGGTGGACCGGCTCGCTGACCTGGGACGAGGAGGGGCCGACCGACAGTCGGTGCCTCGGGCAGGACGAGCACCTGGTCGACGCGGCGCACGTACGCCGGTTGGAGCCGAACCTGCTGGTTCCACCGGTCAGAGCCCTGTACAAGGAGAGCGACGGGGCGGTCGACCCGGTCGCGGTCACCGAGGCACTGGTCCGCGCGGCGCGTGCCCATGGTGCCCAACTGGCGGTCGGGACCGCCGTCACCGCGTTGCGGGTGCGAGACGGCCGGGTCGTGGGGGTCGAGACGTCGAGTGGCTTCATCACCGCTCGCACCGTCGTGGTGGCCGCCGGGGTGGACACGCCGATGCTCTGCGGGCCGCTGGGATTCGACCTGCCCGTCGCGGCCTCCCCGGCGCTGCTGCTGCGCTTCACCGCCGCACCGGGGTTGGTCCGGACACTGGTGGCCAGCCCACAGATCGAGGTGCGGGAGACCACCCCGGGCCACCTGCTGGCCGCCGTCGGCTACACCGGTGAGATTGGCCAGGAGGACCTGACCGGCACCGGCCGGGAGACGCTGCGCCGCCTCGCCGCCACCTTCGCGGGCGCGGAGGACGCGCGTCTGCTCGACGTACGCCTCGGCGTACGCCCGATGCCTGCCGACGGCCTACCGATCATCGGGCCGCTGCCCGGCGTCGACGGGGCCTACGTGGCGGTGACGCACTCGGGGGTGACGTTGGCGCCGACCGTTGGCCGGTGTGTCGCCGCCGAGGTCGTCGACGGCGTGGAGGTGGCCCAGCTGCGCGGCGTGCGGCCTGCTCGCTTCCGCGACGACGCCACAGACTGAGGGACTGGGCCCTGTTTCATAAGTCGGGGTCGGAGCCAATTCGTTGGTCGTGGCGATGTGCACGGTGGCGTGGTGGCGGACGGCGAGTTTGATGCCCCTATGGATGTCAAGCAGCCGATGGCAGGCTCGGCTTTGGGGTTCGGGGTTCGCGCGATGAGTTCGTAGAGCTCCCGTGCGGCAGTCTGCCGGATGATCAGCTTCCCGAGCGCGCTCCCTTTCCGGTCGGCTCCGGCAGTTGCCCTGCAGCCGCGGCACGGTGGACTCAAAGTGGCAGAACCCGAACCGGGCTCCCGCAGCTCAGGGGCCTGTTGTAGCGGTTTCCGTGGTACGTAGGCGAGTGGTCTGACGTGACTGGTGGGCATGATCACCGAAGGCAGCGCCTTGGTCCACTGGGATCACTGCTCCGCCGACTGGCCGACCACCTGGTCGCCAAGAGGGCTGCGCCGGTACAGCACGTGCCGTCCGTCGCGGGCGCGAGTGATCAGGCCTGTCGCGTGGAGGACCTGTAGATGCTGTGACACGGCGCTGGGTGTGACTGTGAGCCGGCGGGCGATCTCCACGGTCGGTAGCGGTTCGGCAAGGAGGTGGAGCAGTCGCGCTCTGGGCGCGCCGAGGAGCGATGTGACGGCGGTCGCGTCGGCGGTCGGTGTCGGCGCCCAGAGCGTTGCTACTCCACGGCAGGGGTATGCCAGCACTGGCGGTTCCTGCGGGCTGACTGGCGGGGCGGGCTTGTAGGAGAACACGGACGGCACCAGCAGCAGTCCTCGGCCGGCTGCCGCGACGTGGTGCCTGCCGATCATCTTGTCGATGTGCAGGACGCCGTCCTGCCAGCGCAGATTCGGGTGCATGTCGGCGAAGAGCAGGCGCGCGCCCCCAACGGCCAGTTGTCGGGCGCGGTAGGTCATGTCTGCTTCCAGGACGAGTCGCATCTGCGGCCAGGTCGGCTTGATCGCGATCTCCCAGTAACGCTGCAGGTGGTCGCAGATGGCATCGCGGAGTGCGAGGGCAGGAGCATCGTCGTCCGCGGTGATCTCCTGCAAGATGTCCGGAAGCCGGCCACGTACGTACACGGCCAACACGTCGCGGCGAACGACATCCGGAGGCGTCCGGCGTACTGCGGCCAACTCTTCTTCGAAGGTCACGGCGAACTCCGTCGGCCGGGGCGTCAGGAAATCCGCAACGGCGCGGTCTGGCCCGACCAGGGACATCAGCAGGTCGGCACCGGGCGCATCGAGTCTGCCGAGAACCGACCTGCGCCACGGCAGGTGCAGCGCGTACAAGCCGGGCTCGCGCAATACCCGCAGGCTGAGCACGGTCTGGTAGATCGGTGAGATCGCGAAGCGGGTATCCGCGAGGTCCTCGACGCTGAGCAGGAAGCTGATCATTAAGTCATAAGCTACATCGTTTGGTGACCACCGACCCGTGCCGTGGACTTCCAGGCATGACACACCAGATCAACATGACAGACCAGGCCAATCGGCAGCGCACGGCGATCGTCACGGGCGCGGCACGCGGCATCGGCGCCGGGGTGGCCAGGCGTTTGGCGCGTGATGGCCTCGCGGTCGCCGTGGTCGACCTGGTCGAGGAAGACTGCGCCGGCACCGCGGATGCCATCACCCGCGACGGCGGAACAGCGGCGGCGTTCGCCGCCGACGTCAACGACGAGTCGGCCGTGACCGCCGTTGTCGCTCGGATCGCCGCCGAGTTGGGATCGCCGACGGTGCTGATCAACAACGCTGGCATCGGCGGCCCCAACGCCGGCGTCGAGGAGACCAGCACGCAGCAGTGGGACGCGGTCGTTGGTGTCAGCCTGCGTGGGGCGTTCTTCCTGACCCGGGCCGTGACCCCTTACATGATGGCGGCCGGCTGGGGACGGATCGTCAACATGTCGAGCATCTCCGCGCTCGGCGATTCCGGCCGCGTCGACTACGCCGCCGCGAAGGCCGGTCTGATCGGCTTCACCAAATCGCTCGCGCTGCGGCTCGGGCAGCACGGCGTGACCGCGAATGCCATCGGGCCGGGCTTCGTGGTCAGCGACATGACCAGGGTCGGGGCCCAGCGGCGGGGCCGCAGCTTCGAGGAGCACCAGCGAATCGTGGCGCAGACCATCCCGGTGCGCCGGGTCGGCCAGCCCGAGGACATCGCGCACACCGCGTCGTACCTGGTCAGCCCCGAAGCCGGGTACGTCTCCGGCCAGGTCATCTACGTCGCCGGCGGGCCGGTGGACTGACGTGATCAACGCTTTCGGACCGGCGGTTGGGTCGTGAGTCGCAGGCTGCTGGTGCTCCTCGCCCTCACCTGCGGGGTCGCCGTCGGGAACATCTACTTCCCCCAGACGATCAGCCCGCTGGTCGCCGCCAGCCTGCATGTCAGCGGAGACTCGGCCGCCGTGATGGTGACCGCGGTGCAGTTCGGCTATGCCGCCGGGATCTTCCTGCTGGTGCCGCTCGGCGATCGGCTCCCGCACCGCCCGCTGATCGTCACCCTGCTCGGCCTCACCGGGCTGGGGCTGCTCGCCGCAAGCGCCGCACCCGCGCTGCCGCCGCTCGTCGCGGCGAGTGCCCTCGTCGGGGTCACGACCGTGGTCGCGCCGATCATCGGCCCCATGGCAGCCGGCCTCGTCGCCGACGACCAGCGCGGCGTCGTCAGCGGCACCCTGCTGAGCGGCTCCATCGCTGGCATGCTGCTGTCCCGCACCGTCGCAGGCACCATCGGCGACTGGCTCGGATGGCGGGCCCCCTACCTGACGGCCGCAGTAGCCGTGCTGCTCATCGCCGTGGTCATGGCCCGCGTACTGCCGACGACACGGCCGTCGTCCGGACACCGGTACCCGGCGCTGCTGGCCGAGTCGCTGCGCCTGCTGCGCACCGAGGCCGACCTGCGCCGCTCCTGCTTCTACCAGGCGACGGTCTTCGCCGGTTTCTCCGCGGTCTGGACCGCCGTCGCACTGCTGCTAACCGGCCCCACATACGACTTGGGCGCACCGGCGGTCGGAACGCTCGCACTGGTCAACGCGGCGACAATGCTGTGCACCCCGGTCGCCGGACGGCAGGTGGACCGTCGGGGCAGCGACGCGGTGAATCTGGCCTGCTTGCTCGGGATCATCGCCTCGGCCGCCGTCCTCGCGTTCGCCAGTCTCGGCGGGGCGAGGGGCCTCGCGGCACTGGCGCTCGGCACATTGCTGCTCGACGTCGGGATGCAGTCCGGCATGGTCGCCAACCAGGTACGCATCTACGCCCTGCGGCCCGAAGCCCGGAGCAGACTCAACACCGCCTACATGACCTGCGCCTACCTCGGCGGCAGCCTCGGCTCCTGGCTCGGAGCCCGCGCCTACGCCCACTTCGGGTGGCTGGGGGTCTGCGCGCTCCTGGCGCTCCTCGCCGCGATCGCTCTTGCCCGCCACCTGGCGTCAAGCCCTGCCACCGGCCACCCTCGAGCCACAGCCGCCGCCCAGAACACCTGACTAAGGATGATTGTCGTGCCAGCCTCTACCCACCACCCACCCCTATCGCCGGATGTGCCGATGCACGATGGCCAGCTCACAGTCTCACTCACCGCGGTGCGCGAGCTGGTGGACGCGCAGTTCCCCGAGTGGCGGAGCCTGCCTCTCAGGCGCGTCGCTTCGCAGGGAACGGTCAATGCCATCTTCCGTATCGGGGAGCGGTTCACGGCCCGGTTCCCCCTTCAGCCGCGTAAGGTCGACGCGGCGCAGGGCTGGCTGGAACGCGAAGCGGAAGCGGCCCGAGAACTGATGGGTCGTACGCGATTCCCCACCCCCGAGCCGGTCGCCATCGGTGAACCCGGCGCCGGCTACCCGCTTCCATGGTCGGTACAGACGTGGGTACCCGGTGTCGTAGCCACCGATAAGGACCCACGCGACTCGGTCGCGTTCGCGCACGATCTCGCCGAATTCGTCAGTGGCGTGCGAGCCATCGACACACGGGGACGCACGTTTACAGGCCAGGGTCGCGGTGGCGAGCTACCAGCGCACGACGGGTAGATGGAAACCTGCTTCGGACACAGCGAGACGCTGCTGGACGTCCCGCTGCTCCGCCGGATCTGGGAGGTCATGAGGGAACTGCCGCGGGGCGAGGCCCCGGACAGGATGAACCATGGTGATCTCATTCCGGGAAACGTCCTCGTCTCCGACGGGCGGCTGGCCGGGGTTCTCGACGTGGGCGGACTGGGGCCTACCGACCCTGCCCTTGACCTCGTGAGTGCCTGGCACCTGCTGGAACGCGAGCCACGTCAGGCATTCCGGCAGCAACTCGGCTGCGACGATCTCGAATGGGAGCGCGGCAGAGCGTGGGCCTTCCAGCAGGCAATGGGGGTGGTTTGGTACTACCACCAGACCAACGCCGCCATGAGTCGGATGGGCCGACGCACTCTCGCGCGCATCATTGCCGACCCACCATCAGCCTGAGCTGGCACGCCCGAACGAGTCGTCGCGCCCAGCAATACCGCCGCGTCGGCCCGCGCCGGATAGCCGCAACTAGGCGTGTTTCGTAAGCCGCTCAGAGCCACTCGGTGATGATGGTGATGGTCAGGACGGCTTGGAAGCGGACTGCCAGTTTGTCGTATCTGTCGGACACGGGCTGGAAACTACGCCTGGCCCGGATCTCACGGCACGGATCTGGCGCTGGCGGTGCGGGCAGCGAGCCGGCGGGCGGCCTCGGTGAGGCGGTTTCGCCGGGGATCGGTGGCGAGCGCGGCCAGGTCCGGCAGGTCGACCGGGCGGTCGCCGGGTGCGGCGTCGGCAGCGAGGGTGACCAGGTCGGCCAGGCCCGGCCGGGCTCCGGCGGGCAGCAGCACGGGCAGTGCCGCCGACGTCACCTGCCAGACCGCCTCGCGGGCGCCGGCCCTGAGCACCTCGGTCAGCGGCTGGACGACCCGCTGCAGCACGATCCGACCGGCGGCGGCGAGGGCACCGATGTCCGCCCCGATGCCGGCGCTGTCCCAGTCCGGCCGGGCGGCGAGGGCGATGAGCGCATCCCCGGCCGCCAGTCGTACGGGTTGCCGATGGTTGGCGAGCGCGTACGCCATGGTCGACCACATCGCCGGGCCGGGCGGGCCGTCCGCGATCGCGAGACCGGTGAGGAACCCAGTGGTGATGTTGCCCCGCTCCACCGTCGCGGCCACGAACGGCTGGAGGTGCGCGGCCATGACCTCCCGGTGCGACGGCGCGATCATCGGCCACAGCGCCATGTCCGCGGTCCATTGGATGTAGTTGATCCGTTGGATCGCGCCGAGCGGGTCGGCGAGTTCGGCCGGCAGGCCGGCCGCGTCCACCAGCGTGATTCGCCGGCCGAACCGGTGTGGCTGGTGGCCGACCTCCTCCACCCTGGTGCGCGGCTCGACCCGGGTGGCCAGCGCCGCGGCGAACCGGCGCCCGGCGGGGGAGGCCAGACGCCTCGCGCCGGCCTGGACGACCTCGTCTACCTCGCGCGGCAGCCGCAGGATGGCCTGTGTCAGGTCGGCGTGGCCCGGCTCCCAGCGGTCGTGTTCGGCCTTCCGCAGCAGGTCCAGCACTCGGGCGGGATCGACGTGCCCGGCGACGGTGGCCGGCGTGGCCAGCAGCGCCGGTGGCGGCTCCTTGAGTAGCCGTGCGGCGAGTTCGGTGACCCGGCGTTCCAGGAAGCGCGTCACCGGATGCGACTCCGCCACCCGGTACGGCGTCTCATCCGACACGTAGCTGCCGGTGGCGGCGGCGACCACGGCCGGCCACGGTCCGGACCACTGCGGGATCATCGGCTTCAGCACCCGATCGGCAGCGACGCGGTCGCCCCGCGCCGCCCGGACCAGCCCGTCGAGCAGCAGCTCGTGCCGGACGGGGTCGTCGTTGCCCTTGCGGAACACGATCGTCAACTCGCCGGCAAGCGCGCCGAGATCCAGCGGCGGTGGCATCTCCGCCGGCGGCTCCGCGACGCGCGCGGGAACGGCAACGGGAGCGGGTGGCGCGGCGCCGAGCAGCCCGGCCAGCCGGTGCGCGACCGCGCCGTCAAGCGCCGGCAGCTCGTCCCGCAGCCGCTTCCGGGAGTCCTCCGACAGCGCCGGCAGCCCTCTCTCGATCAGGTCGAGGGTGCGTTCAGCGAGTTCGGGCACCGGATGGAACAGTCCGACCACCAGCCCGTCCAGCATCTGCTCGGGCGGAAGCGTCCGTAGCCACGTCAGATGTGCCCTCACCAGCGTCTTCTCCGGGCGGGACAGCATGCTCTGGGTGATCTCCAGGAGGATGGCCGGATGCAGCGCGGACGCCCGGTGCAGATCGCGCAGCGCGGTGTACGCGAAGTTCGCGACCGTCGACATCGGTGCGGTCAGCAGGCCGATCAGCTCCTGCCGGTGCCCGGCCAACTCGTCGAGGGTCGGTGCCAGTTGCCTGAGCAGGTCGAGGTACGGCTGGAGCAGCCCCTTCCGCCCGCCGGCCCGCAACCGACGCAGGCACCCCGCGAGGAGCGTCCGTCGGTCGATCCGGCCGCTGGCGGCCAGCTCGAGCAGGGCAGGCGGCCAGACCCGGCCGGCGACGCCGGTCACGAAGGCGGCGGCCACCCGGTCGTCGTCGAAGAGGTACGGCACCACGTGGTCGAGCCAAGGGTCGGCGGCCAGGAGAGCGGCCAGGGAGGAGTTGCCGCGCCACATCGCCACGTACTGCGCCACGGCCGCGGGCGTGTCCGGTGGCCCGGCATCCACGGCCCGCATGAGTGCCTCGATGAACGGCCAGTGGGCGGCCCCCCGGATACGCGAGCCGGACCGGCGCAGCAGGTGCCGGGACAGGCTGGCAGCCCAATCGGCGCCGCGCGCCCCGATCAGGCCGGGCACCATCTCGGGTGACACCCGTAGCGACGGGCCCGCGGACCACGGTCGGTACAACCGCTTCACCGCATCAGCGATGGTGGGAGTGCACGCAAGCACGGCCATGGCGAGGACCGCGTGGCGGCGCTCGTTCAGCTCTCTGGCCTCTTGCATGGCCCGCCGCTCCAGTCGCCGCTTCTCGAAGCCGCGCTGGCCTTCCTGCTTCTGGGACCGCTGGCGGGCCATGAGCGCCCGGATCCCGGCGAGGTCGCGGGGAATCTCCTCCCCAGGAGCGGCCATGAACATGAAACCGAAGGTGCCCGACGTGGGCAGCTCCGGCTCCGGCTCGGGCTCGGGCGGGGGGAGCACGACCGGCTTCGGCTCGGCATGGGTCGGCGTGTGCGCCTCCAGCGCCGGCAGCAGGGCGGCCCGCCCGCCGGCGTCCAGACCCGCGAGCTTCTCCGCGAGCCCGTCGAAGTCGGCCTCGTCGATCCGCGCGCACACCTCGCGCCATACGTCACTCACCGCGCGTCACCCCGTTCTCCTCGCTGAACATCGCTGCCACAACGTGCTTGCACGGCCCGCGCAAGCCCTGATGCTCCGCCCACCAGGCGCAGGTGCAGGCGTACCCGGCGCCGCGTCGATGCACGAGATAGGTCGAACCGCCGGAGGTGATTTCCACGCCTGCGGCGGTCGGCACCACCCCGCCCGCCGCCCCCAGCGCCCGCGCCGCCGCCAGCCGTGGATGCAGCGCGGCCACGAGATCGGCCCGGTAGGGCAGCGGACGGTGGAACGACGACGCCGCCGCGATGTCGTAGCCCACCTGGCCCGCCGTAGCGAGCGCGGCGAGGGCGGATGTGGCCCGCGTACCGTCCCAGCCCATCCGCTCGGCGACCGACGACCGGTCGACGACCGGCTCGGTGACCAGCAGCGCGCTCAACGCATCGGCGTCGGTGTCGGCGGACCCGGCTCCGAGGTCCGCCAGCAGTTGACCGTCCCCGGCGAAGCCGTGGTTCACGGCGGTCGACAGCAGCAGCGTGAACCGGGCCGTGCCGAAGTCGAGCACCCAGCCGCTCACCTGGGCCGGCGCGCCGCTGACGGGCGGCGCGTAGAGGGTGACGGTGCGCGCGAGGGGAAGCAGCGGACGTAGCACCGACAGTCGGTATCCGTCCGCCACGCAGATCGCGCCGCGATCCGGTCGGCTCGTGGAGCGCCACCCGGTCGCGGCCGGCATCAACCACCGCGTCCGCCGGCCGGTGCGCGCCGACACCTCGGCCAGCAGCGCGACTGCGCGTCCCGGACGAAGCTCCAACCGCGGGTCCATCGGCAGCGCGTGCGCCGACACCTCGGCCAGCCCGCGTAGCCACCGATCCGGCAGGGGCACCCGCTTCTCGACGATGCGCCCGTCGAGCGTCGACACGGCGAGTTCGTCCTCGCCGACCGCCAGGCGCAACGGATCCCCGGCCCCGACGCGGGTCAGCGCGGAGTACAACTCGGGGTTGATGTCCACATTGGTCACCCCCTGACCCACCGGCGCGCCGTCCAGTTCGCCGGCGGCCAGGTCCAGGCGCCCGTACACGCCGCCGCAGGCCGACAGCGCCTCGAGCCGTAACCGTTCGCCGTCGCCGGTGACCACCGGATCGCGGCCTCCCGGACTACGCACCGGCCGGAAGTCGGCGGCCGCGATGTCGGCCAGCGCCAGGAGCCCGCCGGCCACCACCCGAGGCGTACGCACGAAACCGGCGAAGAAGGCCTGTTCGTCAACCCGGTCCGGAGCCGACGTCGCAAGGGCCACGGTGTCGCCGACCACACGCGACGCCTGCCGGTAGATCCTCGTGTCCACCAGGGACGCGCTCGCACTCAATGCCTGGTCCTTCCTCAGATCCTGCTGCGCGGGTGCCACGGAATGGTGCCACGCGCCCCGTGAGCCGCGCTGTCCTCGGCGTCCATCCACAACAGATTGGCGGTGACCCCACCCACGGCGGAGACATGCTCGGCAGCTAACGGGACCCGTACGACATTTCCTCGGCTTCCAGTCCCACGTGACCGATCCAGCGGCGTCGGTCGTCGAGCCCGGTGCGGGTGGGGGGAGCTTGATCCGCCGGGCCGGAGCCGGTCGATAGGTAAAAAATTCTTGACATTATGTTGCCTGTGCTTGACACTGGTTGATGTCAAGAATTCTTGACTCTGAAAGGAGGGGTCGGATGGCCTTCGAGGAGAAGCGCGCCTGGATCATGGCTCTGGTGGCGGTCGCGGGCTATGCCGCGTACGTCACGGTGGTGCTCGGGCGCGCGGACGGGGACCGGCTCGCGGAGGTCTCCTACGCGGGCCCGCTGCTGGCGACCATCGGCGCGGCGATCGTCGCGGCGATCGCGCTGCACATCGTGGTCTCGATCGTGTCGCCCCAGGGTGCGAACGAGAAGGACCAGCGTGATCGGGAGATCCACCGCCTCGGCGACCACATCGGCCAGTCGTTCGTCGTGGTCGGCGGGGTCGCCGCGCTGGCGATGGCGCTGGCCCGGTGGGACCAGTTCTGGATCGCCAACGTCGTGTACCTCTGCTTCGTGCTCTCGGCGGTGGTCGGCTCGGCCGCGAAGGTCGTCGCCTACCGGCGGGGCTTCCAGTCGTGGTGAGGCCGACCCGGATCACCAACTCGATCCGGGCACTGCGCTTCGCCCGCGACGAGATGACCCAGGCCGAGCTGGCCCGCCGGGTCGGCGTCACCCGGCAGACCGTCATCGCCATCGAGCAGGGCCGCTACTCGCCCTCGCTGGAGATGGCCTTCCAGATCGCCGCCGTCTTCGGCGTCCCGCTCACCGAGGTGTTCCAGTACCCCCAGGAGGAGTCGTGAAGGCGATCGTGCAGGACCGGTACGGCCCGGCGGAGGTGCTCCGTCTCGCCGAGGTCGACGTGCCCACCGCCGGCCCCGGGCAGGTGCTCGTCCGGGTCCACGCCGCCGGCGTCGACCCCGGCGTCTGGCACCTGATGACCGGCCTGCCGTACGCGGTGCGCCTGGGCTACGGCCTGCGCCGCCCCCGCCACCGCGTTCCCGGCCTCGACCTGTCCGGTGTGGTCACCGCCGTCGGAACCGGTGTCACCGCCTTCGCACCCGGTGACGAGGTCTACGGCACCGGCGCGGGCAGCTTCGCCGAGTACGCCCTCGCGCCCGCCGACCGGCTGGCCCGCAAGCCCGCCAACCTCGACTTCGTCCAGGCCGCGGCCGTCCCCGTCTCCGGGCAGACCGCGCTCGCCGCCGTCCGCGACGCCGGCCGGCTCCGCGCCGGCCAGCGGGTCCTCGTGATCGGCGCGGGCGGTGGCGTCGGCTCGTACGCCGTCCAACTCGCCGTCGCCGCCGGCGGGCGGGTGACCGGTGTCTGCGGCCCGGCCAAGCTCGACCTGGTCCGCTCGCTCGGCGCGGGCGAGGTCGTCGACTACACCCGCGACGACCTGCCCGACCAGCGGTACGACCTGGTGATCGACACCGCCGGCAACCGCCCGCTGTCCCGGCTGCGCCGGGTACTCACCCCAACCGGAACGCTGGTGCTGGTCGGCGGGGAGGCGAGCGACGGCAGGTGGCTGCAGGGCTTCGACCGGCAACTGCGGGCGCTGGCGCTCTCGCCGTTCGTCGGCCCGCGGCTGGTGCCGTTGGTGTCGAAGGAGAGCAGCGCCAACCTGGCGGTGCTGGCCGAGCTGATCGAGGCCGGGCGGGTGCGGCCGGTGCTCGACCGCACCTTCGCCCTGGCCGAGGCGTCCGACGCGATCCGCCACGTCGCGGGCGGGCACGCGACCGGCAAGGTGGTGCTCACCATGTGACCGGGCGGCGCGGCGTCACGATGACCGGTCGGGCTCGGGAGTGCGCTGCGGCCGGGCGGGTCCGCCGGGTGCCCGACGGCGGCGCAGCAGTCCGGCGGCGGCCAGGATCAGCAGCGCGGCGACCGCCGCGGCGATCCGCCACGGCCCGACGTCGGCCAGCCAGCCGCTGACCGCGCTCTGCACGGCGCCCGCCGCGTCGATGACCGGGTCGTCCGCACCCCCACCGCCGCTGAAGAGTCGGACCTCGTACCAGCCGTACCAGGCCACGTATCCGCCGGTCAGCACCAGGAGCAGGCCGGCGACGCGGCCGAGCAGCGGCGCGGCCCGGCGGGTGCGGCGGACCAGGGACTCCCGGGCCAGCGCCACGGCGAGCGCGGCCGCACCGACCGCCAGGCCCATGCCGAGCGCGTACGCCAGGAACAGCCCGACGCCGGAGACGGCGGACCCAGCTCGGAAGCCGGCGACCACGACGGCCAGGAAGGGACCGATGGTGCAGCCGAGCGAGGCGACGGCGTACGCCGCACCGAAGAGCACCATCGACGTGAACCGCCGCCGGACCGCCGGCCCGGTGGCCATCTTCGGGGTGAAGGCGGGCAGTTGCCGCCCGGCCAGCAGCCAACCGCCGGCAGCCACCAGGGCGAGCCCGATCAGGATCGACACCCACGGCAGTCGCTGGGCCACCGCGTCCGCCGCCGGCGCGGCGAGCAGCCCGAACGTGCCGAACACCGCCACGAAGCCGACGGTCATCGCGCCAGTGAGCGCGAGCGCCCGGCCGACCGGGGCGAAGGGCGCCCGGTCGGTTGCCGGGTCGTCACCCAGGATCAGCATGGACAGGTACGCGGGCAGCAGCGCGAAGCCGCACGGGTTCACCGCGGCCAGCAGGCCGGCGCCCAGCGCCAGCCCGTACGGTGCGTCAGGCACGCTCATTTCAGCCCGGCGATGCGCTTGCGCAGCTCGGCCTGCGGCAGCGGACCGGAGTACACGACGGCGCCGGCGGAGTCGAGCAGGACGTACTGCTCCTGGGCAGTGACCTTGAACCGGCGCCACACCTGACCGTCGTCGTCGGCCAGGTTCGGGAAGCCCTCGATGCCGGTGTCGCGGGCAAAGCGCCGCATCGCCGCGTCGCCACTTCCGAGCCCGGCCACACCGACCAGGTTGACCCGGCCGGCGTTGTCCCGCTGCACGGCGGCCACCTCGTCGGCCACCCCCCGGCATCGGCTGCACCAGGCCGCCCAGAACCACAGCACCGCCGGCTTACCCGCGAGGCTGCTGCCCGCGAAGGTCGCGCCGTCGATCGTCCGCGCGCTGAACGAGATCGTCTCCGGCAGCGCCGTGGCCGTCGCGCCGGTCGCCTCGGGGCTCGCAGCGGTCGTGGTGCTGGGCCGCGCCGATCCGGTCGACGCGGCGGTCGCGTCGCTGGAGGCGGCGGGCGGCTGTTCGGCGCCGCCGCACGCGGTGAGCGCGAGGACGGCCGTGGTGAGCAGGACGGTCATCCGGGCGGTGGTGGCACGGGCATCGGACATGACCGGATGCTATGCGCGCCACCGGGTCCGTGTCCTTACCACCCTGTTACGGCGCGGAGCCGACAGGGCCTCAGCCACCGCTACAGGCCCGTCGCGCGACGGTCCGCTCCCTGGCCACCGACCGGGCGCCGCCCACCCCGACCGGGGCAGGATGAAGACGTGGACATCGAGGCGGTCGACGCGGCGCCGGAGCAGGCGTTCCCGCGAGCGGTCCTGCGGCAGCGCTGGCGGGATCTCACCTTCCTGCACTGGCCGGTCGCGCCGGAGCTCGTCGCTCCGCTGCTGCCCACCGGCACCAGCCCGGACACCCTGGACGGGGTCAGCTACGTCGGCCTGATCGGGTTCCGGATGGTCGGGCTCGGCCTCGGCCGCGGGCCGGGGGTGCCGTACTTCGGCAGCTTCTGGGAGACCAACGTCCGGCTCTACTCGGTCGACGCCACCGGCCGGCGGGCCGTGGTGTTCCGCTCGCTGGACGCGTCCCGGCTGGTCGCGGTGCTGGTCGCCCGGGCGACCCTGCGCCTGCCGTACCTCTGGTCGACGATGCGGATGGAGCGCGACGGTGACCGCCTCACCTACCGGTGCCGGCGCCGGTGGCCCGGCCCGGCGGGTACGGCGAGCCGGATGGTGGTCCGGGTGGGTGCGCCGATCGCCGAGCCGACGCCGCTGGAGCACTTCGTCACCGCCCGGTGGGGGCTGCACACCCGGGCGTACGGGCGCACCCTGCACCTGCCGAACTGGCACCCCCGCTGGCCGCTGCACCGGGCCGACCTGCTGCACCTGGACGACGAACTGGTCGCCGCCGCCGGGTTGCCGGCGCCGATCGGGGCGCCGGCGAGCGTGCTGTACTCGCCCGGCGTCCCGGTCGTGTTCGGCCCGCCGGTCAGTAGCGACCGCCCGTGGGCGCCGGCAGGGCGTCGAGGTCGGCCAGGTCCGCGGCGCTGAGCTGGATGTCGCCGGCGGCGACGTTGTCCAGCAGGTACCGGGGCGTCTTGGTGCCGGGGATGGGGATGACGTACCGGCCCTGGGCGACCACCCAGGCCAGCGCGACCTGCGCGGGGGTGACGCCGGCCCGGTCGGCGATCTCGCGTACCCGGCCGACGATGGCCAGGTTGGCGCGCAGCGCGTCCTGCTGGAAGCGGGGCAGACCACGACGGAAGTCATCGGTGGGCAGGTCGTCGAAGGAGCTGAACCGGCCGGCGAGGAAACCGCGGCCCAGCGGGGAGAACGGCAGGAAGGCGATGCCCTGCTCGGCGCAGTACGGCAGCACCTCGGCCAGCGGGTCACGGGTCCACAGGGACAACTCGGACTGCACCGAGGCCACCGGGTGCACCGCCTGGGCCCGCTGGATCTGCTCGACGCTCACCTCGGACAGGCCGAGCTGCCGGACCTTGCCGGCCGCCACGAGCTCGGCCATCGCACCCCAGGACTCCTCGATCGGCACCTCCGGGTCGACGCGGTGCAACTGGTAGAGGTCGACGTGGTCGGTGCCGAGCCGGCGCAGGCTGTCGTCGATCGCGGCGCGGATGTGCTCCGGCCGGGCGTTGTTGGCGATGGTCGGCGAGTTGCCGGGACCGCCGGTCGGGGAGGTGACCACCAGGCCGACCTTGGTCGCCAGCACCGCCCGGTCGCGGTGCCCGCCGGCCAGCGCCCGGCCGACCAGCTCCTCGTTGGTGTACGGCCCGTACACGTCCGAGGTGTCGATCAACGTCGCGCCCAGGTCCAGCGACTGCCGGATGACGGAGATCGACGTGTCGTCGTCCCGGGGGGCCGTGATGTCGTAGCCGTGGCTCATGCCCATGCAGCCCAGGCCGATCACGCCGACCTCGGGGCCCGTGCTGCTCAGCGTCGTGGTTCGCATGCCGCCCACGCTACGGCTCACCCCTCGGTGCCGTGGGAGACCCTACCGTCGCCCCTCCCGGCAGGGCCTCCCACGGCAGTCGGCTACCCGACGGGCGTACCGGTGGCGGGGGCGAAGACGACCCGGGTGCGCAGCTGCCGGAACCCGGTCCGTTCCAGCTCCGCCAGCACCGCCACTCGGCGCGCGTCCACGTCGGCGATGACCTCCCGGGCGCCGCCGTCGGCCAGCACCCGGACCGCCTCGGCCAGCAGTTCGGCCCGTACGGCCTCGTCGAGCAGGCCGAGGTACGCGAGCAGCGGGTAGCAGGCGTCGCCGGCCGTGCCGGCCAGGCCGACCGGCTCACCGTCGTGCAGGGCGACTCGCCAGTTCTCGGCCGGGCCGGTCAACCAGGCCAGCGGGTCGGTCGCCAGGTCCACCCCGGCGACCGCCCGTGCGATCTCCACACCGGTCAGCACGTCCGGCTCGGCCACCCGCGCCACCAGGGCGTTGATCTCCGCAGCGTCGGCGGCCGGGCGGAACGTGTACCGCCCGGAGAACGCCGGCAGGGGTGTGCCCGTCCAGGAGCACCGGACGCGCTCGCCGCGTTCCACCAGCCCGGCGAGCCGAGCGGCTGCCATCGGGGCCTCGACCACCGCCCGCACCTCCGGTCGGCGGCGCCAGTGCGCCGGCAGCGCGGCGTAGTACAACCCGGGACCGCCGAGCGCCTCGAAGGCGGCGTGCAGCAGGGCGGCGCCCACCTCCGGCTCGGCGGCCAGGTCGAAGCGTTCCAACCAGGGGGCGCCGACGGCGCCCGGCGGACGGAGCCAGGCGGCCCGGCCGACGACCCGGCCGGCGCGCAGCGCGACCCAGGTGGTCTCGGGACGGTAGCCGCCGCCGGCGACCCCGTCGGCGTAGCCGACCTGGCGCAGTTGGGGCAGCGGGTCGGGCATCGAGTCGAAAAGATTTTCCTCGCCCGCGACGAGCGGACGGATGACCAGGTCGGTCATGGGCTGAACCTCCGGCAAGCGTGCGCCCCGGATCAGCTCCGCGTGGACGCCGGTGCGCGGAGGGGGCGCAGAACATCGGACATTGTTCTGACCTCCTTCCAGCTCGACGGCGTGCACGAAAACCTACGTCATGCGCTGGCCCACCGCAACGCCGGTGACCGCTGGTGGGCTGAGCGGGCCATGCGCAGACCGTCGGCGGCGCCTGCGGGCGGAGCGGGTCGTCCTTCGTGATGACCTACGCCCTCCCTGAGGAGTGGCCGGTGCTGCGCGCGGAGATCGACGCGCTGTTGCGGCGGGCGACGGTCCAGGGTGACGGTGGGGGGCTCTAGGCTCCGGGCCGTGCACACCACGCCGCCCGGCCCGGTTGACATGCCGCGAATCTTCCCGCAGGTGATTCCGTTCGCGCGGACCACGATCCGCCTGCATCCGCGGCGGGGCTCGCCGACGGCCGAGCAGAGTTCCGTGGGCGGGCCGCTGCTGTGGCCGGCCGACGAACCGTGGCCGATCTGCGTCGGCGACGGTGCCTACGACCACTTCGACGACGCTCCGGACCCGGCTGAGGTGCCGCTCGTGCCGGTCGCGCAGCTGTTCGCCGACGACATTTCCGGCATTCCGTTTCCCGAGGGCACGGACGTGCTCCAGGTGCTGTGGTGCCCGTTCGACCACGACCCGTGGAGCGCACCCCGACCCGAGCTGCGGTGGCGTCGACGCGCCGACATCGGCGCCCTGCTGACCACGATGCCCGCCCCGCATCAGGACGCGGACCCGGAGTACGTACCGGACCCGTGCGTCGTCGACCCGGAGCCGGTGACCGAGTACCCCACCCACGATCTGCCGGACGAGGTGCGGTCCCAGATCCGGCGGACCATGCAGCAGCTTGAGGCGGACACGGGCTGGGAGTACGAGACCGATCTGGCCGTCGCCTCGGGGATCAAGGTCGGCGGTTATCCCGGCTGGACCCAGTCGCCGGACTGGCCGGTGTGTACGTGCGGTGCCCCGATGGAGCATCTGCTCACCGTGGCCACGTGCGAGTTCAGCCGTGGCGACGAGCGGCGGTGGATCCCGCTCGAGGAGAGGCCGGCGATGGCCGGTTGGGGCTTCGACAGCGCGGACGACCATCCGTGGCGGGCGATCCAGAACCCGGCTGGACTGATGCTCGGCGACGCCGGAGGCATCTACCTGTTCGTCTGCGCGTCCTGCCCCGACCGGCCGTTCGACTACCGCTTCGACTGCTCCTGATCCGTGCTCGGGCGCAGCTCGGCGAGCAGCGTCTCGACCCGCGCGCGGATCTCGTCGCGGATCGGTCGTACGGCTTCCACGCCCCTGCCCGCCGGGTCGTCGAGCTTCCAGTCCTCGTAGCGCTTGCCGGGGAAGACCGGGCAGGCGTCGCCGCAGCCCATAGTGACGATGACGTCGGAGGATTCGGCGGTGGCGTACTCGAGGAGTTTCGGGGTCTGGTCGGTGAGGTCGATGCCGACCTCCCGCATCGCCTCGACCGCGGCCGGGTTGACGGTCTCGGCGGGCGCGGAGCCGGCGGAGCGTACCTCGACGGTGTCGCCGGCAAGGTGGCGCAGCCAGCCGGCGGCCATCTGGGAGCGACCGGCGTTGTGTACGCAGACGAACAGGACGCTGGGCTTGTCGGACATCAGAGGCCTCTCTGGCGGTTCATGCGTGGTGGTCGAGCGCGGCGTCGTCGGTGGGGACGACGACCCGGTCGGCGGCCTGGCCGGCGTCGGGATAGAGGGCCAGCAGCAGGCCGACGCCGACGGCGAGGCCGACGAGTTGGGCGAGGACGAAGCCGGGCACCGAGGCGGGAGCGATGCCGGCGAACGTGTCGGTGAACGCTCGCCCGATGGTCACCGCCGGGTTGGCGAACGAGGTCGACGAGGTGAACCAGTACGCGGCCCCGATGTACGCCCCGACGGCGGCGGGCGCGACCGGGGCGCGGCCGGAGCGGGCCAGCGCGAAGACGAGCAGTATCAGCCCGGTGGTGGCGACCACCTCGCCGAGCCAGAGGTGCCCGGCCGAACGGTCCTTGTCGGACAGGTCGACGGCGGCCAGGTCGAACATGAGGTTGGCCAGGATGGACCCGCCGATCGCGCCGAGGATCTGGGCGACCGTGTAGCCGGCGAGGTCCCGGGCGGTGAGGCCGGTGCCGGCGCGGCGGCCGAGGAACCAGTCGGCGGCCGACACCACGGGGTTGAAGTGGGCACCCGAGACCGGGCCGAAGATGAGAATGAGCGCGCCCAGGCCGAGCGCGGTGGCGATCGAGTTCTCCAGCAACTGCAGGCCGACGTCGTCGGGGGAGAGGGTGGCCGCCATGACGCCGGAGCCGACGACGACGGCGACCAGCAGGGCGGTGCCGGTGAACTCGGCCAGCAGGCGTCGCCAGGGTGCGGTCGTCATGGTCTGTGCTCTCCCAGGTGCGTGACGCCGGGCCACGGGCTGGCCGGGTCTGCGGTTCATCGGGTGGTGGAGGGCCGGATGGCGGGGGCGACCCGTTCGACGCGGTCGGCCAGGTCGGCGAAGGCGGCCTCGAACGCGTCGTCGGTGTCGACCCGGGCCGGGTCGGGGACCGACCAGTGCAGCCGGGGACGGACCGGCCCGGTGAGCTGTTCGTGCGCGTTGTCGCAGACGGCGATCAGCAGGTCGTCCGCGCGCACCACGTCGGAGACGTGCGCGGTGCCGGTCGGGTCCAGGCGCAGGCCGTGGCGGTCGGCCACCGCCACCGCGCGGGGGTGCACCCGGGGAGCCGGCGTCGTGCCGGCGGAGGCGGCGACGGTGTGTGTGCGGTCGGACCAGAGGGCGGCGGCGAGTTGGGAGCGGGCGGAGTTGTGGGTGCACACGAAGACCACCCGGCCCACGCCGGACAGCGGGGGCCGGGTCAGGGTGGCCAGGGCTCCCGGCCGCAGCCGCAGGTAGGTGCGGCGCCGGTCGCCCTCGGAGCGGGCACGGTCGACGAGGCCCGCGTCGGCGAGGACCCTGACGTGGTGGGCGACCAGGTTGCTCGGCAGGTCGAGGGTGCGGGCGATCTCGCCGGGGGAGGCGTCGCCCAGGCTGAGCGCGTCCACGATCGCCAGGCGTGCCGGCTCGCCGAGCGCGGCGTGGATCCGCGCACGCCCGACCAGGGAAAGGTCAGCGCTCATTGACTCAATTCTTGCTGAGTAGCACCCGCCCTGTCAAAGCGGCGCCGGTACAGGTCAGGATGGAGTGCGTGCGGTCCGATGTCAGCGTTCGACCCATGACGGCCTCCGACGCCGAGGCGGTGCTGGCCATCTACCAGGCCGGTCTCGACGCGGGCGACGCCAGCTTCGAGACCATCGCGCCGACCTGGCCGGTGTTTCACGCCGCCAGGCTGGCCGACCACCGCTTCGTCGCCGTCGACGGGGGCGGGACCGTCCTCGGCTGGGTCGCCGTGTCACCGACCTCTGCCCGCGCGGTGTACGCCGGCGTGGTGGAGCACTCCGTCTACGTCGACCCCGCCGCCCGGGGTCGTGGTGTCGCGCGACTGCTGCTGGACGCGCTGATCGCCTCGACCGAGGCGGCCGGGATCTGGACGATCCAGTCCGGCGTCTTCCCGGAGAACACCGCCAGCCTGGCCCTGCACCGGCGGGCCGGCTTCCGGGTCATCGGCACCCGCGAACGCGTCGGCCGCCACCACGGTCGGTGGCGGGACGTGCTCCTGCTGGAGCGCCGCAGCGCCGTCATCGACTGACCCTGCCGAGGGGCGGGTCGGCCGCGCAGGCCATATCCTGGTCGAGGATCGCCCAGGTCAGATGTCCACACGGGCGGGACGCCGTGGCGCGGGGGGTGTGCGCCAGCGGCCGTCCGGCAGCCCGGTCGCGTCCGCCCGAGGAGGGCCATGGCAACCAGTGCGCTCTCGCTTTCCGGTCGGGAACCGGGTCGGTCGGAGGCGCCGCCGGACGCGGAGGGCCGCTCCGCGGTGCGGGTCGCCGTCGTCGGCGAACCGGGCCTGTTGCGCGGCGTCCTCGTGTCGGTGCTCGACGCGGCGCCGGACTTCGAGGTGGTGGCCGAGACCGACCCCGCCGGGGACGTACCGGGCCTGGCCGGTGACCGCGCGGTCGATCTGGTCCTGGCCGATCTCGATGTGCTCGACGATCTGCCGGCGCTGACCGGGCGCCTGCACAGGGTGGTGCCGCACTGCGTCGTCGTCCTGCTGACCGGCCGGCGTACCCCGCGGATGCTGCGCCGGGCGCTCGGCGCCCGGGTGCGCGGTGTCATCGCCAAGGACGTGCCCCCCGCCGACCTGCTCAGCGAGTTGCGGGCGGTCGCGCGGGGACAGCGCAGAATCGACCCGCTCACCGCGTTGGCCGCCATCGAGGCGTCGGTCAACCCGCTGACCGAACGCGAACGGGAGGTCGCCGCGGCGGCGGCCCGGGGGCTGCGGTCCAAGGAGATCGCCGCCGCGCTCTTCCTGGCCCCGGGAACGGTGCGTAACCACATGTCGACACTGTTGCGCAAGACCGGCGCGCGGAATCGGTGGGAGGCGGTCCGCCGCGCCCAGGACGCCGGCTGGATCTGACGCCGCCGGCATGTGTCGGGGGTGTTGCCAACCGACGCACTGTCCTAGGATCCCTAACTGCGTGTATTTCCGCGCGTACGCATTGTCAGCGGACGGGGGTCCACGATGGGGGGATCGGCATGGTGCGAACGGTGCTCGCTCTGCAGGGCGAGTTGGTCCGGGGTGCACTCGCCCACTATCTCGCCGCGGAGGCGGGCATCGACGTGGTGGGCGAGACGGACAGCCCGCACGGCTTCTGCGCCGCCCTCCGGGCCGAACGCCCGGACGTCGCCGTGCTCGACGTGCGGATCGTGCCGTTCGACGACCTGTGCCAGATGACCGCCGCACTGGCGTCCGCGCAGCCCGACGGGGGCCGCCTGCTCATGCTGGTCGAGCCACGTCGGGCGGCCCGGGTGCGCCCGCTCATCGCCGAACACGGCCGGTGCCTCGGCCTGCTCAGCCGCGACGTGGCGCCCCAGCGGATCGCCGACGGCGTCCGTGACCTCGCGGCCGGAGGGCTGGTCCTCGATCCCGATCTGGTGGTCGCCGCGCTCGCCGGCGACGACAACCCGCTGACCCCACGCGAGCGGGAGGTCCTGGACATCGTCGCCGAGGGTCACCCGGTGCGGGAGATCGCGCGGAAGCTGGCCCTCTCGGCGGGGACGGTACGCAACCACCTGTCACGCATCATGGCCAAGACCGGTGCGCGTACCCGTCTGGACGCTGTCCGAATTGCCCGGGAGTCGGGCTGGATCTGACCTGATCTGGGCCGTCTGTCCAATATCCGACAAGCTCGCGGTAGGTGGCGGATCGGGCCAGCAGTCCGTCGTGATCGTCTACCGTGGCCGTGGCGCCGTCCAGCAGCAGCACCCGGCGCGCGCGCAACGCGGAACTGACCCGGTGCGCGATCACCACCAGGGTGCCCGGCCGCTCGGCGAAGGCCAGCTCCAGACGCGCCTCGGTCGGCGGGTCGAGGTGGCAGGTCGCCTCGTCGAGGATCACCAACCGGGCCGGCGACAACCAGGCCCGCAGCAGGGCGACCTGTTGCCGCTCGCCGGCGGAGAGGTCCGCCGGGCGCAGGATCGCGTCGTAGCCGCCGAGCCGGCCCACCAGGCCGGTGAGGTCCAGCCGCGCCACCGCCCGATCCAGGACCGCCTGCGGCACGTCCGGGCGCAGGTACGTCAGGTTGTCGCGTACCGACGCCGTGAAGACGTACGCCTCCTGCGGGATCAGCACCCGCCGACGGGCCAGCTCGGCCGGGCTGGCACCGGCCACCGGCAGGCCCGCGAGGCGTACCTGCCCGGCCTGCGGGCGCAGGATCCCGGCGACCAGGTTGGCCAGGGTGGACTTGCCGATCCCGCTGGCGCCGACGATCGCGAGGTGGTCCCCGTCGGGCACGTCCAGGTCGAACCCGTCGAGCACCGGTGCGGCGCGGGGCCCGTACCGGAAGCTGACCCCGCGCAGGCGCAGCGCCGGCGCCGCGGCGGCTGGACGCGGCGCGCTCACCGGGGCGGCCGGACGCGGCGGCGTGGCGTCGAAGTCCGCACTGGTACGCAGCAGCCGGTCGAGGGTGACGGCGAAGCGGAGGCCACCGGCGGCCACCCCCTGCACCAGGGTGTGCAGGGCGGGCTGCACCCCGCGCACCACGTAGATCAGCGCGCCCAACACCGCTCCCGGGCCGACGCCCTGGTCGACCAGCCAGCGGGCGCACAGCAACACCGCCAGCACCGGCAGCCAGCCGCCGACGGCCAGCGTCAACGCCCGCGTGGCGGCCATGGTGGCCAGTCGGCGTTCCACCCGCGCCTGGGTGTCGACGTGCGCGCCCACCCAGCCGGCCGTCCGGTCCCGGGCGCCGCTGGCGACCACGTCGCGGTGCCCGGACACGGCGGTGACCGCCACCCGGCCCAGTCGTTCGTCGGCGAGCACGTACTGCCGCTGCCGCGCGACCATCGCCGGAAGCGCCAGGACGAACAGGCCCAGCCCGGCGAGCACCGGCACGGCCACCACCAGGGCGACCGGCGGGGCCAGCGAGACCAGACCGAGCAGCGCGGCGCCCGCAGCGAACACGAAGCCCCGGACCACCATGAGCAGCCCCGCCCAGGTGTCGCGGACCAACTCCACCTGGTGGGTCAACCGGGCCACCACGGCGTCGTCGCCGCGACCTCCGGCGGCCGTCGCCTGTCCCACCGCCGCGGCGACCACCCGGTGCAGCAACTCGTCGCGGAACGGCTCGACCACGTCACCGAGCAGCGCGTAGGCGCGGGCGGTGCCGACCGCTCCCACCAGCACGGCGGCGGCCAGCAGCGTCAGCCAGAGCAGGCCGACCAGCGGCCGGCCGGCCAGGAAACCGTCGTCGACGGCCCACGCGGTCAGCAGGCCCGCGCCGGCCGCCGGCAGCGACTCGGCCACCGACCAGCCGGCCAGCCGCCACAGCGCCCCCCGCCGGCCGCGCAGCGCCGCCCGGACCACCGCGCCGACCGTGGTCACGACCGGAACACCGCCCGGTAGGCCGGGTCGGCCCAGAGCAGCAGGTGCGGGCCGACGGCCCGCACCCGCCCGCCGTCGAGCCACACCACCAGGTCCGCGGCGGCGGCGGTCGGTACCCGGTAGCCCACCACCAGCCGGGTACGCCGGTCCGCCGCCGCGGTCAGCGCCCGGCCGACCCGGTAGGCGGTGACGGTGTCCAGGCTGGACAGCGCGTCGTCGAGGATCAGCAGCCGGTCGGCACGCATCGCCCGGGCCAGCCCGAGGCGTTGCCGTTCCCCACCCGACATCGCCACGTCGGCCAGCGGCGTGTCGTAGCGGGCGGGCAGCCGCTCAACGAAGTCGTGGATGGCCGCCGCCCGGGCCACCGGCACCGGGTCCATCCCGTACCCGACGGCCT
Organism: Micromonospora sp. GCM10011542; assembly: GCF_042650685.1. NCBI lineage: Bacteria > Bacillati > Actinomycetota > Actinomycetes > Micromonosporales > Micromonosporaceae > Micromonospora > Micromonospora sp. GCM10011542. The sequence goes on from NZ_JBHSBO010000040.1 coordinate 423,414, forward strand.
CGCGGACGGTCTCACCGACCAGCACCGGCCGCTCGAACCCGTAGCCCACCGCCGTGTGCAGCGCCGTGTGGCTGAGCTCCGGCAGCGGCACGCCGTCCAGGCGTACCTGGCCCTCGTCCGGGTCGCGCAGCCGGCCCGCGACGGCCGCCAGCAGGGACTTTCCAGAGCCGGACGGGCCCACCACGGCGACCAGCGCCCCGCCCGGTACGTGCAGGTCGACCCGGTCGAGCAGAACCCGCCCGTCGTCGGCACGGACGGTGACCCCACACAGCCGCAGGTCACCCCGCCCGGGAGGCAGGACCCGGGTGCCGAAGCGGCGGACCGGCTCGCCCAGCACGTCCACGGCACGCCGACAGCCGGCCCGCGCCCGGACCAGCTTGTTGAGCGTGCTCACCACGGCGCCCAGCCCCGCGCCGAGGGCCGCGTACTGCACGGCGGCCAGCAGTTCGCCGGGGCTGAGCCGGCCGGCGGCGAGCGCCAACCCGCCGACCGCGACCACGGCGACCTGGAGCAGCGGGCTGACCACGGCGCCGCGGGCCGCCGCCCGGGCCAGCACCGCCCAGGTACGCGCACCGTGCTGGCGCAGCGCCCCGACCGGCTCCAGGATCCGGGCGACCTCCTTCTCCGCCGTGCCGGCGGCGGCGATAGTCCGCGCCCCGGCCAGAGCCTCGACCAGGCGCCCGGCGAGATTCCCCTGGGACTGCTGGTAGCCGGCGACGGCCGCCGAGGCGTCGGCGACGAAGGTCCGCAGCAGGACGCCCAGCACCACCAGCCCCACGACGAAGGTCAGACCGAGCCACGGGTCGATCAGGGTGAGCGCCACCAGACTGCCCAGCGGCGGCACGGTGGCGGTGACGGCCAGCACGGCCGTCGGAGCGGCCTGCCCCGCGTCGGCGACCTGCCCGACCAACCGGCCCACCAGGTCACCGACCGGATGCCGGGCCGCGCGCCGGGGATCCAGGGCGAAGATGTGCCGCACCAGCAGGTGTCGCAGTGCGGCGGTGGAGCGGGCCGCGGCGGTGCCCGTGCCGTAGTCGCGCAGCGCGTCGGTGACCACGATGACCGCGACGAGCCCGACGACGACGGGAAGCCAACCGTACGGTGAGGACGCCGGTGCGGCGCCGACGGCGGCGTCGACGGCGCGGCCGAGGACGGCGGGCAACGCCAGCTCGGCGGCCACCCCGAGCAGCGTGACGACCAGCAGCGCCGGCGTCCACCACCCGGCGGCGCGCACGGCCCGTACCAGGAGCCGGTCCGCTGACGTCATCCACGCCTCCCATGAGCGCGGCCCCGGGCCGGCGGAAACCGGCCCGGGACCAGGCGAACTCGCGTCAGTTACAGGTGGTGACGCTCAGCGAGCTGTCGCCGCAGAGCAGCAGGCTGGCGCGGCTGCCGCCGCCGGTCCGCTCGGCGGTGGGCAGTTCCATCCCCTGCAGGTCGAGAAGAGCCATGTCCTTACCTCTTTCCTGTCGTCGATTCGTTCCTGGTTCGGTGGGCCGCGGTCACCGCAGTGGTGACCGTCGCGCTCAGTTGCAGGTGGTGACGCTCAGCGAGCTGTCACCGCAGAGCAGCAGGCTGGCGCGGCTGCCGCCGCCGGTCCGCTCAGCGGCCGGCAGCTCCATTCCCTGGAGGTCCAGCAGAGCCATTCGAATTCACCTCCTCCGTGTCTCGGATGGTTGGTCGGCCCCGGAGTGACCCCCGGGGAGCTGGTGGGCCGGTCAACCGCCGGCCGGTGCGGGCGCCGCGTCGGTCAGCGGCGCGAGGAACGGCAGTCGTACGGTGCGCTCCGGACGGCTCGCCGCCAGGGCGACCAGCACCCCAGCCGTTCCGGTGGCGAGGTCCATCGACAGACGCAGCAACTGCTCGCCCGGGAAGGCGGGCAGCCCCCGGTAGGGCAGCGCGTGCCAGCTCAGCAGCCGGCCCTGGTGGCGGGCCGCGTCCAGCTCGCCCCGCTCGGCAAGGTAGGCGACGATCCCGGCGCGCCCGGCGAACAGCCCGGACTGTGCGTAGAACGGGAAGTCGGCGCAGCGGCGGATGGCCCGGGATCTGTCGTGCAGTTCCTCGTCGGGCCGGTGCGCCAGGTACTGGTCGAGCACCAGCCCGATGCCCACGCTGCCGTGCGCGAGGTACGGCATCGTCCGCCACCCCTCGTTGACCTCCAGGTGGTCCTCCTCCCGCAGCACGCACCGGCGCAGGTCCTGCCGCAGCGCGGTGCCGGCGTGGTCGAGCAGCGCCGGGTCGCCGTCGCGCTCGTACATCCGCAGCAGCATCAGGGCGACGCCGGCGCCGCCACGGGTCAGCCCCGCCCACGGGTGCCGGCCCCCGCTGATCTCCGGGACCGACTCCACCTCGCCGAGCCGGGCGGTGACCAGGCCGGCCGCCTCGCGGGCGGCGTCGGAATAGCGGCGGTCCCCGGTGGCGTCGGCGAAGTGGGCGAGGTTCAGCGCGATCCCGGACAGCCCGCTGACCAAATCGGAGCCGAGGGACTGCCACGGCTCGGCGAGGCAGGTGTCGAGCAGCCGCAGCGCCTCGTCGCGTCGGCCCAGCCGGTCCAGCACGTACGCGATGCCGTGCAGCCCGTCGTAGAAACCGAGCCGGGTGCCGGAGGCCGGTTCCCGAACCCGGTCGACCAGCCACTGCTCGTGCTCGGGGGTGACCGCCGCGCCGGTGGCGTGCAGCGCCCAGAGCACCCCGGCCGCGCCGTGGGCGACGTTGAGGCCGCCGTCGGGGCCGCTGAACTGCTGGATGTCGCCGGGAAAGAGCCGGTCGTCGCGGTGCGGGGTGGCGCTGGCCACGATCGCGCCGGCGAGTCGGTCGCGCAGCCCCGGCCAGTCGTCCGGGTCGATCCGGGTGCAGTCCGAGCCGGGCCGGTCAGCGGTCCGCGCCGACCCGGCGGGCCCGTCGATAACGGCGACCGCCTCGTCCAGCAGATCCCGGGGCACCGGGAAGTGCTCCGCCACCACCTCGGCCAGGTGCGCCGCCTTGCCCGGGGCCAGGCGCAGCATGGCCGTCAGCGGGAGGAACAGCGCGATCCGCAGGCAGGCCAGCGCGTACCGGTCGACGTCGGTGCCGGTGCGGTCGCGCGGGGCGGCGAACGCCTGGTTGCGCAGGGCGGGCCGGGTCGCCCCGTCGACCGGGGCGGCCACCTCGAAGTCGACCAGGGTGACGGTCCCGTCGTCGGCCACCAGGATGTTGAACATGTGCAGGTCGCCGTAGACCACGCCGTGGGCGTGGATCGCCGCGACCGCCTCGGCGACCTGCCGCTGCACGTCGAGCGCCCAGCGGGTGTACTCGGCCCGGTCGGCGTCGGGGTGCACCAGCGGGTGCCGCTCGACGACCAGCCGGTTGAGCGGCTGGGCGTCGACGTAGGACAGTGCCAGGAACTCGTGCTCGCCGAGGGTGAACCGGTCGTGCACCCGCACCAGGTGCGGCACGTCCGCCAGCCGGGTCAGCATCTCCGACTCGCGGTGCAGCCGGGTCACCGCGTCGGTGCCGGTGGAGTCCAGGCCGGCGTGCGGGCGGGCCTCCTTCAACACCACGCGCTGGTCCGTGCGGGTGTCCCGGGCCTCGTACAGCCCACCGCCGTTGGAGAAGTGGATCACCTTTTCGATCCGGTACGGCAGGTCGCCGGTGGTGGTGGCGTTGCGGGCCGCCAGGTGCGGGGCGAGGAAGTCCGGCAGGGCCACCCACTCCGGCACGTGGAACACCGGGTCCCGCCGGTCCGGCACGAGCCGGCCGTGCTGGTCCTCGATCGCCGGGACGACCTGGCCGTCGGGGGAGAGGCAGTACCGGGCGGCGAAGCCGCCGTAGCGCAGATAGACCGGGCCGGCGCCGTAGCGCAGGTCGCTGAGGACGTACGGCCCCGGCTCGCCGTCGAGCAGATCGGCCAGCTCCTTGGCGGTCAGTTCCAGCTCCGCGTCATCTCGCGGGTAGACGGTGATGAACTTGCCACTGCTGCCGCGGCGCGCGTACTTGCTGTTGCGCATGAGCAGCAGCCGCGGACCGCGCAGGTGCTTGACCGGGATGCCGCGGGGCTGGCAGTAGTCCAGCACCCGGGCGAGTACCCGCTCGGCGTTGTCGAGCCGGGCCGAGATGTGGATCTTCCAGCCCTGCTGGGGGAGGCGGCCGCCGATCGGCCCGTACACCAGCCAGTCGTCCTTGACCTCGCACTCCCAACCGTCCGGCAGCGGTCGGTCGGCCGCGTACCGGATCGCCGTCGACGCCGTCGACAGGGAGTCGTAGAAGAGCGGGTCGACCGCGCAGTACGAGTCGTACCGATCATCCATCCTGCTCGCCTCCGCCACCTGGTTGGTTGGCGTCAATCCTGCGAGCGGAGGATCCGTGTTCATAGTGTGATGAGTCATGACGCCACGGTGACAATCACACCGGCAATTCGTGACATCAGCGGAGTTTGAGCCGCCGAACACCCGCTGACCTGCGTGGCATACGAGGTTTGGCGGGGTCCCGGGGCGGGGCACCCTGAGCTGCGATGGTGTCGTCCGCATCAGCCGGGGAGGCGAGATGGGCTGGCTACAGAAGCTGACCGGCCGACCGGAGTCGGCGCACCAGGACGTCGCGGAGCTGTTGAGCACCCCTGGTCTGTTCCGGGTCACCTCCGAGACGGCGCCGCTCGACGATCGGGAGACCGTCCGACGGTGGCTGCGCGAACTCGACCCGGATCTGCGGCAACAGGTGCACATCCGCCGCCCGTGGGGTGTCATCGCCGCAGTCAGTGATCACCGCGACGGGGTGGGGGTGGTGCTGGCCGACAACGAGGGACGCTCCTGGGGTGCCTACGTGCCGGGCGCGGACGACAGAGAGCAACTGACGCCCCAGCAGGTCGAGGACGTCATGCTCGCCGCCCTCACCTCGACCGGTCGGCCCACCGGCCCCGACTGGCGACGGCTCGCGTGAGCCGCCGGTGGCGGTGGGCGGCGGCGGCTCATGCGAGCAGGTGCGAGTGCGTTCAGCAGCGCAGCCGGGGTGCCAACGCCGTCTCAGCTGCCGCATCCCGGTCCAGGTAGGTCGACTCGGCGAAGGCGACGAAGCGTTCCGCGTCACCCGCGTTTGAGACCAGGCCGAACGAGACGCGTACCGCCCCGCCGGTCGGCAGCCGCAGCGCGTCGAGGTACTCGTCGATGGTGTGCAGGCGCGCGGGCAGCGTGCGGCGCAGCGAGCTGCGGCTGATCCCGAACGCGCCCTCGCCCGCGCCCGGGTTGCAGAAGCAGCCGGTACGCAGCGAGATACCGGCCGCTGCGGACTCCAGCGCGACCAGCCGCTCGTCGACCAGCGAGCCGTCCGGGTGGCGGAAGTTGAACGTGATCGTGCCGCCCCGGGCCTCGCCCGTCGCCGGCCCGTACACCTGGACGAGCGGCACGCCGCTGCGGTGCCGCAGCCCAGTGAGCCGGTCCAGCAGCCACGAGGTGAGCACACCGACCCGGGTGTGCACGAGGTCGACGCCGATGGAGTCGAGCCAGCGCAGTCCGAACTCGACGTCCGGGATGCTGAGGAAGTTGAGGGTGCCGTCCTCGAACGCCGACTCGTCGTCCATCGGCCGGTGCCAGTCGCCCTGCACACTGACCGCCCGGATCGTGCCACCGGCGAACCAGGGCCGGCGCAACCGGGCCAGCGCGTCGCGACGGGCCAGCAGCGCGCCCACGCCGGTGGGGTAGCCGAACAACTTGTACCAGCTCAGGCAGACGAAGTCCGGCCGCACCGCGCCCAGGTCCAGCCGGTTGGTCGGTGCGAACGCGGCGGCGTCGAGCAGCACGTCGTACCCGCGCCGGTGGGCCAGCTCCACCCAGCTCAGCGGGTGCTGCACGCCGGAGAAGTTGCTCTGCGCCGGGTACGCGAACAGCCCCCGGCCCCTCGCCCGGCGCCACCGCCCACTCCCGGCCGATGTCAGCGCCGTGACCACGTCGGACTCGGCCGCGCGCAGGTCCGGCCCGGTCAGCGGCACGTAGTGCACCGGCGCGCCGGCGGAGCGGGCGTACTCCCGGATGCCGTTGACCGAGTTGTGGTTGTCCCAGGTCAGCACGAACGGGGATCCCCGGCCGAAGGCGTACGCCTCGCCGACCAGCCGGCAGGCGCCGCTGGCGTTCGGGGTGAATACGACGGCGTACTCGGTCGGGTCGGCGCGGAAGAAGGCAAGCACCGCGCGCCGGGCCGACTCGACCAGCGCACCGGCCGCCACCGAGGTGGGGTTCTCCGAGTGCGGGTTGCTGTAGAGGCCGGCTAGCAGTCGGTCGTGGTGGGCGCTCACCTGCGCCTCGGCGGCCACCCCGGCTCCGGCGTAGTCGAGGTAGACCTGACCCTGCCGGTCGAGGTGCCGGTACTGGGTGGCCCGCAGCTCGTCGATCCGGGCGGTGGCGGCGTACCCGGGCAGCGCCGCCGGGGACCCGGTCCGCTCGGCCTCACGCCGCACGGCGGGCCTGCCCGCGTACCAGCACCACCCAGGTCGCGCCGAGGAAGAGCAGCACGAAACCGCCGAGGATCAGCCAGTTCACCCAGACCGGCCGGGTGAAGCTGTCGCCGTACGCGGCGAGCAGCGGCGGACCCAGCGGGGAGCCGCCGTCGCGCCAGAGCCGCTGCACGCCGGCGGTGTGGCCCAGGGCCTCGAACGCCCAGCGGTTGGACATCGCGTAGCTGAGCCACTGCCCGCCGGCGGCCATGGCCGGCACCGGCAGGATCGCGCCCACGAAGAGCACCTGCGGGAAACAGAGCATCGGCAGCAGAAGCGTCGCCTGGGCCGGGTCGGAGACGGCCGCCGAGCAGAGCAGGCCGAGGGCGAGCGCGGCCACCGAGGACAGCAGCAGTGTGGCGTACAGGGCGGCGAAGTCCGCGCCGCCGACCGGCGGCAGCCGGTCGATGCTGCGCAGCACGCCGAGCAGCGCCAGGTCCACCAGGGCCAGCAGCGGCAGCAGCACCGCGACCTTCGCCAGCAGGTACAGCAGGACGCGCACACCGGCCAGCCGCTCGCGGCGCAGGATCGGCAGCTCGGTGCAGATCTGCAACAGGCCGTAGGTGAGCCCGAAGAAGAAGCCACCGAAGGCGATCCAGAACAGGATCATCACCGTCACGTTGGGGCTCGGACGGGTTGGGTCGAACGCTCCCGGGCGGAACAGCATCGCGAACATGCCGAGCACCAGCAGCGGCGAGCCGAGCAGGATGGCCAGGGTCAGCCGGTTGCGGGCGATGATCTCCGCGTTCCGGGCGGTGAGCACGCCCCACTGGCGCAGCCGACCGACGGGGCGGCGCTCCGGCGCGACGCCCCCCGGCTCGGGTACGCCGGCCGGCGGGTCGGCGTCCCGGTACGCGGCGAAGCGGTCCGGCCAGGCTGCCGGATCGTCCTCCCCGTCGAGGCGCAGGTGCACCTCGGCCAGTGACGGCAGGCCGAAGAACTCGCGGGCGCCGGCCGGCGTGCCGGTGAACGCCAGCCGGCCCTGCCGGGTCAGCACGACCACCCGGTCGCAGAGGTCCACGTCGGTGATCTGGTGCGTGGTGAGCACCACCGTCGTGCCCGCGTCGGCGAGGATCCGCAGCGCCCGCAGCAGCTCCACCGCGATCGCCGGGTCCAGCCCGGAGGTGGGTTCGTCCAGGAAGAACACACCCGGCCGGGTGAGCAGCTCCACCGCGATGCTGGCGCGCTTGCGTTCACCGCCGCTGAGCCGGCCGACCGGCACGGCGGCCCGGTCGCTCAGCCGCAGCTCGGTCAGCACCTCGCCGACCCGCCGGGTCACCTCGGCCGCTGGTGTGCCCGACGCCAGGCGCAGCCGGGCCGCGTACCGCAGCGTCCGGGCCAGGGGCAGCTCGCGGTGGATGATGTCGTCCTGCGGCACGAAGCCGATCGCGCCCGCCGGGAGGACGCCGCCGCCGGTGCGGTCGTTGCGCACCGTGCCCGCCGCGGGTCGCCGTACCCCGGCCAGGGTCTCCAGCAGGGTGGTCTTGCCGGCGCCGCTGGCGCCGATGATGGCGACCACCTCACCGGGCTCGACGGCCAGCGAGATGTCGTCCAGGATCCGACGGCCGTCCCGGACGGTCTGGACCAGACCGTCGGCCACGATGCCGACGCCGGCGTGTGGGGGAGAGGTGGTCTGCTCGGTTGTCATGTCGCAGGTGCCCGATCCGGTCGATGGCTGGTCCGCCCGACCATCGTGCACCGTCCATACGACACCGGCCAGGCGCGGACCCGCCACGGCTGACCGGGGACGTCGGCACCGACCCTAGTCGCGCAGCAGCCTCGCCACGTCGGCGAGGAACCGGTCCTCCGCCGCCGCGGCGCCCGGTGACGCGTCGCGCAGGGTCGGGAAGTCGTGCACCAGCCCGGGCTCGCACCGGTGGACGACCGGTACGCCGGCGTCCGCCAGTCGGGCCGCGTACGCGTCGCCCTCGTCCCGCAGCGGGTCGTGTTCGGCCGTCACCACGACCGCCGGCGGTAGACCGCGCAGGTCCGCGCGGAGCGGGCTGACGGCCGCCGAGGTCCGGACGGCTGGGTCGGGCAGCCACATGGCGATCCAGCGGCGCACCTGATCGGCGTCGAGCAGCCAGCCCTGCCCCTCCTCGGCGACGCTCGGCATGCCGAGCCCGGGATCGACGTTGGGGCAGATCAGCAACTGCGCCAGCAGGGGTACCTCGGCGCGCAGGCGCAGCGCGGTGAGGATGGCGATCAGGCCGCCCGCGGAGTCACCGGCCACCGCGACGGGCACCCCACCGTCGGCGACCTGCCTGACCACGCTGGTCGCGTCGTCCACCGCCGCCGGCCACGGGTGCTCCGGGGCCAGGCGGTAGTCCACCGCGACGACGCTGGCCGCGGTGGCCGCGGCCAGCCGCCGCACCTGCGCGTCGTGGGTGTCGAGATCACCCAGCACGAAGCCGCCGCCGTGCAGGTGGACGATGACCGGTCGGGCGCCCGGCTGGTAGATCCGCACCGGCACGCCGGAGATCGTCTGGTCGACGGTGGTCATCGCCGGCCCGGGGGTGCGGGCGGCGGCCCGGTCACGTGCCGCCTGCCGCATCGTCGCGACGTCCGTCACGCCTCGCGGTGGCTGGGCGCGCGCGGCGCGCACCAGCTCGGCCAACTGCTCATCGGCGATCCGGTCCTCGGGCACCGACCGAGGATAGGTCAGAGCAACCGCCCGTCGTGGGCGAGCAGGGCGATCTGAGTACGGTTGTCGAGGTCCAGCTTGGTCAGGATGTGCGAGACGTGGGCCTTCACGGTGGTGACGCTCATCAGCAGCTCGGTGGCGATCTCGGCGTTGGAGCGTCCCTGCGCGATGGCCCGCACGACGTCGCGTTCCCGGGGCGTGAGCAGGCCCAGCCGGGTGTGCGCCCGCTCGTACGACTCGGCGCCGGACGCGACCCGCTGCATGAGGCGGCGCGTGACGCCCGGCGACAGCATCGGGTTGCCGGCCGCGACGGCCCGGACGGCCTGGCTGATCCGCTCCGGCGGGGTGTCCTTGAGCAGGAAGCCGCTGGCGCCGGCCCGCAGGGCCCGCAGCACGTGCTCGTCGGTGTCGAACGTGGTGAGCACGATGATCTCGGGTGGCCGGGGCCGGCGGCGCAGCCGTTCGGTGGCGGTGATGCCGTTGACGCCGGGCATCCGGATGTCCATCAGCACCACGTCGGGCATGTGCCGGTCCACCGCGGCGATCGCCGCGCCGCCGTCGGCGGCCTCGCCCACGACGACGATCCCGTCGGCGCCGTCGAGCATCATCGTCAGCATGCCCCGGACCAGCGGGTCGTCGTCGACGATGACGACCCGGATCGGGCCGGTCACGCCGGCCACGGCAGCCGCGCGGTCAGCCAGAACCGGCCGTCGGCGCCGACGTGGTGCTCGACGTGCCCGCCGGCGAGGGCGGCCCGTTCGGCCAGACCGATCAGGCCACTGCCGGCGGTCGCGGCGGCACCGGCGTCCGGCGCGGTCGGGTTGCTCACCGCGATGGTCAGCTCGGCCCCGGGAGCGCCGCCGAGGGTGAGCACGACCGGCTGGCCCGCCGCGTGCTTGCGGGCGTTGGTCAACGCCTCCTGCACCACCCGGTACGCGGTGCGGCCCAGCGCCGGTGGGACCGCGACCGACGGGTCGAGCGGGCCGTCGACCTCGACGCGCTGCCCGGCGGCCCAGGCCTCCTCGACCAGGCGGGGCAGGTCGGCGAGGGTCTGGCCGAGCGGATCGTCGGCCAGCGCGTCGGTGTCGTCGCTGCGCAGCAGGGTGATCACCTCGCGCAGCTCGTCGAGGGCGTGGTGCGCGCTGGAGCGGATCACCCCGGCGGCGGCGCTGAGCCGCTCGGGCGGGGCGTCCGGCCGGTACTCCAGTGCGCCGGCGGCCGTGGCGAGCAGGGACAGCCGGTGGGCCAGCACGTCGTGCATCTCCCGGGCGATGCGGTTGCGCTCGGCGGCCCGGGCCTCGACGACCCGGCGTTCCTGCTCCCGCTCGGCCCGCTGCGCCCGGTCCCGCAGTGCCGCCAGCAGGGCGTGCCGGGCTCGTGCCCAGGTGCCCCAACCCAGCAGGGCCGCGTACGCGGCGGTCATCAGCGCGAGCCGCCACCCGTAGGGCAGGCCGGGCGTGGACCGCCAGGCGCCCTGCACCGCCTCGCCCGCGACGCCGACGACGGTCACCGTCGCGGCCTGCCGGAACGGTCGGTGCCGCGCGGTGAACAGCACCGCGAAGCTCGCCACCGGGGTGACCACCGACGACAGTGCCACCAGCAGACCGGCCAGCACGCCACCGGTCTGCGGACGGCGGATGACGAGCGGGACGAGGGAGAGAGCGGCCACCGCCAGCGCGGCGTCGACGCCGGCCAGCGCGGCCGGCCCGGAGCGGATCGTCGTCCACAGCGCGACGGCGACGAGCACGCCGAGCGCCACGGTCGACAGGCCCACCGGGGCCCACCGCCGCACCCGCAGTGGGCCGCCAGCCCAGGTTGCCGCGTCCACCCGCGCAGGCTACTGGGCCCGCGACGGGCCAGACCACCTCCTTTGGTAGGGGCCGGCCCCGCCGTCGGACGTACCCGGCGCGGCGTCCGGACCGACGCGCCGACCCCCGCCCGTCCGCAGACTCCTGCCATGACGAACCTTCTCCCGCACCGAGCCGCGGTGGCGGCCGGTGCGATCCTCGTGGCGGCAGCGGAGTTCGCGATCCTGCACTCGGCGATCGGCATCGACGTCGCGGCCCGTACCTCGACGTCCACCCGGCAGATCACGGTGACCGCGGTCGTGGTGGCCGCCGCGGTCGCGGCGCTGGCCGGGTGGGCCCTGCTCGCCGTGCTCGAACGCGCCACCGCCCGGGCCCGCGTCTGGTGGACCTCGATCGCGGTCGCGGTCCTGCTGCTGTCGCTGCTGCTCGGGCCGCTCAGCGGCGTAGGCGCCGGCGCCAAGGTGTCGCTCGTGCTGCTGCACCTCAGCGTCGGCGCGGTGCTCATCCTCGGACTGCCCCGACGACCCGCTAGGCGGGACCGGTGACGCCTCACAGGCCGATCCGACCCGCTGCGGCACCGGCCGCAACAGCGGCCCGGGCGCGGAAATCGCGTACCAGGTCCCGGTACCAGAGATATGGCCCCGTTCATCGTCACGCTGGCCAGCTTGCTCGGCGCCCGCGGCCAGCTGCTCGCGGTGACCGACGAGGGCGCGCGGACGTACCTGGTGCCCCGCGACTCCGTCCTGCTCGACGTGGGTCGGGGCACCCTGTTCGGCTTCGGCTGGCCGGTGTACGTCGCGGTGCTGCTCTGCGTCGCCGGAGCGGTGCTGCTACAACGCACCCGGTACGGGCAGGCGGTGTTCGCCCTCGGCGGCAACGAGGAGGCAGCCGCCCTGATGGGTCTGCCGGTGACCCCGTCCAGCACCTCGCGCCCCCGCCGACCTGCACCTGCCGTTCGAACTCAGGATCCGGGAGAGCACCGGAGGGCCAGCCCTCGGCGGCGGGTGAGGAGCGCGGTCAACGGCCGGTGAAGGTGGCCCGGCCCGGCCCGTCGGCGAGGAAGGACCGCACCGCGTTGCGCAGGTCCTCGGTGCGGTACAGCTCGGCGGCGATCGTGGTGACGTGCCGGTCGGCCTCCGGTACGCCGCCGGCGGCGAAGTGGTCGAGCACCCGCTTCGTGGCGGCGTGGGCGCGGGTCGGGCCGGCGGCGAGTTGCGCCGTGAAGGCCCGCGCCGCCTCGTCGAAGCCGTCGTCGGGCAGGACGCGGTTCACCACGTTCCACCGCTCCAGAGTGGAGGCCGGGTAGCGCTCGCCGGTCAGCACGAACTCCTTGGCCCGGCCCACCCCGGCGCGGGCGGCCAGCCGCTGCGTGCCGCCCATGGTCGGGGTCAACCCGACCACCTTCTCCACCAGGCCGAAGCTCGCCCGCTGCGCCGCCAGGATGATGTCGCAGGCCACCGCTACCTCGAACGCCCAGGTCAGGCAGAGCGCGTGCGCGGCGAAGACGGTGGGGAACTCGTACGCCGCGATCCGCTCCGGTAGCGCCAGCATCCGGTCGAAGAGCACCTTCGCCTGCTCCGGCGACTGCTGCGCGTCGAACAGGGCGACGTCCACGCCGGCGCTGACCACCCGACCGTCGAAGCGGAGCAGCAGGGCGCGGGTGTCGCGCGGCAGCGCGTCCAGGGACCGGTCGATCTGCTCGTGCAGGGCGAGGGTGTAGAGGTTGAGCGGCCCCGCGTCGATGGTCAGCACGGCCAGCCCCGAGGGCTCGACCTCCAGGCGGGTCAGGGGCGATGGTCCGGTCACCGGCGCAGCCTAGCCGGGCTGACGTCGGACGGGCGGCGGCGGATCACGGAGACCGATGATCACCAATAGGATCGGCCCATGATGGCGCCACGAGACAGACAGGGACCACCCGGATTCGTGATCGGTTCGATGATCGCGCTCAGCTTCGGCACGGTCTTCATCCTGGTCAACAGCGGCGGTCTGCCCGACCCGTGGCCCCTCGTCGTCCGCGTGGTGGGTCTGCTCGTCGCGGGTCTGCTCGTCGTGGCGCTGGTCCGGGCGGCTCGCACGGCGCCGCCGGAGGCGCGGGCACCGGTCTCCGGCTTCACCCACCGCGGCTACTGGTCGATCGTCGCCCTGGAGGCGGTCGCGCTCTTCGGCGGGCTCGCCGTGATCAACGGCGTGCTGCACCGCTCGGCCGTGTCGGTGGCCTGGGTGGCTGTGGTGGTCGGTGTGCACTTCTTCGGTCTCGCCTGGATCTGGCGCATGCCGCTCTTCCACGGGCTGGGCGCGGCGATGACCGTGCTCGGGCTGGCCGGCTTCGTGATCTACGCGCTGGGCGGGTCCGCGGCGGCGGTCGGCGTGGTCGCCGGGGTGGGCTCCGGCATCGCGCTGTACGCCGCCATCGCGGTCGCCCTGCGCGACGCACGTCGACGACGCGAAGGGCTCGCCTATTGACTTTCGATAGGTAACGAGCGAAGGTCGATACCATGCTCACAGAACGTCGGGCGGTTGCCGCCCTCCGAGTCTTTCTCGTCCTGCTGTTCGCGATCCTGGTCATGTTCCAGACCTTCTCGCTGCCCGGGCAGTTCCGGCACATGGCGCAGGAGTCCCCGGACTTCGCCTACCTCAGGTGGCCGGCCACCATCGTGACGGTGTTCTGGGTGCTGTGCGTCCAGGTGGTGATTGTGTCGACCTGGAAGCTGCTCACCCTGGTCAAGAACGACCGCATCTTCAGCACGGCCTCCCTGCCCTGGGTGGACGCGATCGTGTGGGCCATCGGCGCCGCCTGGGTCGTGCTCGTGGGTGTGTTCCTCTACGTGGGCTTCAACGCCGGCGACCCCGGGCTGCCGCTGCTGCTGTTCCTGATGCTGACCGGTGTCACCGTACTGGGGCTGTTGATGGTGGTGATGCGCGCGCTGCTGCGGCAGGCCACCACGCTGCGCAGCGACATGGAAGCGGTGATCTGATGCCCATCGTCGTGCGCATCGACGTCGAGTTGGCCAAGCGCAAGATGAGTGTCGGCGAGTTCGCCGAACGGATCGGGCTCACCCCGGCGAACGTCGCGGTGCTGAAGAACGGCCGCGCCAAGGCCGTCCGGTTCAGCACGCTGGAAGCCATGTGCCGGGTGCTCGAGTGCCAGCCCGGTGACCTGCTCGAGTGGGTTGACGAATGAACCGCCCCGGATGGAAGGGACATTCCATGACGTACCTCGTCGCACTTCTGGTCATCGCGCTCGGCGTCGCCGGTGTCGTCTACGGGGGGGCCGACGACTCGCCGGGCCTGCAGCTTCTGGGTGTGGTGCTCGTCGTCGCCGCGGTGGTCTACGGCGTCCGCGCCGCCCGACGCAGCAGGTAGCCACCGCGGCGCGGCCAGTGTTCTCGACGCGATGCCGTCCAACTGACCAGTCGGGTCACGCTCCGGCGACCGGACATGACGCCCCTCAGGCCCGTGCCGGCTCGCCGGGGTAGTCGCCGAAGGACCAGAGGTTGCCCTCCGGGTCGCGGACGATGAACTCGCGCGCTCCGTAGTCCGTCGTGGACAGTGGACGGACCACGTCGGCGTCGCGCTTGAGGACGCGCTCGTACAGGGCGTCCGGGTCGGCGGTGACGACGTAGCCGCCCGCCGTGCCCGGCTGCCGGGACCAGGCGTTGCCGGGCCGGTGGCTGCCCAGCATGATGCCGCCGATGCCGTCGGGCCAGTTGAGCTGGGCGTGGTCGACGGTGTCGCCGTCGCCGTGCCGGGCGCTCACCACGAAGCCGAAGGTCTCCACGTAGTAGTCGATCAGGGCAGGGGCGTCATTCGCCTGGAGGGTCAGCCACAAGGCCGGGTTGGTGGTTGTCATGCCCGCACTCTGCCCAGTCGGCGTGGCCACCGTCTTGGAGATTTCGGAACTCCTCGGTGAGCCACCGCCGCGGCGGTACGCCGGCGAAGCGGACGAACTCCCGCGTCATGTGTGCCTGGTCGTAGTACCCGGTCGCCGCCGCGACGCCGGCCAGGTCCACCCGGCCGTGTCGGCGCACCGAGTCGCCGATCCGGGTCACGGCGTGCTGGAAGCGCATCAGGTTGGCCACCGTCTTCGGCGAGTGACCGACCTCGCGCCGGAACAGGGTGGTCAGGTGACGCGCGCTGAGCCCCACCCGGTCGGCGACCGTCCCCACTCCGACGCGCCCCCGGGCGCGTTCCAGCAGGTGCCAGGCGTACGCCAGCTCGGGGCGTACCGTCGGGTCGCGTTGGCTCCGGTGGGCGTCCGCGAGGGCGCCGGCGACCAGGGCGAAGGCCTCCCGCCAACCGCGGGCCTCGCACGCCCGGTCGCGCAGGTCGACCGCCCGCCGGCCGAGCACCGTCGTCGCGTCGAAGTCGGTGACGCTCAGTTCGGCGCTGGGCACCCCGAACAGCGCCCGGGCGGCCAGCGGGTGGACGGCGAGTTGCACGCCGGCCTGCCCGCGCCGCTGCCGCACCTGACTGGCTTCCAGGTGCAGCCCGCCGAGCAGCACCGGGACCGGACGGGCCGTGGCCAGTTCCGCGACACTCGTCGCGCCCTCGACCCCCTCGTCCAGGCTGACGATGAACGTGAGCAGGGCCGACGGCAGGCCTCGGTGCACGGCGTCCGGGACGTCGAGCGCCCGATAGCCCACCATCGACGACACACCGGGAGCGCTGTGCGGCGGTGCCGCCACGAACTCCCAGTGCCGCGTCTGCTCGTCCGCGCCCACGCCCACCACGCTAACCGAGCCTCCGGTTTTCGCCCGGACGGCACGGGTAGAGGCGGCAGAATGAGCGGTATGGATACCGGGGCGGTCGCGCGTCGGACCCTCGTGGTCATCGGGCTGGTGCTGGCCACCTTCCTGCTCCTGTTCCTGGCGTACGAGACGCGTCAGGTGCTGACCTGGATCGTGATCTCGGTGTTCTTCGCGGTGGCCCTGCATCCGGCGGTGAGCTGGACCCAACAGCACGTCACCTGGTGTAGGCGGTGGCTCGCGACCCTGCTGGTCTTCATCGTGGTGTTCGGTCTGCTGGCCGGCCTGGTCGCCCTCTTCGTCATCCCCCTGGTCCGCGAGGGCGGGCAGGTGGCCAACGACTTCCCGAAGATCATCGAGGACGCCCGGGCCGGGCGCGGTCCGGTCGGCCACCTCATCGAACGGTTCAACCTGCTCAAGTACGCGCAGAACAACTCCGACCGCATCCGCGAGTACGCCTCGGGGCTGGGCGGGCAGAGCCTGGTTCTGCTGCGGACGGCGGCCACCACCGTCGCCGGCGTCGTGACGATCTTCGTGCTCTCGTACCTGATGGTCCTGGAAGCCCCGAAGATCGTCGATGGAGCGCTGGCGCTCGTCGACGACCGCCGCGCCGAGCACATCCGGCGGGTGGGGCGCGACTGCGCGAGGACCGTCACCGGGTACATCACCGGCAACCTGCTGATCAGCGTGATCTGCGGCGCCCTCACCTACGGGGTGCTGGCCCTGCTCGGCG
Source organism: Micromonospora sp. GCM10011542 (assembly GCF_042650685.1). Lineage (NCBI taxonomy): Bacteria > Bacillati > Actinomycetota > Actinomycetes > Micromonosporales > Micromonosporaceae > Micromonospora > Micromonospora sp. GCM10011542. The sequence continues at coordinate 439,804 of NZ_JBHSBO010000040.1, forward strand.
TCCCGTACGCCGGCCTGATCGCACTGTTCGTGGGCATCGCCGACCTGATCCCGCTGGTGGGCGCGACCCTGGGAGCGGTCGTCGCGTCGCTGGCCGCGTTCATCCACTCCCTCACCGCCGGGATCGTGGTGATCGTCTTCTTCGTCGTCTACCAGCAGGTGGAGAACCACCTGCTCCAGCCGGTGATCTTCGCCCGCACGGTGAAGCTCAACCCGCTGACCGTGCTCATCGCGATCCTCATCGCCGTCGAGTTGGCCGGCATCCTCGGCGCGCTGCTGGCCATCCCGATCGCCGGCATCGTGCAGATCCTGGTTCGTGACGTCTGGGACACCCGACGCGGCCGGCTGAAGCAGGAACCGACGGTGGGCGAGGAGGAGAAGCCGATCCCCGCCTCGGACGGGCACGAGCAGCGCCCCCGGCCGGCGTCAGGCTGACGGGTCGCCGGCAAAGTCGATCCGCATGACCACCCGCCGCACGTGGGGTGGCTGACCTCCACGAACCCGGCGTCCTCAAAGACCTGACGGACCCCCACGTGGGCCTCACCCCAGGTGATCGGCTCGACCGGATCGGCGATCATCGGGTACGCCTCGACCGCCCGCGCCCCGCGCTCCCGCGCGAAGCGGGCGGCGGCCCGGGCCAGGGGATAGGTGAGGCCACGACCCCGGTACCCCTTGCGCACCACGAAACAGGTCACGGCCCAGACGCCGCTGTCGGTGCCCACCGGACACTTCAGCTGGCCGGATTATCGGTCCTTGATGTTCTTCCAGGCATCCTTTGCGTACGCCAAGGCGACCCACGGCGAGGTCAGAATGAGATTTCGGTTCTTGTAAGCCTCGGATAAGGCCTCCGCGGCAGTCCCCTCGACGCCGATTGTCTCCAGAGTCTGCTGGGCGATCTTCGCCCTCACCTCATCCCTGGCATCCTCCTCGGCCTCGCTAATCCGTCCGTCCTGTTCGTCGGTGCTCTGGCCCTCGGTCCGTTCCGATTCGCCAGACTGATGCTTCTGCTCCCCGGCCTGCTCCTGATCGATCCGTTCCTGCTCGGCCCGCGGCGGAACAGGCTCCTCGGACTGCTCCTCGGCCTGCTGCCGTTCGACTCGCTCCGCACCAGGATCTTCGTGAGTGCCGTTCAAGTCGGCGGCTCGCTCCTGCTCGCGATCCTCCCGCTCCGCGGACCCAGGTGACATTTCCGGCCGGTCGGCGTCCGAGCGCTCGGTGTCCGGCAGGTCCGAAGTCGGGGACCGCACGTCTTCCCCAGCGGCTAGGGCGTCCGGAGCCTGCGAACCGACCCTGTCGTGCGGGGCCGGACTCTCCAAGGCGGACGCCGGGCCCGCGTCGGCACTGTGCGCGTCGGCGTCCGCCGGCTCCGGTTCCGGCCGGCTGGCCTCTGGGCTGCCGACGGCACCATCGGAGATCTCCGAAGTGCTTCCCTGCTCCCAGGGCCCGCCGTCGTATCGCGGGTCGTCCGGCTTCAGCTCCAGTTCCCGCTCGAAATCCTCGGATTCAGCGGCAGCGTCCTCAGCTTCGGTGTCGGTGTCGTCTTCGTCCGGAGCCTCCTGTGGCCCGTCGACAGGCGAGTTCCGAACCTCGGGACCATCCGCCGCCGAACTGTCCGGACCCTCCGGCCGGTCGGTGTCCTCCCGGTCCTCGTCGGGGGCCTCCTGCGGGCCGTCCGCGCTGGAGTCTGCGCGGTCGTTGCTTCCGGCA